>NZ_JABWRM010000027.1:0-53485 GCF_014268955.1 Pseudomonas sp. RW3S2 | reverse complement strand
GTTGCTTGGTCATCGGACACCTCTCTGTGGCGAGCATTCTCGCCTAAATGGGTGTCCGGGGTTAGTAGACCACTACACGCAGGTCATCGTGAATTTTGCGGTAGCCGTACACACCTCCGCTTTCGAGCCAAGCATGTTTGATCAAGCTAAGCAGACGGCGATCTTCTTTTGCTCGGGCAGATTGAGGCTCAGCCAACCAAGCGTAGTAGCCGCTGGGATGCACCTTGAGGGTTTGGCAAAGGCGCCGCACCGGGTAATCTGTCGAGTGCGTCTTGATGAAGGCGTACTTCAGCCGCACTCCTTGGCAAAGTACGCGGCGGCCTTCTTTAAGATGTCTCGTTCTTCTGTCACCCGCTTGAGTTCAGCGCGCAGCTTACGCAGTTCAGCGTGCTGATCATCGTCTTGCTGACGCTGTTCTCGGGGCTTGCTGTAGACCTTGATCCAGGCGTAAAGGCTGTGCACGGACATGCCCAGGCGCTGGGCGACCTCGGCGACAGGTTTGCCTTTTTCGGTCACTTGCTTGACCGCTTCGATCTTGAATTCTTCGGGGTAACGCTGACGACTCATGGCACCTCCTATTTGGGCCTCATTATGAGGCTCGGAGGTGTCTAGGAAGCCAGGGGCGATTCAGAGCACTACAAACTGACGTGCGGATACGCAGCGAACCAGTGGCCTTGGTCGCTGCGTGGTTGCATGGAGGAGAGGACTTAGTTCAAAGGATAGACAGCGGATAACTCACAATCACCCGGTGTTCATCGAACTCATTGCTGCTGAAGTTCCGGCGCAAGGTGGAACTGCGCCACCTGACGGTCAGGTCTCGCAAGTTGCCGCTCTGGAGGGTATAGGCCAGTTCGCTTTCGCGGCCCCATTCCTTGCCATCGCGCACGTTGCCAATGTGCACATTGTCGCCGCTGATGTAGCGGGTCATGAACTGTAGCCCCGGTAGGCCATCGACTACGAAGTTGTGGTCGTAGCGCACCTGCCAGGAGCGTTCGTGGGCGTTGTCGTAGCTGGAGTTATAGCTGTCGTTGGCCAGGCTGGTGCCGGCCGTGCCGTTGACCCGCATCCAGCCGGTATCGCCGCTCACTCGCTGCAGGCCGAGGTACAGGGTATGGCCACCGGTACGCGCCGAGAGCAGCAGCGAGGTGGTGCGGTTGTCCATCTTGCCTGACAGTGAGCGGCCGCTGTCCTCGCCGACGAAATAGCCGAGGTTGGCACCCAGCGTCCAGTTGCCGATGGCCTGGCTGTGGATCAGATTGTAGTACTGCTGGCGGTAGATGTCTTGCAGGTCCGTATGCCAGGCTGCGAGCTGGGTGGCCTTATCGTTGAACAGGTACTCGGCGCCCAGGATATCCAGGCGGTCCGATGTGGCGCTGGGTCGGCCGGACATGAACAGGTCGTCCATGCTGGCGTCGTTGCGCGGGCTATTGCCGCGAAAGCGTGCGCCGTAAAGCGTGAGGTTGTCGATTTCACGCGAGGTGAGCTGGGCGCCCTGGAAGGTCTGGGGCAGCGAGCGGCCGTCGTCTGAGCGCAGCACCGGCAGCATCGGCGACCACTCGCCAATCTTCAGCTCGGTGGCCGAAACGCGTGCCTTCAGTGCAACGCCGAGGCGGCCGAAGTCATCCGCCGGGCGGCCGTCATCGTGCACCGGCAGCAACTGGGTACCGGCAGTGCCGCGACCGCCGTCGAGCTTTACCGAATACAGCCCCAGCACATCCACGCCAAAGCCGACCACGCCCTGGGTAAAGCCGGAGCGGGCGTCGAGGATGAAGCTTTGCGTCCATTCTTCGGCCATGCCTTGGGTGTAGGCCGGGTCGACGAAATTACGGTTGATGTAGAAGTTGCGCAGGGTCAGGCCGACGTTGGCATCTTCGCTGAAGCCTTCGGCCAGGGCGCTGCCGGCACTGAGCAACAGGCAGGCGCCAGCCGCCATCATGCGGCAAGGGGGGCAAAGGATATTCATTGTTGTTGTTCCTTTATTGCAGGCGAATGAAACCACGCAGCCCCTGTGGCTGCGTGGTGGAGCAGGAGAAGGTCAGGTCAGACGAACAGGGCGACGATGGCCGGCACGCTGAGCACGGCCGTGTAGTAGCCCATGAACTGCACGCCGATGTTGAAGCCGATAAAGCGGTACAGGAAGCCACCCAGCAGACCGACCGTGAGTATCACCAGCAGTCCCAGCAAGCCGCCTTCCCACAGGCCGATCACCAAAATCAGGCCGACGAAGGTGGCGATCACCGCCTCGTGGCTGATGCGCCGCGAAACAAACGAGGCGGCGCGGTGGGCGAAATTCATCGAGAATGGGTAAGCGATCAGAATGGCGATCACCACTGCGAGCATGCCGAAAGCAAGGAACTCGCCGGCGCTGAGCAGGTTGTGCAGATTGTTCACCTGGCCGCTGGCGGCATCCACGGTAAAGCGTGGCGGGGCGTTGAACAGCGGCGCGGCCGGGCCGGCAGCCACGGGGCTGAGCGGCAGGCCGAAGGCGATCAGCGGGATCAATGCCTCGGCAATGTAGGTGGACTCGGTGACCCCGTTGCGCACGCTGATCACCGAGGTAAGGCGATGATAGGCGTGCTTGATGCGCGAACCGACTACTTCACCGAGGATCACCGTCATTGCCACCGGGCTGAATACGAAGGTGGCGCTCGACACGGTAGCGGTGGCCAGGGTCCAGCCGGCCTGGCGGCGGTCCAGCACCTTCAGCGGGTTGGGGAACCAGCCGCCCCAGCTCTTGACGTCTGGCGACAGGGCAAAGGTGCGCGGCACACTGCGCTTTATCCGAGCCCGCTCTGCCGGGGCGAGCATGGCGAACAGGGCGGCGATCAGCGGGCCGATAGCGATGCCCAGGAAGTAGCTGACACTGAGCTTGACGCCGTGTTGGGTGGTCAGGGTCTGCAAAGCAATGATCACCAGCACGAACGGCAGCAGCGCCAGCACCGAGGCCCAGCGGCCGGCCGAGAAGTAGGCAATGATGGTGGCGGCTGCGAGGAATACCCAAGGCGCGGCCTGCTTGATCGCATCGCCGAACGGCGCCAGCAGTACGGCGAACAGAACCGCCAGCGGTAGGGCCACCAGGGCGGCGATGACCGCGCCGGAGATCATCTTGCGCAGGGCAATATGCGGCACGCCAAGGTTGCGCAGGAAGTTGGCCTCGCGCATCAGTGGCGTGGCCATGGTGTCGCCGGGGATGCCGAGCAACGCTGTGGGCACCGCATGGGTCATGTGCTTGGCCACCGCGCCGGCAAGGAAGAAGGTGAACACCCCGGCAGCGGGCACACCCAGCAGCACCACCAGCAAGGTCAGCGGTGCCAGCGTGGTGGTTTCGTCGCTGCCGGAAATCAGGCCGATGGCCGAGAACACCACAGCGCCGATTACCCCCATCAGTACGGCGATCAGTACCTGGTCGAACAAGGCGTCCATCAGGCGGTCCCTCGCTTCAGGGTTGCAGTGCTTGAGCAGGCCACGGCTGGGCTGGCAGGTTCGGCTTCGGCGAACAAGCGCTCCAGGCCCAGTTCGCGCAGCTCGTTGCGCACTTCTTGCGGCAGATCGCTGAGCTGGCCGATACCGCCGTATTCATCTCGCAGTTCTTCAATCACCTGCTGGCGCCAGGCCGGGTCGGCGACGTGTTCGACCACATGGCGCTTGGGTTTGAACAGGCAGGCACTGACCCCGCCACCCAACAGCGAGCCGAGAATGCCCAGCAGCATGGCGTAGGCACGGGCCATCTGGCTGGACTGGACCCAGCCGGTCAGCAGGTGCTCGGCGAGAAAGAACGTGCCCAGGCTGCAGGCGGCGCCGATGGCGATGGCGGCGATCAGGTGGCGGCTGTCCACGGTGTCGCCCCACACTTCATAGAGGTTGTCGTAAGCCTGGTTCACCTCCGGTGCGCGGGGGTGCAGGCGGCATTCAAGGGTCATTGGCATTCTCCTGCCTTTGCGGGCACGTTGTTATTATTCGGGTGCTACAAGTACTACAGGTGTTGTTCGCCGGCGCTCCTTGCCGCCATTGCAAGGCCGGCGCGGGAGCGGTTGGCGATGCCCAGTTCGGCACTGATACGCACGCCAACCCGGGCCACCGCCTGCAGGTCGACACCTGTGCTGTAGCCCAGTCCGTGCAATAGGTACAGCAGCTCTTCGGTGGCCACGTTGCCGCTAGCACCGGGCGAGTAGGGGCAGCCGCCAAGGCCGGCAACCGAGCTGTCGAAGGTGCGTACACCTTGCGCTAGTGCGGCGTGGACATTGGCGATGGCCATGCCCCAGGTATCGTGAAAGTGGCCGGCCAGCGCGGTCACCGGCACTTGCCGGGCGCAGTGTTCGATCAGTTGCGCGGTCGCGTCCGGTCTGCCGGCGCCGATGGTGTCACCCAGACTGATTTCGTAGCAGCCCAGTTCATACAAGCGGCGTGCGACCGCCGCCACGACCTCTGGCGCCACCGCGCCACTGAATGGGCAACCGAGCACGCAGGATACATAACCGCGCACGCGGACAGAGGCTTGTTTGGCGGCTTGCAATACCGGGGCGAAGCGCTCGAAGCTTTCATCGATGGAGCAATTGATGTTATTGCGCGAAAACGCCTCGGAGGCGGCCGCGAACACCGCCACCTCGCGGCAGCCGGCCCGCTGCGCGGCCTGGAAGCCTTGCAGGTTGGGGACCAGGGCTGTGTAGTTGACCTCGTCGTCGGCGGGCAACTGGCGCAACACCTCGTCGCTGCCGGCCATTTGTGGCACCCAGCGCGGCGACACGAAGGCACCGGCCTCGATATGCTGCAGGCCGCTGGCCGCCAGCGCGTCGATCAGCGCCACGCGCGTGGCCACCGACAACCGCTGGCGCTCGTTCTGCAGGCCGTCGCGCGGGCCGACTTCAAACACTTTTACCGCTTGCGCCGGAGCCATGGTCATTGGCCGCGCTTTTGTTTCAGCAGCGCAACGGCACGGTCGGCACGGACATCGTGATTTTCTACCAGTTGCCGGACAACCCAATCCACTTCATCACCGCGGGCACCCGCCAACACCGCGATATTGCGCGCGTGCAGGGCCATGTGCCCGCGCTGGATACCTTCTGTGGCCAGGGCGCGCATGGCCCCAAGGTTCTGCGCCAAGCCTACGGCCACGGCAATCTCCGCCAGCTGCTGGGCGGTGCTGACTTGCAGGATGCGCAGCGACAGTTGTGCCAATGGGTGAGTCTTGGTCGCACCACCGACCAGACCGACCGGCATCGGCATTTCCAGGGTGCCGACCAGGTGGCCGTTGCTGTCCTTTTCCCAAGTGGTCAGCGAACCGTAGCGGCCGCTGCGGCAGGCAAACGCGTGGGCGCCGGCTTCCACAGCACGCCAGTCGTTGCCCGTAGCGACGATCAGCGGGTCGATGCCGTTCATGATGCCCTTGTTGTGGGTGGCCGCGCGATACGGGTCGATGGCCGCGAGGGCGTAGGCGTCGAGGATGCCTTCGATTACCGCCTCGCCACTGAAATCGTCGGTCTTCAGCTGCTGCGGGGTGATTCGCACCTGGGCCCGGGCCAGGCGCAGGTCGGCCAGGTTGGACAGAATACGCAGGCGTACCTGGCCACCGGTAATAGCCTCCATCAACGGCGCCACGGCTTCGGCCATGGTGTTGACGGTGTTGGCGCCCATGGCGTCGCACACATCGACGATGAGGTGCGCGACCAGCATCGGGCCGCGTGGCGATTCGGCGAAGGTGTGCACTTCGAGGTCGCGGCAGCCGCCGCCCAGGCTGTTGAGCAACTGGTCCTTGCGGTTGGCCAGCTCGATGATTTCGCCCTTGCGGCGTAGCAGGCTCAGGCGCGCATTGAGCGGGTCGTGGACGCCGACAATCTGTACCTGGGCACGCATCAGCGGGGCGCTGCTGGAGGTAACGAAGCCGCCATTGGCGCGGGCCAGCTTGGCCATGTACGAGGCTGCAGCGACAATCGAGGGCTCTTCGACCACCAGCGGCACCAGCACATCACAGCCGTTGACTTGGAAATTGCTGGCCACGGCATAGGGCAGCTCGAAGGTGCCGATGACATTTTCGATCATGCCGTTGGCGATGTCTATCGGCAGGGCACCGGCGTTGGCCAGCAGGTTGACGTCGTCGGGGTTCAGACCGAGCAACTGGCCAATGTGGTCCAGACGTGCGGCGGGGGATAGGTTACGGAAGGCGGGCAGGCGGGAATCGAGGCTCATGAAGGCTCCGTTGGTGTCATTGTTATTGGGCGGCGCCTTGAGCGCGGCGCTGGCGTGGTGCTTAATGTGCAACCACTGTGCCCTTTGTTGAAGGTACAGTTTTGCCCAACAGTACCCAGTCTGTACCCAATGCAGCCAAGGAACCCGCCGATGACCCGTGTCACCCTTGCCCAACAGGTTGCCGATGCGGTCGAGCAGCAGATCCGCAGCGGCGTGCTCAAGGTTGGCGACCGCCTGCCATCGCTACGTGAATACGTGCGCTTGCACGGGTATTCGAAGAACACGGTGATCACCGCCTACGAGATCCTTGCATCCAAGGGGCTGGTGGAGGCGCGCCACGGCCAGGGCTTTTTCGTTGAGGCACAGGCACAGGCTGCCGAAGTGGATGAAACGCGGCCCTATACCCGGGCCATGGACACCATCTGGATGATGCGGCAGCAGTTTGTTCGCGAGCCCGGGTTGGCGCCGCTGGGCGAGGGCTTTGCGCCAGTGACCTGGCTGCAGGACATGCGCCTCGACAAATTTACCCGGCAGGCGATGCGCAGCGGCGCCGGCAACCTGTTCCGCTATGGCAACCGGCTGGGTAACCCGGGGCTGCGCCAGAGCCTGGTGCGCAAGCTGGCCAGCTACGCCATCAATGCCACGCCCCGGCAGATTGTGACTACCCACGGCTCCAACCATGCGCTGGACCTGATCATCCGCCGCTTCGTGGTGCCGGGAGATGCAGTGTTGGTGGAAAACCCGGGTTACTACCCGCTGTTCGGTAAGTTGCAGTTGCATGGCGCACGGTTGCTTAGCGTGCCGCGCCTGGCGGACGGCCCGGACATGGACGTATTGGAAGCTATGCTGCGTGTCGAACGGCCCAAGCTGTTCTTCATCCAGTCGGTGTGTCACAACCCCACCGGCTCGGATATCTCCCCGGCCAAGGCCCACCGTCTGCTGCAACTGGCCGAGCGGAACAACCTGCTGCTGGTCGAGGACGATGCGCTGGCCGACTTCAAGCCCAGCTCGGCGCTGAAGGTGGCGGCGCTCGACCAGCTGCGCCGCTCGCTATACATCGGCAGCTTCTCCAAGTCGGTGTCGGCGGCCTTGCGCGTGGGCTATATCGCCGGCAGCAAGGAGGCCATCGACGAGCTGGCTGACCTGCAGATGATGCTGCACACCAGTTGCTCTGAACTGTGCGAGCGCACGGCGGATGTGATCCTCAGCGAAGGGCACTTCCTGCGCCACCTGATGCGCCTGCAGGACCGGGTGCGGGAGGCCACCGCAGGCGGGTTGCGGGTGCTGGATGAGCTCGGCGCCGAGGTGTTCTGCCGGCCGGAACAGAGCTTGTACTTGTGGGCGCGTTTTCCGGGTATCGATGATACCGCCGTGTTGACCCGTGAAGTGCAGGGCAGGGGCGTGATGCTGGCGCCGGGGGCGATTTTCCAGACCAACCAGAAAGCCGTGACCGGGTGGACCCGGTTGAATGTGGCCTATCTTCAGGAGGCGGTATTCATTCAGTGTTTGCGAGAGACGATAAGCGTCCGGGTAGGAGATTAGCGTCGCAGGAGCTTTGTCCGTGCTGGGGAAGTCCTACCGTGGCCAATCCGCTTGTTTACCGTCAAGAATGAGTTCAGTGTCAAGGCTATCCCTAATTCAGGGATACACTTCGAATGAATGCCGCTGCTCAGCATCTGGCTGGCGACCGCGTGCCGGCAGGTTTTGGTCCGCGCTGGTGCACGCCTGTTTTTTCCAGGTGCGTGATCCACCATCCGTGTCGCAGCTCGTCCGATGCGCGCTACGGCTCGTTTGTGGCGGTGTTGCGGAAGACGAACCGCACGCGCTGTTCGCGCACAGTCCGATTGTCTCGATCGATAACCTCGATCAGCTCCGCCGGCAGATTCATGGTGAACTGCACTTGCGCCTATAGAGCACGCAGAGCTGGGGCAAGCAGCTTGACCGTGCGTGTCGAGCGCCGGGTCTTGGTCGCCTTGTACTGGCCAGCCACCGTGCCCGCGGGATCTCGACGGTATCAGCGGACAGGTCTACATCCTCCCAGGCCAACAGACAAAGCGTGCCGCACAGGTAATGCTCGGTTAAGCAGGGTGTGACGTGTGATCGCGGTGCGAAGCCGAGCCGCTCCGGTTAGGATGTCGTCCTCTGTTTACCGAGACACGGACCTACCCCATGAATACGCCTGTTTTCCGCCCCGCCACGCCTTCGGATGTGGACCGCTGCTATCACATCGAAACCACTGCCTATGAAGGCGACGAAGCGGCCACGCGGGAGAAGATTGCCACGCGCATCGCCCAGTACCCGGAGGGCTTTCTGGTGCTGGAGCAGGACGGCCAGGTGGTGGGTTTCATCAACAGTGGCTGTGCTCACGAAGTGGTGATGTCCGATGAGGCGTTCAAGGAGCTGGTTGGGCACGATGCCCAGGCGCCAAACGTGGTGATCATGTCGGTGGTGGTCGATCCGGCGTTTCAGGGGCGCGGTTACGCCGGGCAACTGATGACGCGCTTCATCGAGCAGATGCGCGAACGCGGCAAGAAGACCATTCACCTGATGTGCAAGGACCAGCATGTAGGGTTGTACGAAAAGATGGGATACCAGTACGTGAAACCTTCCAGTTCCGATCACGGTGGCATGGCCTGGCATGAAATGGTCATGAGCCTCTGAGCGGCTGCCAGGATTGATTCTTCTGAAGCCAGGGAGCGGGATATGAAATACGTGGTGATCGAAAGCCATCGCAGTGAATACCCTCGACCCATTCGCTTCGCCCGAGGGACGTTGTTGCAGATCGGGCAACGTTACGAGGGTGAGGAAGACTGGCAGGACTGGTATCTGTGCAGCTGTGAGGGGCACGAGCCAGGCTGGGTGCCGGGGCAGTTGATCGAGTGCCTGGGTGTCGGCCAGGGGCGGGCACTGGAGTCGTATTCGGCCCATGAGCTGGACGTCGATCCTGGGCACGAGGTGGTGGGGCTGCGGCGCTTGAACGGCTGGCTCTGGTGTCGGCGACAGCGCAACGGTGAACTGGGGTGGTTGCCGCAGGAGAAGTTGCGACGGCTGGACTGAACGACCCATCTGATATGCTTTTTTTACGGCAACCTGAATCTGTAACCGTATCAGCCAAGGCCTGACAATGCCCCTCAAGCCCAGCCGTACGAAGCGGTATGCGCCGGGCAAGCGCAGCTGCACCGCATCCCTGGCGGGCAGCTCTGCCGTTCAGTCCCCACTTTGTCGAGGTTCCAATGGGCAAGCTTGCGTTGTTCCTGGGTGGTTTCCTGATGCTGACGATCCTGATCGGCTTGCTGGGTACCATCCCACCGGGCTGAAATATCCCGTCCAACTTCCCCGAGCCCGTCTACCTGTGAGACGGGCTCGATGCGTTTTACCTCCTGCCACGCCGCTCATCGACTGTCTGTCGGCTTCTTCTTGATATTTATTCTCACTTGATAACCGTTCGTGTAATCTCCCGCGGCCGTTTTCGGCCCCCGAGCGTGGGGCGTCTGGAGTTTTTGGGCTTGACGGCAGCCCACCTGCCTCGGAGTCGTACATGGAAAGCAAGAAGGGCACTGCAGCGATGCTGGAGTGGCGGGAGAGGTTCGTCGGCACCGGTATCGCCAGCGAACGGGATTACGAGCAGGCACTGGTCTGTGCCGAGCAACTCGAGCGTGCCGGGGCGATCAACGTTGGCGAGTGGATCGAATTGGTCAGGCTAGCGAATGCTGCACTATTGCGTGTGCGATAAGTCGTTAACTGGACTCGGAATTCTGTCCACAAAAAACGTGGGTAGGTCTGTGGATAAAACGCTACAAGCCAGTAACGAAGCGGCCTTTGTTAAATTGAGCAGAATTTGTACAGTGCTGTCCGGGGGTCAGGGACGCGCGCGTCGTAGCGCCTGCAGCAGTTCACGTACCCGAGCCGGTTGTTCGCCAGGCGGGTAGAGCGCATGCATCTGCGGATCCTGGCCGCTGCTGGAGGTCAGGTGATACGCCGGGCATACCCGCAGCAAGCGCCCGGCCTGCACTTGCGGCTCGCCCAGCCAGTCGGCGAGACGGGCGATGCCGGCACCGGCCAGCGCGCTCTGGTACACCGCAGTGCCTGCGGACAGGCGCAGGCGCGGACGTGGTCGCAGGCTGGTGATCTGGCCGTCGCGGTAGAAATGCCAAGCCTTGAGGATGCGGGGAGCGGTGTGCAGGATCAGCGCATGGCCGCCCAACTCCTCGGGTTCCAGTGGCAAGCCGTGTTGCTGCAGGTACGCCGGGCTGGCGTACAGGTGGCGGCGGTAGTTCCACAGTGGATAGCCGATCAGTTCGCTCGACTGGGGAAAGGCACCGCGCACCACGAAATCGAACTTGCCTTGCACCGGGTCGAGGGCCTGATCGCCGAACTGCACGTCCAGGGTGACCTGGGGGTGACGTTGGGAGAATTCGGCGAGCACCGCCGGCAGTACCTTCTGGGCCAGCAGCTCGGGCACTGCGAAGCGGATCCAGCCCTGTGCCGAACCGCTCAGCGCCGCCAGCTCATCGGCGGCATCACGTTGCACCTCCAGCAAGCGCTGTGCGTGGGGCAGCAAGTGCTCACCGGCTTCGGTCAAGGTCACGGCGTTGGCACTGCGATTGAGCAGGCGGGTGCCAGCGTTGTCCTCGAGCGCCTGCACTGCGCGGGTTACGGCGCTGGGTGAGCGCCCCAGGGCGCGGGCGGCGGCAACGAAGCTGCGCTTGTGGGCGACGCTGACGAAAGCCTGTATTTCGCGCAGCATATCCAATGCCATGGCGGGTTCCTCATTGCGGTTTGTGCAATATGGCATTTCAACACAGGTGCGGCCGTTTGATTAGGCTTTGGGCACGCTTTCCCTGCCTGGAACTTCTCAAATGACGGATATCGTCCTGTTGTCCCTGTTCGCGTTCGCTGCCGGATTGATCGATGCTGCGGTCGGCGGTGGCGGGCTGATTCAGATTCCTGCGCTGTTCAATGTGCTGCCCGGTGCTCAACCGGCGGCGCTGTTGGGCACCAACAAGTTCGCGTCGGTGTGCGGCACGGCCTTCGCCGCGCGCTCGTTCATTCGCAAGGTCAGACTCGACTGGGGGCTGATCGTGCCGGCGATGGCCAGTGCCTTTGTCATGTCGTTCGCAGGGGCCGCGACCGTGTCGTTGGTGCCTCCCAGCGTGATGCGCCCGGCGGTGCTGGTGCTGATCGTGTTGATGGCGATCTACACCTTCTGCAAGAAAGATTTCGGGGCCTTGCACACGCCGACGCGAATCGGCCGCAAGGAGCAGTGCCTGGCGATACTGATCGGCGGTGCCATTGGTTTCTATGACGGTCTGTTCGGCCCTGGAACGGGCAGCTTCCTGATCTTCCTGTTCATCCGCTTTTTCGCCCTGGATTTTCTCCACGCCTCGGCGTCGGCCAAGCTGGTGAACATCGCCACCAATCTGGCCGCACTGGTGTTCTTCATTCCCTCGGGTAACGTGCTGTGGGCCATTGCATTGCCGATGGCGGTGTTCAACATCCTGGGGGCTCTGACGGGCACCTGGTTGGCGGTACGCAAAGGGGCAGGGTTCGTGCGGGGCCTGTTCCTGGTACTGCTGTGCGTGCTGATCGCCAAGCTTTCCTGGGATCTGATCGGCTGACTCAGACCACCTGGCGCTGGGCCTGCTCGACACGATTGCGGCCATGGGCCTTGGCGCGATACAGCGCCTGGTCGGCATCGGCGAGCAAGGCATCAAGGTCGGCTGTCGGCTGGCTGTCGTTGCAGCCACTGACACCGATGCTCACGGTGATCCGCAGCTGCGTCTCACCCTGCACCATCTGCAGGTCCTGCACGGCGCGGCGCAGACGCTCGGCAGTGAACGCAGCCTGTTCGGGCGCGAGCCCCGGAACGACGATGACGAATTCCTCGCCACCCAGGCGAGCGAACAGTTCGCCGTCGTGCAATTGTTCCTGCAATGCACTGGCACATTGGCGCAGGACGTGGTCGCCGACCGCGTGGCCATGGCGGTCATTGATCGCCTTGAAGTAGTCGATATCGAGCATCATCAAGGTCAGCGGCAGCGCCTGGGCATGCTGCTGCCGGCCTTCCAGCAGGGCGTTGGCCTGGCGGGTGAAGGCGCTGCGGGTCAGGGCGCCGGTCAGGTGATCGATGGTCGCCTGGTGCGCCAGGCGCGACAGCAGGGCGCGGTTGGCATTGCTGACACAGGCCACTACCAGCGGCCCGAGCACCAGCATGGCGATGCCCAGGCGAGCCGACATCAGTGCCGTGACGCCCGGCTCACTCTGCGGCACGCTGAAATGCATCAGGTTCTGGGCCACGGCAACGATGAGGGTGCTGCCTGCTGTCAGCGTCAGCAGCGAGAGCAGAAAAGGGGAATAGCTCAGGGCGCACCACAGCAGCGCAGAAATGGGGAAGGCGATTGCGCCAGGGCCGCCGAAAACGATACTGAGCACCAGCGAAGCCAGCAGCACCAGCAAGGGTGCCAGTCGCACAGGCTGTCCTCCGCTGCGCAGTAGTGCCGGTAGCGACGGCGCGGTGAGCATGATTGGCAACACGAGTACGCTGGTGGAGAACTGTTCGCTGAACCAGGCCAGCCAGGTGGTGCGCAATGACTGATCGAACCAGGGGGCGGCCATGACGCATGCGAGGCTTGCAGCCACCACGGCCCCTGCGGCACAGGCAGCGAATACGCGGAGCACGCCATGGGGTGTACGCAGTCGCCGATGGGGGCGGGGCAAGTGCGCCAGCAGACGCCAGAGGGTGACGATCGCACCGACGTTGCACAGGTTGAACCACAGGGCGGGGCGCCACTCGCTGCCACAGATCAGGTCGGCACTGACCATCGCCAGGTACATCAGGGCGATGCCCAGGATGCTGCCCTGGCGGGGGTGGCGCAGCAGCATCCCGGCCAACACGGCATTGACCGGCCAGAACAGCGACAGGGACTCGATCGGTCGGGCCAGGATACCGCCCAGCGTCAGGGCGAAGGTCAGACCGAACAGGATCAAGGGAGGCAGCAGGCGCGACTGGGCTGAAAACACCATGGGCTCGACCGACAAGCGCAAAAGTAATCCAGGACGACTGCAGCTAACACCTGGGACAGATAGATCGCAGTGTGGTTCAGGAAGCGAATTGATGTCAATTGGATATTAATTTGCGCCGATCCTCCCTGATATTTCACGTTTGCTACAGGTAAACATCCTGGTCACTGCAATCCGAAGAACCAGGGCACCATCACCACGGTCACCACCATCACCAGCAGGGTGAAGGGCACACCGACCTTGACGAAATCGGCGAAGCGGTACTGGCCAGGGCCGAGCACCAGGGTGTTGACCGGTGAGGACACCGGCGTCATGAATGCTGCCGAGGCGGCCAGGGCCACGGTCATGGCGAAGGGATACGGCGACATGCCCAGTTGCTGCGCCGTGCTGATCGCAACCGGGGCCATGAGTACTGCCGTTGCCGTGTTGGAGATGAACAGCCCGATCACGGCGGTGAGGGCGAACAGGCAGGCAAGGATGGCCTTCGGGCCGGCACCGCCGAGCAGGCCGACCAGCCCGGTCACGGCCAGGTCGATACCGCCGGTCTTCTGCAGCGCCAGGGCGAAGGGCAGCATGCCGACGATCAGTACCAGGCTTTGCCAATGGATCGCGCGGTAGGCGCTGTTCATGTCGATACAGCGCCCGGCGCCCATCAACAGGCAGCCGATCAGCGCAGCGAGGACATTGGGTACCAGGCCGCTGACCATCAGCCCGACCATCACCGCCAGGCTCAGCAGGGCTTGGGGAGCACGGGTGCGGGCAGGGGCGACCTGATCGATTTCGGCTGGCAGGCTCAGCACCAGAAAGTCGCGCGGCTGGCTTTGCAACTGGCGCACGGCTTTCCAGGGGCCGATGACCAGCAGGGTGTCGCCCAGGCGCAGTTTCTCCTCCACCAGTTGTGCTTCGACGGCGCTCTGCTCGCGGCGCAGGCCGACCACATTGAGGCCGTAGCGGCTGCGAAAGGCCAGCTCCAGGATAGTCTTGCCGATCAGTTGCGAGCCGGGCGGCAGCGAGATCTCGGCCATGCCCACTTCCTGTGATTGATCGATGAAGTAGGCCGCCTTGAAGTGCAGGGGTTCCAGTTGCATGGTCTGGCACAGGCTGCGCAGGTCGTCGCGATTGGCGAACAGGTCGAGCAGCAGCACATCGCCCTGTTGCAGCAGGGTGCCGGAGTCGGCGGCGATCACCCGGGTGGTGAATTTGTGCTGGCGCTCGATGCCGACCACATTGGCGCCATGGCGGGTACGCAACTCGAGCTCGCCTAGGGTATGGCCGATCAGTGGCGAATGTGGGCGGATGCGCAGCCGCCGCTCGCGACCGCTGAGTTTGTAGTCCAGTACCAGGTCGAGCAGGGTGCGGCGGCTTTCGCTACGACCGTCCTTGCGCACTTCGCCGTTGAGCCAGTGGCGGGTCAGCAGCATGTAGCCCACACCCAGGACCAGTATGACCAGGCCGAACGGGGTGAAACTGAAGAAATTGAAGCCTTCCAGCCCGTGGCGCACCAGCTCGCTGTGCACCACCACGTTCGGTGGCGTCGCCACCAGGCTGAGCATGCCGCTGATCAGGCCGGCGAAGCTCAGCGGCATCATCAGGCGGCTCGGTGAGCACTTGAGGCGCGCGGCGATGCTGAGCACCACCGGGATGAAGATCGCCACCACCCCAGTCGAACTCATGACCGAGCCAAGCCCGGCGACCGCGACCATCAACAGCACCAGCAAGCGGGCCTCGCTGTTGCCAGCGCGCTCGCTCATCCAGTCGCCGATGCGGTAGGCGATACCGGTGCGCACCAGGCCTTCGCCGATCACGAACAATGCGGCGATGAGCACCACGTTGGGATCGCTGAAGCCGGCCAGGGCCTGCTCGACGGTGAGGATGCCGGACAGCGGCAGAAACAGGATCACCAGCAGCGCAACCACATCCATGCGGGGGCGATTGAGGATGAACAGGGTGACGACGATGGCGAGCAGGCCGAGGACCAGGAGCAGGTCTGAAGACATGGGGCAGGGTGATCCTTCACGGGTTGGGGCTGGGGAGAACAGTAGCAGGCCAGGCGGGCGACGTCGTTGATGTACTGCAGGATTCGGGCGAGGGGCGCAAAGCGTGCTCGGTTGTGGTCACAAACAACAGAGCGAACCCAAGCCTCAATCCAAGGAGCTCCAATGCCCGCGCACATCGAAGACTATGCCCTGCTTGGCAACTGCCGCAGCGCAGCCCTGGTCAGCCGCGATGGTTCGATCGACTGGTTGTGCCTGCCCCGTTTCGACGACCCTGCGGTGTTCGCCGCGTTGCTCGGCAATGAAGAGAATGGTCGCTGGCGCCTGGCGCCCAGCGACTCGGTGGAGCAGTGCAGTCGGCAGTACCTGGGCGATACCCTGGTCCTGGAAACCACCTGGACCACTGCCAGTGGTCGTGCCCGGGTACTCGACTGCATGCCCCTGGGTGAACCAAACGCCGTGCTGCGTATCGTCGAAGGCCTCTCGGGAGAAACCCGATTCGAACTCGATCTGGTGCTGCGCTTCGACTATGGCCGCAGTGTCCCCTGGGTGGAGCGGCTCGATCCACTGACCCTCAGTGCCGTTGCCGGCCCCGACCGGCTGATCCTGCGCAGCACGGTCGGGCTGCATGCGATGGACCATCACAGCGTCTGCCGTTTTCATGTGGGCGCAGGCGAGCGCCATGTGTTCGCCTTGCGTCATCAACCCTCGCACCTGCCCGACACACCGGATTTCGACGCCGATCAGGCGCTGGCCGACACCCTGGCGCACTGGCAGGACTTCGCTGCACGCTGCCCCGACGTAGGGCCGCACAGTGCCCAGGTGCGTCGCTCGCTGTTGACCCTCAAGGCGCTCACCTATGCGCCCACCGGCGGGATCGTCGCTGCGGCCACCACTTCGTTGCCCGAGCGCATCGGGGGTGAACGCAATTGGGACTATCGCTATTGCTGGTTGCGGGACGCCACCATGACCCTGCTGGCGTTCATGAACCTGGGGTATTTCGATGAAGCGCAGGCCTGGCGCGAATGGTTGCTGCGCTCGGTGGCCGGCAACCCGGAGCAGATGCAGATCATGTATGGCCTGGCAGGCGAGCGCGACCTGGGCGAGTTCACCTTGCCCTGGCTGGCCGGCTATGAACGCTCGAGCCCGGTGCGCATCGGCAACGCCGCCTCCGGGCAGCGCCAGCTGGATATCTATGGTGAGGTGGCCGATGCCATGGCCCAGGCGATCAAGGGCGGGCTGCCTCGTCACCCTCGCAGTGCCGCAATCGCCCGGCTGATCATGCCGTATGTGGAGCGCATCTGGCGCGAGCCCGACGAAGGTATCTGGGAGGTGCGTGGCGGTCGTCAGCAGTTCGTGCATTCGAAGGTGATGGCCTGGGTTGCGTTCGACCGCGCGGCGAGGCTGGCTGAAACCACCGAGGAGGATCGCGAGCGGGGGCGGCACTATCGTCAGGTGGCCGAGCAGATTCACCGAGAGGTGTGCGAGCAAGGGCTGGATGCTGGTGGGCAGTACTTCGTGCAGGCCTATGGTTCAGACGAGCTCGACGCCAGTCTTCTGCACATTGCCCTGACCGGTTTTCTGCCGGCGGAGGATCCGCGTTTCTTGCGGACACTGGAACAGATCGAACGTCGCCTGCTGAAAAATGGTTTGTTGCTGCGTTACGACAGCGACAGTTGCAGCGATGGCCTGACGCCGGGGGAGGGGACTTTCCTGGTGTGTTCGTTCTGGTTGGCTGATGTGTATGTGCTGTTGGGGCGCCAGGAACAGGCGCAGGCGTTGTATGACCGCCTGACCGGGCTGTGCAATGACGTGGGCTTGCTGGCCGAGCAGTACGATCCGCTCGGCCAGCGGATGCTGGGGAATTTTCCGCAGGCGTTCAGCCACATCGGCATCATCAATACCGCGTTGAACCTGCACCGAGCTCAGTGCCCGGCGTGGGACCGTGCCCGTTGTGGTTGAAGGCGCTGGCCGGTTTTGCCGGTGCCAGAAACAAGACACCCCGCCGAGGCGGGGTGTCTTGATGCAGCGCAGAACGAATCAGCCTACCAGGTGCAGGCCAGCCTGCTGAACCAGTTCCAGCAACGGCTGCGGGTAGACACCCAGCACGAAGGCCAGGATCGCAACGGCCAGCAGCATCACGCCACCGGTACGCTGTTCCCACTTCAGCGGAGCATCGTGACGACGCAGGTTCGGTTCTACCAGGTACAGGGTCACCATGACCCGCAGGTAGTAGTACACGCCGATGGCGCTACCGATCACCAGTGCACCGACCAGCCACCACAGGTGCGACTCGACGCCAGTGGCGATGATGTAGAACTTGCCGATGAAGCCTGCGGTCAGCGGGATACCGGCCAGCGACAGCATCATCACGGTCAGTACCGCGGTCAGGTACGGACGGCGCCAGAACAGGCCGCGGTACTCGTACAGCGCGTCGGCGTCACGGCCGGCGTACGGCGAGGACATCAGGGTGATCACGCCGAAGGCGCCCAGGCTGGTGATCACGTAGGTGACCAGGTACACGCCCATGGCCTCCAGTGCCAGGCCCTTGCTCGCCACCAGGGCGATGACCAGGTAACCGAAGTGGGCGATGGACGAGTAACCCAGCAGACGCTTGAGGTTGCTCTGGGTCAGCGCCAGCAGGTTACCGACCAGGATCGAGGCGACGGCGATCACCGCCAGTACGGTGCTCAGCACGCCACTGCTGGCGGCAGGGGAGAGCATGAACAGGCGCACGACCACGGCGAACACCGCAACCTTGCTGGCGGTGGCCAGGAAGGCGGCGACCGGTGCCGGAGCACCTTCGTACACGTCCGGAGTCCACAAGTGGAAAGGCACGAGCGACAGCTTGAAGGCCAGGCCTACCAGCATCATGCCCAGGCCCAGCTGTGCCAGCAGACTTGGCATGCTGGTGGCTGCCAGGGCCTTGCCCAACTGGTCGAAGGTCAGGGCGCCGGCATCGGCGTAGAGCAGGGCCATGCCGAACAGCAGGAAGGCCGAACCTGCAGCCGAAAGCACCATGTACTTGATGCCGGCTTCCAGCGAACGCTTGTTGAAGAACGCATAGGCTACCAGGCCGTAGACCGGCACCGACAGCAGCTCCAGGCCGATGAACAGGCCCGCCAGGTGGTTGGCGCTGACCAGCACCAGGCCACCGAGCGCCGACATCAGCAGCAGCAGGTAGAGTTCTTCACGGTTGCCTGGGAAGCCCTTGGAGCCTTCGCCCAGGTAGGCGTGGGCAAGGGTGACGCAGGCCAGGGTGGCCACCAGGATGATCGCCATGTACAGGCAGGCGAACTTGTCGATGGTCACCAGCGAGGTGACCGCCAGCGGTGCGACTTTCAGTGCCGGCAGGATCGACAGCAGGGCCAGGTTCAGGCCCACGGTGGACAGCAGGAAGGTCTGCGAGTGGTTGCGCTTCCAGGCGATCGCCAGCATCACCACCACCGTGGTGATGGTGGTGATCAGCATCGGCGCCAATGCGATGAAGTGTTGAGTGGTGAATTCCATAGCGCTCTTACCGGGCCGAAGCGAGTTGAGTGAAAGCGGAACCGAGCCACTGCTGCACACCGCTCATGGTGGCGGCAGAGGTGTCGAGGAACGGCTGCGGGTAGACGCCCAGCACGATCAGCAGCACCGCCAGGCCCAGCACCATGATCAGTTCGCGTCCGTCCATGCCGGCCAGCACGGTGTCGGCCTTGGCCGGACCGAAGTAGGCGCGGTGGATCATGATCAGCGAGTAGACCGAACCGAACACGAGGCCGGTGGTGGCGATCACGGTGATCCAAGGCACGTGGGCGAAGCTGCCGATCAGAATCAGGAACTCGCCGACGAAGTTGCCGGTGCCCGGAAGGCCCAGCGACGCGGCGGCGAAGAACAGGCTGATGGCTGGCAGATACGCGATGCGGTGCCACAGGCCACCCATCTGGCGCATGTCACGGGTGTGCAGACGCTCGTACAGCTGGCCGGACAGGATGAACAGCGCCGCAGCCGACAGGCCGTGGGCCAGCATCTGGATCACCGCGCCCTGCAGGGCTTGCTGGCTGCCGGAATAGATACCGATCAGCACGAAGCCCATGTGCGAGACGCTGGAGAAGGCGATCAGGCGCTTGATGTCGGTTTGTGCGAAGGCCAGGAAGGCACCGTAGAAGATACCGATCAGGCCCAGGGTCATGGCGATCGGCGCGAACTCGGCCGAGGCGTTCGGGAACAGCGGCAGGGCGAAGCGCAGCAGGCCGTAGGCCGCAGTCTTCAGCAGGATGCCGGCGAGGTCGACGGAACCTGCAGTCGGCGCCTGGGCGTGGGCGTCAGGCAGCCAGGAGTGGAACGGAACCACTGGCAGCTTGACCGCGAAGGCGATGAAGAAGCCCAGCATCAGCAGGTATTCGACACCTGGCGGCAGCTGTGCCTTGAGCAGGTCGCTGTAGTTGAAAGTGATCACCCCGGTGGCGTTGTAGTTGACCAGCACCAGGCCAAGGATCGCCACCAGCATGATCAGGCCGCTGGCCTGGGTGAAGATGAAGAACTTGGTCGCCGCGTAGATCCGCGTCTTCTTGCCATCTGCCGAGCTGTGACCCCAGAGCGCGATGAGGAAGTACATCGGCACCAGCATCATTTCCCAGAAGAAGAAGAACAGGAACAGGTCCAGCGCCAGGAACACACCGACCACGCCGCCGAGGATCCACATCAGGTTGAGGTGGAAGAAGCCGACGTGGCGCTGGATCTCTTTCCACGAGCACAGCACCGAGAGCACACCGAGCAGGCCGGTGAGCAGGATCATCAGCAGCGACAGGCCGTCCAGGGCCAGGTGGACGCTGATGCCGAAGCGCTGGATCCACTGGACTTTGTATTCCACAGCCCAGGCAGGTTCGGCGCCCGGAGCGGGGGCGAGGGTGTAGTCACCGGTGCCCCACAGCCACAGGCCGATACCGAGCAGCAGGGACATGGTCAGCAGCGCGATCCAGCGTGGCAGGGTGGCGCCGAAGCGCTCACCCAGCCAGCACAGGAAGCCGCCGATGAAGGGGATCAGGATCAGCCAAGGCAGAATCATGACGGGTTCGTTTCCTTTCGCAGAGTCGCAAGGTTCGCGAGGTTCGCAATATTCATGGTCATACCGCGGCCACTACCACAGCGCCGAGCACGAGCACGGCACCTACGGCGATAGAGGCGGTGTACCAGCGCAGCTGACCGGTCTCGGTCTTGCTCATGGCGACGTGGCCGCCGCGAGCCATGCGAGGAATCAGGCCGATACCGCGGTCAACCGGGTCCTTGCGCAGGATGTGGCTGATCAGCAGGTAAGGTTTGACGAACAGCTTGTCGTAGATCCAGTCGAAGCCCCAGGCGGCGAACCACCAGGCCGACAGGACGCGACCGATGCTGCTGTTGGCGATCGCGGTGACCAGGCGACGCTTGCCCAGGAACAGCACTGCAGCGAGCAGGATACCGGCGATGGCGATGGCGCCCGAGGCGATCTCCAGCGAATGCTTGGCTTCGCCACCGGCGTGGCCGGCGCTTTCAGGCAGCACGCCTGCCAGCGGCGGGTGGATCCAGGCGCCGACGAAGGTCGACAGCACGATCAGCACGCCCAGCGGCAGCCAGTGGCTGATGCCGTGGCCAGCGTGGGCCTCGGTCTTCGCTTCGCCGTGGAAGGCGATGAAGATCAGGCGGAAGGTGTACAGCGAGGTCATGAACGCACCGACCAGGCCTGCGTAGAGCAGGTTGGTGTTGCCGCTGGCGAAGGCTTCCCAGAGGATCTCGTCCTTGGAGTAGAAGCCGACGGTCAGGATCGGCAGGGCGGCCAGGGCAGCACCACCGACCACGAAGCTGGCGTAGGCCAGTGGCAGTTTCTTCCAAAGGCCGCCCATCTTGAAGATGTTCTGCTCATGGTGGCAGGCAACGATCACCGCACCGGAGGCAAGGAACAGCAGGGCTTTGAAGAAGGCGTGGGTCATCAGGTGGAAGATCGCCGCATCCCATGCGCCAACGCCCAGGGCGAGGAACATGTAGCCGATCTGGCTCATGGTGGAGTAGGCGAGGATACGCTTGATGTCGGTCTGTACCAGTGCGGCGAAACCGGCCAGTACCAGGGTGATGCCACCCACTACGCCAACCAGGTGCAGGATGTCCGGCGCCAGGGTGAACAGGCCGTGGGTACGGGCGATAAGGTAGACGCCTGCGGTGACCATGGTCGCGGCGTGGATCAGTGCCGAAACCGGGGTCGGGCCAGCCATCGCGTCGGCCAGCCAGGTCTGCAGCGGCAGCTGGGCCGATTTACCGACCGCACCACCGAGCAGCATCAGGGTGGCCAGCACCATCCAGGTGTCGCCCGCCTGGAATTTCTGCGGTGCCAGCACCAGCAGTTCCTGGACGTTCAGCGTGCCCAGCTGGGCGAACAGGATGAACAGGCCGATGGCCATGAACACGTCACCGATACGGGTGACGATGAAGGCCTTCAGTGCCGCGTTACCGTTGTTGCGGTTGCTGTAGTAGAAACCGATCAACAGGTAGGAGCACAGGCCCACACCTTCCCAGCCGAAGTAGATGAACAGCAGGTTATCGCCCAGGATCAGGAACAGCATGCTGGCGATGAACAGGTTGGTGTACGAGAAGAAGCGCGAGTAACCGGCTTCGCCACGCATGTACCAGGAAGCGAACAGGTGGATCAGGAAGCCTACGCCGGTGACCACGCCGAGCATGGTGACCGACAGGCCGTCCAGGTACAGGGTGAAGTTCGGCGCGAAGCCGTCCACCGACATCCACTGCCACAGCAGTTGGCTGTACGCACCGCCCTCAGGCGGGGCGACGTTGAACTGCCAGATCACGTAGGCGGCGGTCGCGGCCGAGAGGCCGACCGAACCGACACCGATCAGGGCGGACAGGTTCTCCGAGAACCGCCCGCGCGAGAACGACAGCAGCAGGAAGCCGATCAGGGGAAAGACGAAAGTCAGGAAGAGAAGGTTCATCCGCGCATCTCACTGGCAGCATCGATGTCGAGAGTGTGGAAGCGGCGATACAGCTGCAGCAGGATTGCCAGGCCAATGCTGGCCTCGGCGGCTGCCAGGCTGATCACCAGAATGAACATCACCTGACCGTCGGGTTGGACCCAACGGGCACCGGCGACGATGAACGCCAGGGCTGCGGCGTTCATCATGACTTCCAGGCTCATGAGTACGAAGAGGATGTTGCGGCGGACCATCAGGCCGACCAGACCTAAGCAGAACAGGATGCCGGCGACCGCCAGACCATGCTCGAGAGGGATAGCACCCATGATTTACTCCTTCGCCTCGTTGCGGCCCAGGTGGAAGGCGGTGACGGCCGCAGCCAGCAGCAGCATCGAGGCCAGTTCGACCACCAGCAGGTAGGGGCCGAACAGGCTGATGCCGACGGCCTTGGCGTCAACCGTGGTACCGCTGATGGCAGCGCCGCTCGGATTGGCGAACAGCACGTACAGCAGTTCCAGCAGCAGCAGGGCGGCGAGGATCACCGGCCCTGCCCAGATGCCCGGCTTGAGCCAGCCACGTTCCTGGGCGACCGAGGCCGGCCCCAGGTTGAGCATCATCACCACGAAGACGAACAGCACCATGATGGCGCCAGCGTAGGCGATCACTTCCAGGGCGCCGGCGAACGGCGCACCCAGGGAGAAGAAGATCATCGCCACGGAGATCAGCGAAATGATCAGGTAGAGCAGGGCGTGCACGGGGTTTGTGCCGGTCACCACCCGAAGGGTGGAGACCACGGCGATCCCGGATGCGAAGTAGAAAGCGAATTCCATCTTTCTGTCCTTATGGGAGCAAGCTCTTCACGTTGATCGGCTCGGCTTCGTTCTGCGCAGAGCCTTTCGGCTTGCCAGCGATGGCCATACCCGCAACACGGTAGAAGTTGTAGTCAGGGTTCTTGCCGGGGCCGGAGATCAGCAGATCTTCTTTCTCGTACACCAGGTCCTGACGCTTGAACTCGGCCATTTCGAAATCCGGAGTCAGCTGGATCGCGGTGGTCGGGCACGCCTCTTCACACAGGCCACAGAAGATGCAGCGCGAGAAGTTGATGCGGAAGAACTCCGGGTACCAACGGCCGTCCTCGGTCTCGGCTTTCTGCAGCGAGATGCAGCCGACCGGGCAGGCCACCGCGCAGAGGTTGCACGCTACGCAGCGCTCCTCGCCGTCGGGGTCGCGGGTGAGGACGATGCGGCCGCGATAGCGTGGCGGCAGGTACACGGGCTCTTCGGGGTATTGCAGGGTGTCGCGCTTGCGGAACCCGTGGGAGAACACCATCACCAGGCTGCGCAGCTGAGTGCCGGTGCCCTTAACGATGTCGCCGATATACTTGAACATGGGTCAAATCCTCACTGGGCCGCGACGGCTGGCGTGTTGTAGAGCACGATCGCAGCGGTCACCAGCAAATTGATCAGGGTCAGCGGCAGGCAGAACTTCCAGCTGAAGTCCATCACCTGGTCATAGCGCGGGCGCGGGATCGAGGCGCGCAGCAGGATGAACAGCATGATGAAGAACGCGGTCTTCAGCGCGAACCACAGGAACGGTACTTGCGGCAGCAGGCCGAACGGGCCGTGCCAGCCACCGAAGAACAGGGTTACCAGCAGTGCCGAGACCAGGATGATGCCGATGTACTCACCGACGAAGAACATGCCCCATTTCATGCCGGCATATTCGATGTGGTAGCCGTCGGCCAGTTCCTGTTCCGCTTCCGGCTGGTCGAACGGGTGACGGTGAGTCACGGCGACGCCAGCGATGAAGAAGGTGCAGAAGCCGAAGAACTGCGGAATGATGAACCACAGGTTCTGGGCCTGGTATTCAACGATGTCGCGCATGTTGAACGAGCCCACCTGTACCACCACGCCCATCAGCGCCAGGCCCAGGAACACCTCGTACGACACGGTCTGCGCCGAGGCCCGCAGGCTGCCGAGCAGGGCGTACTTGTTATTCGACGACCAGCCGGCGAACAGCACGGCGTAGACCGACAGACCGGCCATGGCGAAGAAGAACAGCAGGCCGATGTTCAGGTCGGCGACGCCCCATACCGGGGTGATCGGGATGACCACGAAGGCGATCAGCAGGGCGCTCATCGCCACCACCGGTGCCAGGGTGAAGATCATGCGGTCGACGAAGGGTGGGTTCCAGTCTTCCTTGAAGAACATCTTCAGCATGTCGGCAGCGATCTGGAACATGCCGAACGGGCCGACGCGGTTCGGACCATAACGGTCCTGCCACCAGCCCAGCAGACGACGTTCGACGAAGCTCAGCAGCGCGCCGCAGACCACCACCGCCAGCAGAACCACGATGGCCCGCACGACGGTGAGAATCACATCGATCACTTCGGGGGTGAACCAGCTCATTGTGCTGCCTCCTGCAGGCCTTCGACGGATGCACCGAAGATGGCAGGCGGAATGCCGGCCAGGCCTTTGGGCAACGCAACCAGGCCAGCGCCCAGTTCTTCATTGATGCGCAGCGGCAGGCGCAGCGAAACGCCCGCGACGTTCAGGCTCAGCAGCGCGCCGTCGTTTACGCCCAGACGGTCGGCTTCGGACTTGGCAAGGCCCACGTAGGCCGCCGGGATACGCTCCTGCACCGGTGCCGCGCGCGAAGAGTTCTCCTCGCTGCCGAACAGGTGGAAGAAGGGTACGGCAGTCCAGGTGCCGCGCGCCGGGTTGAAGGCGCCAGGGATAGTGTTGAACCAGTTCAGGCGATCGCCTTGCGATTCGATCAGGCGCACGCCAGGGTCACCGGCACGCAGGTGGCCACCGACTTCATCCTGGAACTTGTTCCAGGCTTGCGGCGAGTTCCAGCCCGGCGACCAGGCGAATGGCACTTGCTGGCGCGGTTCGGCCGAGCCCGAGTAGCCTTCCATCGAGAAGGCGAACGCGGTGTCCTTGTCCTGCGGGGTGCGCGGCTCATGGACGCTGATGTTGGCGCGCATGGCGGTGCGGCCCGAGTAGCGCAGCGGCTCACGGGCAAGCTTCAAGCCCTTGATGCGGAACGCGGCGCTTGGCGCTGCGTTGACTATGCCGGCCAGTTGCGGTGCGGCGTTGGCGCAGGCGCTGGTGACGTGGTCCAGTTGGGTCCAGTCGACCGGCTTGTTCAGCAGGGTGGCACGCAGGGCGTGCATCCAGCGCCAGCCTTCGTGGATCTGGATGCTGCTGTCCAGGTACTGCGGGTCGAACACCTGGAAGAAGCGCTGGGCGCGGCCTTCCTGGCTGACCAGGGTGCCGTCGCCTTCGGCGAAGGACGCCGCAGGCAGGACCAGGTCGGCGCGGTCGCTGGTGGCGGTCTTGGAGTGGTCGGCGACGATCACCACTTTTGCGGCGGCGAGCGCAGCATCGACCTTGGCGGCCGCTACGCGGGCGTACAGGTCGTTCTCCAGCACGACGATGGCGTCGGCCTTGCCGGTGATGACGGCGTCCAGCGCAGCATCGACGGAGTCACCGCCCATCATGGCCATGCCAAGGCTGTTGGCCTCAGGTACCACCAGGCTCAGTGAGCCGTTCTTCTCGCGCAGCTTGAGGGCCTTGGCGATGTTGGCGGCGGCTTCGATCAGTGCGGCGTCAGCCAGCGAAGTACCGGCAACCACCAGTGGGCGCTTGGCGGCCACCAGAGCGTCGGCGATGCGCTGGGCCATTGCCTTCGCTTCGGCGTCCAGGCCTTCGACGGCGGGGGCGCTCGGGTCGATGGCGTGGGCCACGGCGAAGCCCAGGCGGGCGAGGTCGGCAGGGGCTGCGCGCACACATTCCTCGGCGACGTCGTCGAGCTTGGTCTCGGCCAGCGAGGCAATGAACAGCGGGTACAGCGCGTGCTGACCGATGTTCTTCACGGCTGCATCGAGCCAAGGCTGCACTTTCATGCCTTCGGCCATGGCCTCGGCCTTGCCCTTGGTGGCCTGGCGCACAGCCAGGGCGACGCGGGCGGCGGTTTGCGTGAGGTCTTCGCCGAGTACGAACACGGCGTCGTGGTCTTCGATGTCGCGCAGGGTCGGGACTGGCAGCGGGCTGTTGTTCAGCACGTCCAGCACCAGGCGCACGCGGCTCAGCTCACCGGCTTCCATACCCGAGTAGAAGTAGTCGGCGCCGACCAGCTCGCGCAGGCCGTAGTTGCTCTCGAGGCTGGCGCGTGGCGAGCCGATGCCGACGATGGTACGGCCGCGCAGCAGGTCAGCGGCCTTGTCCAGCGCGGCGTCGAGGCCCAGCTTGCTGCCATCGGCCAGCAGCGGCTGGCGTGGGCGGTCGCTGCGGTTGACGTAGCCATAGCCGAAGCGGCCACGGTCGCACAGGAAGTACTGGTTCACCGAGCCGTTGAAGCGGTTCTCGATGCGGCGCAGTTCGCCGTAGCGCTCACCGGGGCTGATGTTGCAGCCGCTGGAGCAGCCGTGGCAGATGCTCGGGGCGAACTGCATGTCCCACTTGCGGTTGTAGCGCTCGGAGTGGGTCTTGTCGGTGAATACGCCGGTTGGGCAGACCTCGGTGAGGTTGCCGGAGAACTCGCTCTCCAGCACGCCATCTTCAACGCGACCGAAGTACACGTTGTCGTGGGCGCCGTAGACACCCAGGTCGGTGCCGCCTGCGTAGTCCTTGTAGTAGCGCACGCAGCGGTAGCAGGCGATGCAGCGGTTCATCTCGTGGGCGATGAACGGGCCGAGGTCCTGGTTCTGGTGGGTACGCTTGGTGAAACGGTAGCGGCGCTCGTTGTGGCCGGTCATTACCGTCATGTCCTGCAGATGGCAGTGACCACCTTCCTCGCACACCGGGCAGTCGTGCGGGTGGTTGGTCATCAGCCATTCGACGACGCTGGCACGGAACGCCTTCGACTCGTCATCGTCGATGGAGATCCAGGTGCCGTCGGAGGCAGGGGTCATGCAGGACATGACGATGCGACCACGGGTGTCGTTCTCGTCGGTGTACTGCTTGACCGCACATTGCCGGCAGGCGCCGACGCTACCGAGCGCCGGGTGCCAGCAGAAATAAGGGATGTCGAGGCCGAGCGACAGACAGGCCTGTAACAGGTTGTCTGCACCGTTGACTTCGAGCGCTTTGCCGTCTACGTGGATAGTGGCCATGGTTCAAAGTTCTTCGTTGGCCCGCGTGAGCAGGCGTGGCTAATGGAAATCGGTGAGCTTGCGGCCGGCCGCGAATGGTTCGGGCCGGCCTGCAAGCTGGCGGGTGGCACGGACCACCCGCGATTCATCTTGTTATGCGCCGACCACAATCGGCTTGGCCAGATTCGGGCGCAGGGTGTCGGCAGCACTCGCGGGCGCGACACCGGCCTCGAACTCGGACCGGAAGTATTTGATGGCACTGCCCAGCGGCTCCACGGCACCCGGTGCGTGAGCACAGAAGGTGCGGCCTGGGCCGAGGAAGTTGACCAGACCCAGCAGGGTCTCGATGTCTTCGGCGCGGCCTTGGCCTTTCTCCAGGGCGCGCAGCATCTTCACGCTCCATGGCAGGCCGTCGCGGCATGGGGTGCACCAGCCGCACGATTCGCGGGCGAAGAACTCTTCCATGTTGCGCAGCAGCGAGACCATGTTGATGCTGTCGTCGACCGCCATCGCCAGGCCAGTACCCATACGGGTGCCGACCTTGGCGATACCACCGGCGTACATCTGTGCGTCCAGGTGTTCCGGCAGCAGGAAACCGGTACCGGCACCACCTGGCTGCCAGCACTTGAGCTTGAAGCCGTCGCGCATGCCGCCGGCGTAGTCTTCGAACAGCTCGCGGGCGGTCACGCCGAAAGGCAGTTCCCACAGGCCCGGGTTTTTCACCTTGCCGGAGAAGCCCATCAGTTTGGTGCCGTGGTCTTCGCTGCCTTCGCGGGCCAGCGACTTGTACCAGTCGTTGCCGTTGGCGACGATGGCCGGGACGTTGCACAGGGTTTCGACGTTGTTCACGCAGGTCGGCTTGCCCCACACGCCGACGGCGGCAGGGAAGGGCGGCTTGGAGCGCGGGTTGGCGCGACGGCCTTCGAGCGAGTTGATCAGTGCGGTTTCTTCACCGCAGATGTAGCGCCCGGCACCAGTGTGCACGAACAGTTCGAAGTCGAAACCGGAACCGAGGATGTTCTTGCCCAGCAGGCCAGCGGCCTTGGCTTCCTCGATGGCACGGTTGAGGTTCTTCGCTGCCGTGGTGTACTCGCCGCGCAGGAAGATGTAGCCACGGTAGGCCTTCAGCGCGCGGGCGCTGATCAGCATGCCCTCGACCAGCAGATGGGGCTGTTGCTCCATCAGCATGCGGTCTTTCCAGGTGTTGGGCTCCATTTCGTCCGCGTTGCACAGCAGGTAGCGGATGTTCATGGATTCGTCTTTGGGCATCAGGCCCCACTTCACGCCAGTGGGAAAGCCTGCGCCGCCGCGGCCCTTGAGGCCGGAGTCCTTGACGCTTTGCACGATGTCGTCGGCGGACATGTCGGCCAGGGCCTTGCGGGCCGCGGCATAGCCGTTCTTGGACTCGTACTCGGTCAGCCACACTGGCTCGCCGTCGTCACGCAGGCGCCAGGTCAGCGGGTGGGTTTCAGCCGAGCGCGCGATGCGGTTGGCCGGGCCGAAGGAAGTGATGGTCATACGTAACCCTCCAGCAGTTTGGAGACGCCGGCAGGCTGCACGTCGCCAAAGGTGTCGTCGTCGATCATCAGCGCCGGGGCCTTGTCGCAGTTGCCCAGGCAGCACACCGGCAGCAGGGTGAAGCGGCCATCGGCGGTGGTCTGGCCCAGGCCGATGCCCAGCTCGCTCTGGATCTGACTGACAACCGATTCATGGCCGCCGATATAGCAGACCATGCTGTCGCACACGCGAATGATGTGGCGACCGACCGGCTGGCGGAAGATCTGGCTGTAGAAGGTGGCCACGCCCTCGACGTCGCTGGCAGGAATGCCCAGCACTTCGCCGATTGCGTAGATGGCGCCGTCCGGCACCCAGCCGCGTTCCTTCTGTACGATTTTCAAGGCTTCGATGGACGCCGCGCGCGGGTCTTCGTAGTGGTGCATCTCGTGCTCGATGGCCGAGCGCTCGGTTTCGCTCAGGGCGAAACGGTCGGTTTGGATAAGCGTGCTGTTCATGCTTAGCGGTCCACGTCAGCCATAACGAAGTCGATACTGCCCAGGTACGCGATCAGGTCCGCGACCATGCTGCCTTTGATCACCGAAGGGATCTGCTGCAGGTGCGGATAGCTGGGTGTGCGGATCCGGGTGCGGTAGCTCATGGTGCCGCCATCGCTCGTCAGGTAGTAACTGTTGATGCCCTTGGTCGCCTCGATCATCTGGAACGACTCGTTGGCCGGCATGACCGGGCCCCACGAGACTTGCAGGAAGTGGGTGATGAGGGTCTCGATGTGCTGCAGGGTGCGCTCTTTCGGTGGCGGCGTGGTCAGCGGGTGATCCGCCTTGTACGGGCCTTCCGGCATGTTGCGCAGGCACTGGTCGATGATGCGGATACTCTGGCGCATCTCCTCGACACGGACCATGCAGCGATCGTAGGCATCGCCGTTGTGGGCCAGCGGTACTTCGAACTCGAAGTTCTCGTAGCCGGAGTAGGGGCGGGCTTTGCGCAGGTCGAAGTCGCAACCGGTGGCGCGCAGGCCGGCACCGGTGGTACCCCACTCCAGCGCTTCCTTGGTGTTGTATGCGGCAACGCCGATGGTACGGCCCTTGAGGATGCTGTTCTGCAGGGCGGCCTTGGTGTATTCGTCCAGGCGCTTGGGCAGCCATTCGACGAAATCCTTGACCAGCTTGTCCCAGCCGCGCGGCAGGTCGTGGGCGACGCCGCCGATGCGGTACCAGGCCGGGTGCAGGCGGAAACCGGTGATCGCCTCGATCACGGTGTAGGCACGCTGGCGGTCGGTGAAGGTGAAGAACACCGGGGTCATGGCGCCGACGTCCTGGATGTAGGTACCCAGGAACAGCAGGTGGCTGGTGATCCGGAAGAATTCGGCGAGCATGATGCGAATCACGTCGACTTTCTGCGGCACCTGGATACCGGCCAGCTTCTCGACCGCGAGTACGTACGGCAGGTTGTTCATTACCCCGCCGAGGTAGTCGATACGGTCGGTGTAGGGAATGAAGCTGTGCCAGGACTGACGTTCGGCCATCTTCTCGGCACCACGGTGGTGGTAGCCGATGTCGGGGACGCAGTCGACGATTTCTTCGCCGTCCAGTTGCAAGACGATACGGAAGGCACCGTGGGCAGAAGGGTGGTTGGGGCCGAGGTTGAGGAACATGTAGTCCTCGTTGGCGCCCTGGCGTTTCATGCCCCAGGCCTCGGGGTTGAAGCGCGCCGACTCTTCTTCAAGCTGTTGCTTGGCGAGGTTCAGCGAGTAGGGATCGAACTCGGTGGCGCGAGCCGGAAAGTCCTTGCGCAGCGGGTGACCTTCCCAGGTCGGCGGCATCAGGATGCGCGACAGGTGCGGGTGACCGGCGAAGTCGATGCCGAACATGTCCCAGACTTCACGCTCGTACCAGTTGGCGTTCGGCCAGATGCTGGTCACGGACGGCAGGTTCAGGTCGCCTTCGCTCAGCGACACCTTGATCATCACGTCGCTGTTACGCTCGACCGACAACAGGTGGTAGAACACGCTGAAGTCGGCGGCAGGCAGGCCGCGGCGCTGGGTGCGCAGGCGCTCGTCGACGCCGTGCAGGTCGTACAGCATGCTGTACGGTTTGGCGACGTTGCGCAGGAAAGAAAGTACATCTTTGAGCTGGGCACGGTTGACCCACAGTACCGGCATGCCGGTGCGGGTCTCTTGGGCGACGAAGGCGTCAGCGCCAAAACGGTTGTGCAGTTCGACGACCACATCCTGGTCGTCAGCCTTGTAAGGCGGAATATAAATAGCGGTGTCCGCTGTCATGGTCTCGGTCGCTTTGAGTCAACGTAGAGAATGAAGCCAGGCCGCCGGCTCCTGGGGAGCGGGCGGCAGGTCGCTGGATCAGACTTCGTCGGGGCTGCGCAGGTTGGTTACCGCGATACGCTGTTCGCGACGCAGGTCCTTCTGGGCGGGCATCTCGGCACGGTAAATGCCTTGATCGCCGACAACCCAGGAGAGTGGGCGTCGCTCCTGGCCGATCGATTCCTGCAGCAGCATCAAGCCTTGCAGGAAGGCTTCGGGGCGCGGCGGGCAGCCAGGCACGTACACGTCCACGGGGAGGAACTTGTCGACCCCCTGAACGACCGAGTAGATGTCGTACATGCCACCGGAGTTGGCGCACGAACCCATGGAGATGACCCACTTGGGTTCGAGCATCTGCTCGTAGAGGCGCTGGATGATCGGCGCCATCTTGATGAAGCAGGTACCGGCGACGACCATGAAGTCAGCCTGGCGCGGCGACGCCCGGATGACTTCGGCGCCGAAGCGGGCGATGTCGTGGGGTGCCGTGAAGGCCGTGGTCATTTCCACGTAGCAGCAGGACAGGCCGAAGTTGTACGGCCAGAGGGAGTTCTTGCGACCCCAGTTGACCGCGCCACGCAGCACATCTTCGAGTTTCCCCATGTAGATGTTCTTGTGGACCTGGTCCTCCAGCAGTTGGTCGGTGACGGTTTCCCGATCACCTACCGGGTACTGCTCGTTGGGCGCATCCGGATCGATTCTGGTGAGATTGTATTGCATTGCCAAAGCCTCATTGTTTCAGCTTCGCTTGCCGCTTGCGACGACCTTCGGGAGCCCAATCAAGAGCACCGACGCGCCAAAGGTAGACAAGACCTGCCAACAGAATTGCTATGAAAACGAGAGCTTCGACGAATCCGGTCCAGCCGCTTTCGCGGACGGACACAGACCATGCAAAGAGAAAGAGGGCTTCGATATCGAAGATCACGAACAGCATCGCGACCAGATAGAATTTGGCGGACAGGCGCAGGCGGGCGCTGCCGACGGGCAGCATGCCGGATTCGAAGGGTTCGTTCTTGGCGCGGCCCCAAGCCTTGCTGCCGAGCAGGCTGGACAGGCCGAGCATGAAGGCACACAGGCCGACGACACCCAGGAGGAAGATGGCAAAGCCCCAGTTGTGGGCGATGAGTCCTGCCGAATCGGACATGCTTGAAATCCTTATACAGAGACCCAGCTCTGCAGTCTGAAATAAGTAGAGCGGCGACGCGGTGTCGCTGACGCAGTGACCAAATGTCGCAGCTGAATCAATCGCGCTGATTTTATGGGTAAACCCACGGCAAGTAAAATTTCCAGCGCAAATTTATTCGTAGGATTAAGAACAAAAATCTTTCGTAAATGGCTGAAAGCCTTGAGTTTCGGGCATTCCAACCAGATTTGTTAATTATGTTTCTTGGTTGGCGTAACGAGTCTTCAATTTAATAATGATAATTAATATCATTTGGGCTGGGCCGCTGTTTCTTTCCTCATCTGTTACCTGCCTAGTTCAATTCACAATCTTGTCACTTGCAAATGAGAAAAACTCTCGTTCTAGCAGTTGCAGCGTTCTCGTGCACCGCTCCGGGTCAATGTTTCGGCGAAAGACGGGGCTACGGGGCGGGCTGCAATGGCAAGGAGGCGCAAGCGAGCAAGCAGGGTGCGGGCTGTGCTTCTTAATATAGAGGGCATCCAGGCGTTGGCTTGGACGAGGCATGTGGCAGTCCTTGCTTGCTGTGCTGCCTCAAGCATAGCCCTGATCTCGGGGTTTGGCTCGTCGTCAGGACATCAGGCGCCTGCAGGGGGAGGCAGTGGTGGGGCGGCAGGCAAAAGAAAGCCCGGGGCTTTCTCAAGCCCCGGGCCTCTGTCAGCAACCCACTATCAGTGGAACTGCTCTTCCTCGGTCGAACCGGTCAGTGCTGTCACCGACGAAGCGCCACCCTGGATCACGGTGGTCATGTCGTCGAAATAACCGGTGCCCACTTCCTGCTGGTGCGCCACGAAGGTGTAGCCCTTGCTGGCGTCGGCGAATTCCTGCTCCTGCAGTTTCACGTAGGCGGTCATGTCGTTGCGGGCGTAGTCGTGCGCCAGGTTGAACATGCCGTGCCACATGTTGTGGATGCCGGCCAGGGTGATGAACTGGTGCTTGTAGCCCATCGCCGACAGTTCGCGCTGGAACTTGGCGATGGTGGCATCGTCCAGGTTCTTCTTCCAGTTGAAGGATGGCGAGCAGTTGTACGACAGCAGTTGGTCCGGGTACTCCTTCTTGATCGCTTCGGCAAAGCGACGGGCTTCGTCCAGGTCCGGCTTGGCGGTTTCGCACCAGATCAAGTCGGCGTACGGGGCGTAGGCCAGGCCGCGGGCGATGGCCTGGTCGAGGCCGGCACGGACCTTGTAGAAGCCTTCACGGGTGCGCTCGCCGATCACGAACGGCTGGTCGTAAGGGTCGCAGTCGCTGGTCAGCAGGTCAGCAGCGTTGGCGTCGGTGCGGGCGAGGATGATGGTCGGTACGCCCGCAACGTCAGCGGCCAGGCGCGCGGCCACCAGCTTCTGTACGGCTTCCTGGGTTGGCACCAGTACCTTGCCACCCATGTGACCGCATTTTTTCACCGAGGCCAGCTGGTCTTCGAAGTGCACGCCGGCGGCGCCTGCCTCGATCATGTTCTTCATCAGCTCGTAGGCGTTCAGCACGCCGCCGAAACCGGCTTCGGCGTCAGCCACGATCGGTGCGAAGTAGTCGATGTAGCCATCGTCGCCTGGGTTCTTGCCGGCTTTCCACTGGATCTGGTCGGCGCGGCGGAAGGCGTTGTTGATGCGCTTGACCACGGTCGGTACGGAGTCGACCGGGTACAGCGACTGGTCAGGGTACATGGACTCGGCCGAGTTGTTGTCGGCGGCTACCTGCCAGCCGGACAGGTAAATGGCCTGAATGCCGGCTTTTACCTGCTGCACGGCCTGGCCGCCGGTGAGGGCGCCCATGCAGTTGACGAAATCTTTTTCGGGCCGGAAGGACGGGTGGGCACCTTGGGTGACCAGCTTCCACAGTTTTTCTGCGCCTTGACGAGCAAAGGTGTGCTCTGGCTGCAGGGAGCCACGCAGGCGAACGACATCGGCGGCGGTGTAGGTACGGGTCACGCCTTTCCAGCGCGGGTTCTCGGCCCAGTCTTTCTCGAGGGCTGCAATTTGCTGTTCGCGTGTCAGTGCCATGGAAATAAACCTCGTCGCATCGATCTTGAGTGTAGTTGTGCGGATGCTCAGGGCGCGGAATCAGAGGCCTGGCGGCTGTCCTGTCCGGGGGAGTGCGGCGGCGAACGGGGAAGGCTCGAAGGGGAAGGGGGTGCAGTTCAGGCGAAGGTGTCCCCAGCAGGTCGGCTCGTGGATGCCTTGCTGCGGTGCGACGTCGATTGCCGGTTCTGCGGTGATGCGCTTCCGTCCCTCGGGACAACTTCTTCGTTGCAGTCGCAATCCCGTCGAACCGCCTTGTGGGCCGTATAGACACAGGACGCCTCCAGGGGTATCGGGAGGGCGTCCCGAAGGCCCTTGCCAGGGCCCCTGATTAGCGGGAGCGAGGCCATCATGCCCTTGGCGAAAAGAGCCTGTCAAATGTTTTGTAGTGCTTTTTTTGGCTTACTACATCTTTGGTCTAATGCGACTCTGCAGTCAGTTTCAAGGCCCTTGGTCGAGGCCTTGAACTGCCTGGGATCAGTCGAGAAGGTCGACTTTGACGCGTAGCGTCATGTTTTCACCGCGCTGGGTGCTGTAGGTGAGGGCCGAAGGGCTGTTTTCGGCCTGGCTCTGCTGGTTGTACCCCGCCAGGGTGATCCACTCGCCGAGCTTGCCCGAGATGGTCGTGTCGGTGCTCTGCACTTTCACTACATCCTGGCGTTCCTGGCTCATTCGATCATTATTGGTGCTGATTTGCAGACGAACCGTTTCACCGCTGACGCTCGGCGTGACGTAGAAACCCTGGGTTACATTGCGGTATTGGGTGTCGCTCTGGATGCGTCCGTAACCATCGGTCGAGGTGCTGGTGATGGGGATGCTCTGGCCGATCTGGATCAGTGCCGGCTGGCCTTCGCTGGCCTGGATCTGCTGCAGGCCGCCTTCGCGGTTGCTGGTGCCGTACTGGATGACCCGGGCGTTGCCGCGGTTGACCTGGTAGTTGCTGTCGTTGTTGTCAACGCTGATCAGCAGGCGTTTGGGCGCAGTGTCCAACTGCTGTAGCAAGGCGCGCAGGTCGTCGATGCGTTCCGGGCTGGCATTGACGATCAATTTGTTCTCGAAGGCGCTGACGGTTCCGTCCTTTCCAAGAAAGGACTGGGCGGTCGGCAGCAGCTCGGCGCTGCTGCGGTGCTGCAGCGGCACGACTTCGGTGGCCGCCTGTGCGGTGAGGCTGGCCGCCAGCAGCAGGGCGGTGACAAGGGGGCGTAGCGGCATGTAGGTGGTCTCCGCAGGTTGAATAGACATGATGGCAAATTTGCCAGCATTGTGCCGTGTCTGGATCACAGGGATTTGAAATTTGCAGTGCGGCTGCGGAGCTTTCGAGGGCTACCGTCAACAGCTGAACCATCGCCTGAGCGCTGGGGTCGCAGCAAAAAGACCATTGCAGACCTTCAGCATGAAGCACTACCTACCTTTGTTGTTGCTTGTTCTTGGACAGAGTGCCATCGCCGAACCGCGCATCCAGCAGTTGCAGCGCTGCGGCGATTTGCTGTCCGAGGCCTCGCAGCACTGGTGCCTGCGCGCGCAAGGTCTGGAGCACCAGGCTCCACAGGTGTGGCTGGGTGACCGGGCCTTGCCTGCCAATGCCGTGCAGCGCGAGGGCGACAGGCTCGAGTTCACGCTCGACCAGCCCGGTCCGAGCGCTGCTTTGTGGCTGCAGGTCAGCGGGCAGAAAAGCAATCCGGTCTGGCTCACTCGCCAGCGCAGCCATGTGGTCGCCGCAGGCTCGCACGAGGTGGCCAGGAACATGGACGGCCTGACCACCTACCTCGACCTGGTCAGCCTGTTGATCGAGGAAAAGCACAACGGGCGCGAGGAGGCGCAACGTATCGCCAACAAATATGGTGCGCAGGTGGTGGGGGCGATCCCGCCGTTGAACGTCTACCAACTGCGCCTTCCGGTACGTGATCTTGTACAGCGCGATGCGATGATCCTGCGCATGGGCAGCGAGATAAGCGTGGACGCGGTGATCGTCGAAGAGTCGGCGCCGGAGCGAGGTGAGGAAGGCGAGGGCGGCAAGGCTACGGTCATCGACCAGGCCGATGAGTGGGCGGCCAATCGTTTCACGGATGCCCTGTACTACTACCAGCGCCGAGTCCCGGCCTCGAACGTGCCTGTACAGCCGATACGTGTGGGCGTGATCGAGCGCGAGCTGGATTTCGACGCTGCGCCCTTTCAGGTTTATCGCGGCGCCTGCTGGCCAAGACAGACCTGCCTTTACGGCCGCGACGGCGCACGTGCGCAGAGCCACGGCAGCCACGTCGCCGGTATCCTGGCCGGGCGCGGGGAGGGGGCGGGAGGTGGCTTTCTCAGCGGCCTGGGCAAGGCCAGCCCCGGGTTCGAGGTGATCGTCGAGCGCAACTCGGATGCAGGTATCACCGCCAACATCGCCGCGTCGGTCAACCTGGTCGAGGACGGCGTACGGGTGCTCAACTGGAGTTGGGGTATCCACCGCGTGGGCGCCAAAAACGTGGAGGGCGACGAGGTCGATTCGCTGGTGCGCTCGGGGTTGGCCATGAGTGGCTACGAGGAGTTGCTCGAGGAATTCTTCCTATGGCTGCGCAGCGAGCACCCGGATGTGGTGGTGGTCAATTCGGCGGGCAATGGCTCGTCATGGTCTGGCACTGATGAATACCGTTTGCCATCGTCGTTCGTGACCGAGCAGTTGCTGGTGGTGGGCGGGCATCAACGCGGCGAGCGCGACACCGCGGTCGAGGATCCGCAGCATGTGGTCAAGCGCCGCAGCTCCAATGTCGACATGCGTGTGGATGTCAGTGCAGCGGCCTGTCTGCAACCTGCCGATGCTGGCAAGCCGCACTGCGGTACGTCCTACGCGACGCCGTTGGTGGCTTCGACGGTGGCAGCGATGTTGTCGATCAATCCGCAGCTTACGCCCGAGCAGGTGCGTATGTTGCTGCGCCGCAGCTCCCTGACCATGGGCTCTGAACAGGACTTCGAGGCGATGGATGCCGAGGACCTGACTGCGCCGATCCTGCCGTCGGAGCGCAATGGTCGTCTCAATGATCCCGACCTGGGCCGCTCGGCACGACTGGACATGCACCGCGCGCTGGATCTTGCGGTGCAGAGCCGGGAGCGGGTGCGCTGAGCAGAGCGGCGGTGGCCGCTGTCAGACAAATTCCGTAACATCGCGCCCTTCGTTTTTGCTTCTGCGTGGGTGATGGGTTGCTCCCATTGCGCGCGCGCCGTCGCCATGACTGGACACTTCACAGGATCTACATGAAACCCGCCCGACTTCGCGCCGACGTCCTCGCTGGCCTGACCACCTCCTTCGCCCTGGTGCCCGAGTGCATCGCCTTTGCCCTGGTGGCGCACCTCAATCCGCTGATGGGGCTCTACGGTGCCTTCATCATTTGCACGCTGACCGCGTTGTTCGGCGGTCGCCCAGGAATGATCTCCGGCGCAGCCGGGTCGATGGCGGTGGTGATCGTCGCACTGGTCGTGCAGCACGGTGCCCAGTATCTGCTGGCCACGGTGCTGCTTGGCGGGATCGTGATGATTCTGTTCGGCGTGCTGCGCCTTGGCAAGCTGGTGCGGCTGGTGCCGTACCCGGTGATGCTTGGCTTCGTCAATGGCCTGGCCATCGTCATCGCCATGGCCCAGCTCGAGCATTTCAAGGACGGCGAGCACTGGCTCGGCGGGAAGCCGCTGCTGCTGATGGTCGGTCTGGTAGCCCTGACGATGCTGGTGGTCTACGTACTGCCGAAGCTGACCCGCGCGGTGCCGCCTGCGCTGGTGGCTATTCTCGGTGTGGGCCTGCTGGTCTACCTGCTCGAGCTGCCGACCCGCACCCTCGGCGACATGGCGCACATCGCCGGTGGCCTGCCGCAACTGGCCTGGCCGGAGGTGCCCTGGAACCTCGAGACGCTCAAGATCATCGCCCCCTATGCGCTGTTGATGGCCATGGTCGGTCTGCTGGAAACCCTGCTGACCCTCAATCTCACCGATGAGATCACCGAGAGCCGCGGTTTCCCTGATCGTGAATGTGTGGCCCTGGGCGCGGCCAACATGGTGTCGGGGCTGTGCGGTGGCATGGGCGGCTGCGCGATGATCGGCCAGACCGTGATCAACCTGAGTTCCAATGGCCGCGGTCGGCTGTCGGGCGTAGTGGCGGGGGTGATGATCCTGCTGTTCGTGTTGTTCCTTTCGCCGCTGATCGAGCGTATTCCCCTGGCCGCACTGGTCGGGGTGATGTTCGTCGTGGCGCAGCAGACCTTTGCCTGGGCGTCGCTGCGAGTGCTGCACAAGGTGCCGAAAAGCGATGTGTTGGCGATCATTGCAGTAACGGTGGTCACGGTACTGACGGACCTGGCCACTGCGGTGCTGTTCGGGATTGTCATCGCGGCCATCAACTTCGCCTGGCAGCATGCTCGTGAGCTGTATGCCGATAGCCACGAGGACGGCCAGGGCGGCAAGATTTACCAAGTGCACGGCACCTTGTTCTTCGCCTCGACCACACCGTTTCTCGAGCAGTTCGATCCGGCGCAGGATCCGCAGAGCGTGACGCTGGACTGCAAGCACCTGAGTTTCGTCGACTACTCGGCGATCGCCGCGTTGAAGACCCTGCGCGAGCGGTATTCCCGTGCGGGCAAGCACCTGCGCGTGGTGCATCTGTCGGAGCGGTGCAAGAAGCTGTTGCGGCGGGCAGGCGAGCAGCATTGAGGTTCTGAGTCGGCGAGACCGACGCCATCGCGGGGCAAGTCCGGGCCCCGCGATGAGGTCGCCTGGGCTATTCCCCCCGGTTCTTCTTCACGATGCCATCGGCGATACTCGCCGGCGCCTCCGCATAGCGCGTGAACTCCATCGAGAAGCTGGCCCGGCCTTGGGTCATCGAGCGCATCGAGGTGGCGTAGCCGAACATCTCGCCCAATGGCACCTCGGCGCGAATCACCTTGCCAGCGGGCGTCTCGTCACCATCCTGGATCATCCCGCGGCGACGGCTGAGGTCGCCCAGAATGTCGCCCTGGTACTCCTCCGGCGTTACCACTTCGACCTTCATCACCGGCTCCAGCAAAACTGCGCCGCCTTTTTGAGACAGCTGCTTGGTCGCCATGGACGCGGCAATCTTGTAGGCCATTTCGTTGGAGTCGACGTCGTGGTAGGAACCGTCGAACACTGCGGCCTTGAGGTTGATCAGGGGATACCCGGCGAGCACGCCGTTCTTCATCTGCTCCTCGATGCCTTTCTGGATCGCCGGGATGTATTCGCGCGGCACCACGCCGCCGACGATCTCATTGATGAACTCCAAGCCTTCCTGGCCTTCGTCGCACGGGGCGAAGCGTATCCAGCAGTGGCCATACTGGCCGCGTCCGCCAGACTGTCGGACGAAGCGGCCTTCGATCTCGCAGGTGTTGCGGATTTTTTCGCGGTAGGCGACCTGTGGTTTGCCGATATTGGCCTCGACGTTGAACTCCCGGCGCATGCGGTCGACGATGATGTCCAGGTGCAGCTCGCCCATGCCGGAGATGATGGTCTGCCCGGTCTCTTCGTCGGTGCGCACGCGGAACGAGGGGTCTTCCTGCGCGAGCTTGCCCAGGGCGATCCCCATCTTCTCCTGGTCGGCCTTGGTTTTCGGCTCGACTGCGACGGAGATCACCGGGTCCGGGAAGTCCATGCGCTCGAGGATGATCGGCTTGTCGATGTCGCACAGGGTGTCGCCGGTGGTCACGTCCTTCATGCCGATCAGCGCGGCGATGTCGCCTGCGCACACGTCTTTGATTTCGGCACGCTGGTTGGCGTGCATCTGCACCATGCGGCCGATGCGTTCCTTCTTGCCCTTGACCGAATTGAGCACCGCATTGCCGGAGCTGAGTACGCCGGAGTAGACGCGGGCGAAGGTCAGGGTGCCGACGAAGGGGTCGGTGGCGATCTTGAAGGCGAGTGCGGAGAACGGTTCCTTGTCGTCGGCATGGCGCTCAAGGTGCTTTTCCTCGTCGTCCGGGTCGGTGCCCTTGATTGCAGGGATTTCGCTGGGGGCGGGGAGGTAGTCGATCACCGCATCGAGCATCAGTGGCACGCCCTTGTTCTTGAACGAGGAGCCAAGGATGGTCGGTACGATCTCGTTGGCGATGGTGCGTTGGCGCAGGGCGGCCTTGATCTCGTCGATGCTCAGTTCTTCGCCTTCAAGAAACTTAAGGGTCAGTTCGTCATTGGCTTCGGCCGCGGCCTCGACCATGTGCGCGCGCCATTCGTCGGCCAGGGCCTGCAGTTCGGCGGGAATCGGTTCTTCGCGGTAGCTGGTGCCCTGGTCGGCGTCGTTCCAGTAGATGGCCTTCATCTTCACCAGGTCGATCTGGCCGATGAAGTTTTCTTCGCTGCCGATGGCCAACTGGATGGGCACCGGGTGGTGGCCCAGGCGCTGGTCGATCTGCTTCACCACACGCAGAAAGTCCGCACCCTGGCGGTCCATCTTGTTGATATAGGCCAGGCGTGGCACGTGGTACTTGTTGGCCTGGCGCCATACCGTCTCGGACTGCGGCTCGACCCCGTCGGCGCCGCTGAAGACCACCACTGCGCCATCGAGCACGCGCAGCGAACGCTCCACCTCGATGGTGAAGTCGACGTGGCCGGGCGTATCGATGATGTTGAAGCGGTACTTGTCGGCGAATTGCTTGGTCGAGCCTTGCCAGAACGCCGTGGTCGCCGCCGAGGTGATGGTGATGCCGCGTTCCTGCTCCTGGGCCATCCAGTCCATGGTCGCGGCGCCGTCGTGGACCTCGCCCATCTTGTGGTTGACCCCGGTGTAGAACAGGATGCGTTCCGTTGTGGTGGTCTTGCCGGCATCGACGTGGGCGACGATGCCGATATTGCGGTACAGCTCGATGGGGGTTGTGCGGGCCATGGCAGGTCACCTGCAGGTGAGGATTCTCCCACGGTAGCAGACCGGGAGAATCCTGCTGCGCCGCCGGGCTGTCAGTCGGCCTGGGCTTGCAGCACCCAAGTACCTTCGACCTCGCGCGCCAGGCCGCTGGCCGGGAGCAGGGCCACAAGCCGCTCATGCAGGTTCGTTTCGGTGAAGGTGCGCAGGGTGTTCAGATCGAGCTGGCCGAGCAGGGGCAGGTCGTTCTTGGTGTATGACAGCCAGGCTTTCTTCAAGGCTTGCAATACATCGCTGCCTGCGGTGTTGGCGAAGCGCCGGTGCATCGGGCGGCCATCGAACTCGAAGGTGTGGCGGTGGCTGTAGCTGCTTTCGTCGCCGTTCAGCTCGACGCAGCGATGACAGCGGCACGCGCCGTCACCAAAGGCGTTGCGCAGGTAGGTGTTGAAGTCCACGACGGGCTTGAGGGTCAGGCGTTTGTCGACCTCGAACAGGTCGGCGATCAGGGGTTCTTCGGCGCTCACGTGGTGTCCTCGTCTGGTATGGCGTGCATCGCCCGGCACCCTAACAGATCGAGGGGGGCAGATCACCTGTTGCAGGCCATCCCGTGAAGAGGCCAGTAGAGACAACAGGGATCACCTGCCGTACTCTACGCGCCCACACGACTATCCACCCGAGGTAACCCCGCTTGAGCACCAAGTACCCCTACATCGCCACTGTGACTGTCAGCGCCGAAGACCGTGGCGGGGACGCCGAGGCCTCGGAGAACCCAGGTATGCGCATCGGTCTCGAGGCGGTGAGCGAAACGCTGAAGAAGGTGCATTTCGTCGGTACGCTCGCGGCGCCTGAAAAGTCGGCCACGCACATCTGCGTCACGCTTGAGAACGGCCTGACCTATTACGGCCCGATCGTCAATGGCCACGCCGAGCTCGAAGGCGGTTGGATCGCCTTCGAGTCCGACATGCTCACCCCAGAAGAACTGGGGCTCTGAGTCTCAGTCCAGTGCGGTCAGGCACTGTTCGAGGATATCCAGCCCTTCCTCGAGCACCTCGGTTTCGATGGTCAGCGGTGCCAGCAGACGAATGATGTGGCGGGCCTTGCCACTGGGCATCAGTAGCAACCCCTTGGCTCGCGCAGTCTCCATTACCTTGGCCAGCTGCGCTGGCGCTGGGCTGCCATCGGTGTTGACGAACTCGATCCCGCGCATCGCGCCGACGCCGGTCAGGCGCCCAAGGTAGGGGCACAGGCCGCTACTTTTCCAGTGTTCGAAGCGCCTCACGATGGCCTGCTCCTGACGCTCGCCCCAGGTGGCGAGGTTCTCGTCGGTCATCTGCGCCAGGCTGGCCAGGGCCGCGGCACAGGCGATGGGATTACCTGAATAGGTGCCGCCAAGCCCGCCCTTGGGCAGGGCATCCAGCAGTTCACGTCGGCCGACCACTGCACCCAGCGGCATGCCGCCGGCGATGCTCTTGGCCAGCAACAGAAGATCTGGCTCGATGCCCAGGCGTGGGAAGGCGAAGCGCTGGCCGGTGCGTCCGAAACCGGACTGGATCTCGTCGATGATGATGAGAATGCCATGCTGGTCGCAGAAGCGGCGCAGGGCCTGGGCGAAGGTGGGGTCCAGCGCGAGGAAGCCGCCTTCGCCTTGCACCGGTTCCAGGATGAAGGCTGCCACATCCTCGACCGCGATCTCGACGGCGAACAGCCGCTCCATGGCCTTGAGCGCCTGGTCGCAGGTCACGCCGGTGTCGGCGCTGGGGTAGGGTAGGTGGTAGACCGGCCCCGGCAGCTCACCCACGCGTTGCTTGTAGGGGGCGACCTTGCCGTTGAGGTTGAGGGTGGCCAGGGTGCGGCCATGGAATCCACCGTCGAAGGCGATGACGGCCCGCTTGCCGGTGGCGCCACGGGCCACCTTCAATGCGTTCTCCGCAGCTTCGGCGCCGCTGTTGGTGAGCATGCCTGCAAGCGGGTAGCTCACCGGCACGAACGCGCTCAACTGCTCCATGACCGCAACATAGGGTGCATGGGGGGCGGCGTTGAAGGCGTAATGGGTCAGGCGGGCGGCCTGGTGCTGAATGGCCTCGACCACTGCCGGGTTGCAGTGGCCCAGGTTGAGCACGCCGATACCGCCGACGAAGTCGATATAGCGCTTGTCGTCGGTATCCCATACTTCGGCGTTGCGGCCATGGGAAAGTGTGATCGGGTGAACGATGGCGATGGACTGGCTGATACTTTCCTGATTCATGGACGCGCGGAACCTTGTTCGAATTTCTTATTATCCAAGCGCGATGAATGTGTGTTCGGCAAACGAATTATTCGATTGGGATCATTCCTTGGATTCTCAAAGTTCGACTTTTAACCCTCTTCAGCTGCCCGTTCCAGGATCCACTCCACGAAGGCCTTCACCTTGGGCACCTCGGCCGCATGCTCGGCATGGGCCATGAAGTGTCGGCCATTGCTCGCCACCGGATGATTCCACGGCACCACCAGCTTGCCTTCGCTTAGTTCCTCGGCCACCAGGTAACGCGGAATCAGGGCAATCCCGCAGCCTGCGATGGCTGCGCGGATGCACAGGTAGAAGGTGTCGAAGCGTGGGCCGTGGTAGCTGTTCTGGCTGTGCAGCCCCAGCCCAAGGAACCACTCGTGCCAGGCTTCGGGCCTCGATGCGCATTGCAGCAGACGGTGCTCGGTCAGCGACTGGGCACTGTCGAAAGCATGTGCCTGCAACAGTTGTGGTGCGCACACCGGCACCACCTCCTCGCTGAACAGCTCAAGGCAAGTGGCGCCGGGCCAGGTGCCCTGGCCAAAGAAGAACGCGATATCGACCTTGGCCTGCACGAGGTCGAATGGCTCCAGTTCGTTACGGACGTCCAGGTGGATGCGCGGATGGCGTTCGCCGAAACCCTTGAGGTGGGGCACCAGCCAGCGCGCGCCGAAGGTGGGTTGGGTGGCGATGCGCAGGACTTCGGTCTCGTCGCCGTAGCTGAGGATGTAGCGGCTGGAGATGTCGATCTGGGTGAGGATCTTGTTCACTTCGGTGAGGTACAGCGCGCCTGCCGGGGTCAGGTGCAGGCGTCGGCGAATACGCTGGAACAGCGGGTGGGACAACATGTCCTCGAGCTGTGCGACCTGTTTGCTCACTGCGCTCTGGGTGAGGTGCAACTCCTGCGCCGCACGGGTAAAGCTAAGGTGGCGGGCGGCTGCCTCGAAGCATTGCAGGGCGGTGGTGGAGGGCATCAGGCGTTTGGACATGACAGGCGTTACCAGGCAGGAAAAATAAGAAATGCATTCCAAAACGGAATCATGTGTTTCTAAAAGGTCGTTTGTTGAGCCACGCCTATAGATTAATACTGACCTGGATCAACGATTACAACCCGATGGAGAGGCAAGAGAAAAAGCACCCCTTATTCCCAACTTCCTGTCCTGTGCGCAGTGACAGCGAAAACTGCACAACAACAAGAAACAACTGCACAGACCTACAACAAAATCTGCTCAGACTCATCGCCGCCTTTTGCGGCGGCCGACCCATCAGAGGGTTCCCCATGGCATCGTCTCAACAAAAGAAACAGCGTTCGCTGCAGCACGGCCTGACTTCGCGCCAGGTGTCCATGATTTCCATCGCTGGCATCATTGGTGCCGGCTTGTTCATCGGCTCCTCCAACGCCATCGCCACGGCAGGTCCGGCGATCCTCATTTCCTATGCCATGACCGGCCTGCTGGTGCTGCTGGTGATGCGCATGCTTGGCGAAATGGCTATCGCCAACCCCAACAGCGGTTCGTTTTCCACCTACGCCACCGAGGCCATCGGACCTTGGGCCGGTTTCACCATCGGCTGGCTGTACTGGTGGTTCTGGGTATTGATCATCCCGGTCGAGGCGATCGCTGGCGCCGACATCCTCCATGCCTATTTTCCCGATGTGCCGTCCTGGCTATTCGCCTTCCTGATCATGGTGCTGCTGTCGGGGACCAACCTGGTCAGCGTGAAGAACTTCGGCGCCTTCGAGTACTGGTTCGCGTTGATCAAGGTGGTCGCGATTCTCGCCTTCATCATCATCTGCAGCCTGGCACTGTTCGGTGTCTGGCCGTTGGCCAAGGTCTCAGGTGTCAGTCAGTTGTGGGCCAACGGAGGTTTCATGCCCAATGGCTTCGGCACGGTGCTGGGGGGCGTGCTGATCACGATCTTCTCGTTCTTCGGTGCCGAGATCGTCACCATTGCCGCCGATGAAACCGCCAACCCCAAGGAAAAGATCCGTCGCGCCACAAACCTGGTGGTGTACCGCATCGCCATCTTCTACCTGGCTTCGATCTTTCTGGTGGTATCGCTGGTGGCTTGGAACGATCCGGGGCTCAAGGCAGTGGGCTCGTTCCAGCGCGTGCTTGAGGTGCTCAATGTGCCGGGCGCCAAGCTGGTGGTCGATCTGGTGGTGTTGGTGGCGGTGACCAGTTGCATGAACTCCGGGCTCTACACGGCCTCGCGGATGCTCTATTCGTTGGGCGCTCGCGGCGAGGCGCCGAGCATGACCCGGCGGATTTCCGGGGCTGGTGTGCCGACCGTAGCAGTGATCCTTTCGACGTTGGCGGGTTTCGCCGGCTGCTTCGTCAACTATGTGTTCCCGGGCAAGGTGTTCGGTTTCCTGTTGTCGACCACGGGGGCCATCGCCCTGCTGGTGTACCTGGTGATTGCCGTTTCGCAACTGCGCATGCGTGCGCGGGCTGAGCGTGAGGGGACGGAGCTTGCATTGAAGATGTGGTTGTTCCCATGGCTCACCTGGCTGGTGATCGGGACTATCGTGCTGGTGCTGGGGTACATGCTGTTCAGCGATGCCTATCGCTACGAAACCTTGATGACGGCCGGGGTTACGGCGGTGATCCTGCTGATCTCCGTGACACGGCGGCGAGAGAGGTCTGGTCGGGTGCAAGTCGTTTGACGCTTGCGCTCATCCTGTGTTGGCGCTGCAGGTGAGTGCACAAGGACGGGGGGAGCGCTACCATCCTCCCACCATCCTTCCCATTCCAACAAGCACAGGAAGCGTATGAACGAGAAAGCACTCTCCCTCCAGCAACTGGCGGCGCCCGAAGGCTCCTGCTATGGCTGCGGTTGTTCCCACCCCAGTGGCCTGCATATCCAGAGCCGCTGGGACAGCGACGGCGTGCACCTGCTCTGCCGGCACTCGCCTGACAGTAGCTTCATCGGCTGGCCCGGATTGGTCTACGGTGGCCTGCTGGCGATGCTGGTGGACTGCCATTCCAACTGGACCGCAATGGCCTACCACTACCGGGCAGAAGGGCGCGAGCCGGGCAGCTTGCCGCGTATCGACTGTGTCACCGGCACCCTCAACCTGACTTACCTCAAGCCCACGCCCATGGGCGTTGAGCTTCTGCTCAAGGCCAGGGTCGAAGGCGAGGTCGGGCGCAAGAGCCGGGTCATCTGCGAAGTCTGGGCCGGGGATGTGCTGACCGTCAGCGCCGATTCTGTGTTCGTGCGTGTGGACACCGAAAAGCTCAAGCGGCAAGCGCACGAGCGTAGCTGAACGGTTGGGGCGGGTAGCCATCGGCTACCCGATGCAGCATGCGGTTTGTCGAAAATTCCTAGTGGTTGGTTCGGATAATTCCCATGTGGTGTTCAAGGTCTGCGGAATAGTCTTGCAATGCTTTTCCAAGAGACTGGCATTGATGTTCTACGTTTCTCACCGATTGCTCCCCTCTCGTAGCGGCTGAAACCGCCCGCATCATGAACATCGACCGTGCCCTCTGAATCCTTTCGACCATCACCGCACGAACACGGAGGGAGCCCAGTGTTCGTGTGTCGTCAACTCACGAGGAGTTGTTCAATGCCTGCGCGATTCACTATCAAGTCCCTGCCTGCCGCCGGCCTGATTCTGGCCCTGAGTGGCTGCGCCAGTTCGTTCATGCCTGGCGAGCAGATCGAGCTGACCCGAAGCGCGGTCAACCGAGCGGTCTCTGCTGACGCCACGCAGTACGCACCGGTGGAGATGCGTGCTGCCCAGGACAAACTCAACGCCATGGAGCGCGCGCTGGGTGAGAAAAATGCCGCTCAGGTGAAGACACTTGCCGAGCAGGCCGAGGCCGATGCCCGTCTGGCCGAGCGCAAGGCTGCTGCACGCAAGACCAAAGCCCAGCTGGACACTGCCCGCCAAGGCATCGAGGTGCTCAAGCAGGAATTGCTCGAAGCCCCGCAAGCCACCGCTACCCCCCGCTGAGGAGAACCATCATGTCGAAATTCCATCTGCTGCCGGGTGTCTCGGTCCTCGCTCTGATGCTGGCCGGTTGTGGTACCACTCCGGAAAACCCTGGGTTGCTTGAAGCGCGTGAGGCGTATTCGGTGCTGCAGGCAAAGCCTGAGGCGAGCCGCGTTGCTGCACTGGAAACCCGTGAGGCCTATAGCGCCCTGGGACGAGCCGAGCAGGCTTCGCTCAAGGACCGCAAGAGCGCCGAGGTGACTCAGCTCGCCTATCTTGCCAACCGCAGGATCGAAACTGCCGAGCAGACCATCTTGTTGCGTCAGGCTGAAACCGGCCTGCAGGGCATCGAAGCCCAGCGCACCCAGGCGCGTCTGGATGTACGGACCGCCCAGCTCAAGGCGTTGCAGAACCTCAATGCCAAACCCAGTGACCGTGGCACGGTCATCACCTTCGGCGATGTGCTGTTCGATACAGGACGTGCCGAACTGCGTGGCGGCAGCCATCGTAACATCCAGCAACTCGCGCATTACCTGGAACAGAACCCAGAGCGCAAGGTACTGATCGAAGGTTTCACCGACTCGACTGGCAGCGATGCGCTCAACCAGCGATTGTCCGAGCAGCGTGCGGCGGCGGTGGCCAATGCCCTGCGTCGTCAGGGCGTGGCCGGTGATCGCATGGTCACTGCCGGCTACGGCAAGGAGTATCCGGTAGCAAGCAATGCCGATGCACAGTCGCGCCAGCTCAACCGGCGCGTCGAAGTGGTCATCTCCAACGGTGCCCAGCCCGTACTGCCACGCTATTGATCGTACGACAGGGGGCGCACCCGTGCGGGTGCGTCACCCTCGATACCGAAAAGGCCATGGTCAAACATTGACGTTGGTTCTAGAGTGATGGTCCCCTCGCATTCGGAATCGACCATGACCGATCTGTCCGCATTTCCCATCACGCAGAAGTGGCCGGCGCAGCACCCCGAGCGCTTGCAACTCTATTCTCTGGCCACACCCAATGGCGTCAAGGTCTCGATCATGCTCGAAGAGATCGGCCTGCCCTACGAGGTGCACAAGGTCAGCTTCGAGACCAACGATCAGTTGACCCCCGAGTTCATCTCGCTCAGCGCCAACAACAAGATTCCTGCGATTCTCGATCCTGCCGGTCCGGATGGACGGGCGTTGCCGCTTTTCGAGTCGGGGGCGATTCTCCAGTACCTGGCAGAAAAGACCGGCAAGTTGCTCAGTCAGGACCCCGCCCAGCGCTATCAGACCTTGCAGTGGTTGATGTTCCAGATGGGCGGCGTCGGGCCCATGTTTGGCCAGGTGGGGTTCTTCCATTTCTTCGCTGGCAAGGATTACGAGGACAAGCGTCCGCGTGATCGTTACGTCAACGAATCCAAGCGCTTGCTCAGTGTGCTCGATCGTCACCTGAAGGGCCGTGAGTGGATGGTCGATGAGTACAGTATCGCCGATATCGCCATCTTCCCCTGGGTGCGCAATCTGGTGGACCGCTACAACGCCCGTGATCTGTTGGGCTTTGACCAGTTCAAGGATGTGCAGCGAGTGTTGGCAAAATTCCTGGAACGTCCTGCGGTGCAGCGTGGGCTGAAAATTCCGGGATGACCTGATCGAGGCCGCCTGCGCGGCCTCTTTTTTGTCTCCGGCAAGGGGCTGCGGGTCAGCGGCGTGGTGTCGGTCGAGTGGCTGTCGCGTGACCTTGGTCAATGTAGATCGTAGGTTGAAGGTGAAAATAGCGCCGGAGAATTCGATGATATGTTGCAAACGCGTGTATCAATCGGCTTCGCCTGAGTACGGCCAACGCGTGCTGGCCGATCGCTTGTGGCCACGCAAACTGTGCAAGGCGGGACCGGGCAGTTCGCCGACGTGTCATGCCCATGAATTTGCCGGATAGCGATGCAATGACCCCAATGTCACGTGAACTCGTTCCGGCCACTGCTGACTGTCGGACCTTCGCCCGCGATCTGACGCGCCGTGCCATGCTCCCGTATTACCGCGAGTTCGACCTGTTGTGGATCGAAGAGGCTTTTGACGAAGCCTGGGGCTGGCGCGAGCAGTGGCTGGTGAAGGAGGGCGAGCAGGTGCTGGGCTTCTGCAGCCTCAGCCAGGACCGTCAGGCCTTGTTCATTCGCGAACTGCACCTGCTGCCCGAGCACCGCGGGCACGGCATCGGGGGGTGGGTACTGGAGCAGTTGGCCGAATGGGCAGCGCGACGTCGTTTGCCGCTGCTGCGCCTGATGGTGTTTCGCAGTAACCCGGCCAGGCGACTCTATGCACGTTCGGGCTTTGTCGAAATGGGGGAGGACGACTGCTTCGTTCGCATGCAGCGCAATGTCATGGTCGCGAGTGCGAGGTCTTGATTCCGCATCATACGGGTTTTGTAGGTACAGGTTTAGACAAGTGGCGTAATGGTAGCTTGTATTGGTTGGATCCAATGTGCATAGTGCCAACTGGATTCGTGGCTATTCGCCCGGGTGCCGGACGCGCCCAAGTGTATTTGATCGAGGGAGGAAGGGAGTCGAATGAAAGGATTCGGTCTGCGTTTGAGGGAAGAGCGCGAACGTTTGGGATTGACCCAGCGAGTGTTCGGCGACATAGGCGGGGTCGAGCCCAACGCCCAGGGCAAATACGAAAGCGGCGAACGCACGCCACGCATTGATTATCTGGCTGCGCTCGCAGCCAAGGGCGTCGATGCCCTTTACGTACTCAGCGGATTGCGCACGCCAGCGCCATTGGAAAGCCTCAGTGGCGACGAGAGCCGACTGCTGGGGATCTTGCGACGACTGACTTCAGCCGATCGGGCGGCGATCTGGCACCTGGTCGGGCGTCTGGCTGCAGACCACGAAAGCCACGAAAATACTCGCCTGCGAAGGGGGGACCGGCAGCCATATGTCAATGACGCTTTGCGCTAGGTTCGCGATGAAATTTTTTGTTAAGGTGGCCGGATCCAATCGCCCCCATGACGAGGTGTCTGCTTGATTAGGGTAGTTGTGGTCGATGATCACGATCTGGTGCGTACCGGCATCACGCGCATGCTGGCCGATATCGATGGTCTGCAAGTGGTCGGCGAGGCGGATTCGGGCGAGGCCGCTCTGAAGCTTGCACGTGAGCTGAAACCGGACGTGGTCCTCATGGACGTCAAGATGCCCGGAATCGGTGGTCTGGAAGCCACGCGCAAATTGCTTCGCAGCCACCCGGACACCAAAGTGGTGGCCGTCACCGTGTGCGAGGAAGACCCGTTCCCCACGCGCTTGCTGCAGGCAGGCGCGGCGGGATACCTGACCAAGGGCGCGGGGCTCGACGAAATGGTCCAGGCCATCCGCCTGGCCTTTGCGGGGCAGCGCTATATCAGCCCGCAGATCGCCCAGCAGCTGGCACTCAAATCGTTCCAGCCTCAGGGGTCACCGTTCGATACGCTGTCGGAGCGGGAAATCCAGATTGCCCTGATGATTGTTGGCTGCCAGAAAGTGCAGATCATCTCTGACAAGTTGTGTCTGTCCCCCAAGACCGTCAATACTTACCGTTATCGGATCTTCGAAAAACTCTCGGTCACCAGCGACGTCGAACTGACATTGCTGGCCGTTCGCCACGGTATGGTTGACGCAAGCCTGTAATCCCCCATGTCCCAACTCTTTGATGCCAGCGCGTTCCTGGCGACCTGTAGCGGTCGCCCGGGCGTGTACCGGATGTTCGATGCCGAGTCCCGGCTGCTCTACGTGGGCAAGGCCAAGAACCTCAAGAAGCGTCTGGCCAGCTATTTCCGCAAGACTGGCCTGGCGCCGAAGACGGCTGCCCTGGTGGGGCGCATCGCTCAGGTCGAAACCACCATCACCGCCAACGAGACCGAGGCGCTGCTGCTCGAGCAGACGCTGATCAAGGAGTGGCGTCCGCCCTACAACATTTTGTTGCGCGACGACAAATCCTACCCATACGTCTTCCTTTCCGACGGCGATTTCCCACGCTTGGGCATCCATCGTGGTCCGAAAAAAGCCAAGGGGCGCTACTTCGGCCCTTATCCAAGCGCCGGGGCTATACGTGAAAGCCTGAGCCTGCTGCAGAAAGCGTTCTCGGTACGTCAGTGCGAGGACAGTTACTACGCCAACCGCACCCGTCCGTGCCTGCAATATCAGATCAAGCGCTGCAAGGGGCCGTGCGTCGGCCTGGTCGCACCCGAGGAGTATGCCGAAGACGTACGCCATTCTGTGATGTTCCTCGAGGGGCGTAGCCAGCAACTGGGCAACGAGCTCAACGCCGAGATGGAACAGGCTGCCATGGCGCTGAATTTCGAGAAGGCCGCCGAGCTGCGCGACCAGATCGCCTTGTTGCGTCGGGTTCAGGACCAGCAGTACATGGAAGGGGGATCTGGCGACGTCGATGTGGTCGCTGCCTTCGTCAACCCGGGCGGGGCCTGTGTGCACCTGATCAGCGTACGCGGCGGGCGGGTGCTGGGGAGCAAGAACTTCTTCCCGCAGGTGGGTATCGAGGAGGAGGTGGCCGAAGTCATGGCGGCCTTCCTCTCCCAGTACTATCTGGGCAACGCCGAGCGAGAGCTGCCGGGGGAGCTGATCGTCAATGTGGTCCACGAGGACTTCCAGGCCATCACTGAAGCGGTACAGACCTTGCGCGGTCGCGACCTCGCCATCAGCCATAGAGTCCGAGGGACTCGGGCGCGCTGGCAGCAACTGGCAGTGACCAACGCCGAGCAGGCGCTCAGTGCGCGTCTGGCCAACCGCCAGCACATGGCCGCGCGTTTCGAAGCCTTGGCTCAGGTGCTCAACCTGCCGGAAGTACCGCAGCGCCTGGAGTGCTACGACATCAGCCACTCCAGCGGCGAGGCTACCGTGGCCTCATGCGTGGTGTTCGGCCCGGAAGGCCCGCTCAAGTCCGACTATCGTCGCTTCAACATCGAAGGCGTGACTGCCGGTGACGATTATGCAGCCATGCACCAGGCCCTGACCCGTCGTTTCGGGCGAATCAAGGACGGCGAGGGCAAGTTGCCCGATGTGCTGTTGGTCGACGGCGGCAAGGGGCAGTTGAACATGGCGCGTGAAGTCATGCAGGAGCTGGCGCTGAGTGACCTCACCTTGCTCGGGGTGGCCAAGGGAGTGACCCGCAAGGCCGGGTTCGAGACGTTGTATCTCAACGATGTCGCCCACGAATTCACCCTCAAGGGCGACTCACTGGCACTGCACCTGATTCAGCAGATTCGCGATGAAGCGCACCGTTTTGCCATCACCGGTCACCGCGCACGTCGCGGCAAGGCCCGCCGCACGTCAAGTCTGGAAGACGTCGCAGGGGTCGGACCGAAGCGCCGCCGCGACCTGCTGAAACATTTCGGCGGCTTGCAGGAGCTCAACCGCGCCAGTGTCGACGAGATTGCCAAGGCGCCTGGCATCAGTAAAAAGCTTGCCGAGTCGATTTATGCGAGCCTGCATAGCGAGTAGAATGCCGGGTTCAACTCGCAGCCAGTCGTACCGATGAATATTCCAAACCTGCTCACCGTTCTACGCGTCCTGCTCATCCCGATCTTCATTCTGCTGTTCTACGTGCCTTATCACTGGAGTTACGTAGCCGCCAGCAGCGTGTTCGCCATCGCCGCCGCGACTGACTGGCTCGATGGCTATCTGGCCCGTCGTCTTCAACAAAGCACGCCGTTCGGGGCGTTCCTGGATCCTGTCGCCGACAAACTGATGGTTGCCGTGGCGTTAGTGTTGCTGGTGCAGGTGCACGCCAACTTCTGGCTGACGCTGCCCGCCGCAGTGATCATCGGCCGTGAGATCGTGGTATCGGCATTGCGCGAGTGGATGGCCGAACTGGGGGCGAGGGCGCATGTGGCGGTGTCGAACCTGGGCAAGTGGAAGACCGCAGCGCAGATGCTGGCGCTGGTCATTCTGCTGGGCAATCCGCCGGTGCTGACCTTCTGGGTCGCACTCGGTTACGGGCTGTTGCTGGTGGCCGCAGGCCTGACTTTGGTGTCGATGGTGCATTACCTGCTGGCGGCCTGGCCGCACCTGCGCGAAGGCTCCGAGCAGAAGTAAAACTTTTTTTGAATCAAGGGGTTGACCTTCCCTGGCAGTTCGCTAGAATGGCACCCATCACGACGCGGGAATAGCTCAGTTGGTAGAGCACGACCTTGCCAAGGTCGGGGTCGCGAGTTCGAGTCTCGTTTCCCGCTCCAG
>NZ_JABWRM010000026.1:0-64886 GCF_014268955.1 Pseudomonas sp. RW3S2 | reverse complement strand
GGGGAGGCCTGTCCGCCTCCCCGCTTCTATACATAGCCAATACGCTGTCACAACACGCCAGCAGAGCGCAGCAACTGAACAGCCCCTGCATCCAGGCCCAAGACATCCAGCAGTACTGCCTCGGTGTGCTCCCCTAACAAAGGTGGGGCGCGACGATACTCCACGGGCGTCTCCGACAACCTGATCGGGCTCGCCACCTGAGGCACGCTGCCCGCCAGCGGATGAGGAACATCCACCCTCAGCCCGCGCGCCACCACCTGCGGATCCTGAAACATCTGCGCCAGGTCGTTGATCGGGCCGCACGGCACCCCAGCCCTTTCCAGCTCCGCCACCCATTGGGCCGTGGTCTTGAACACCGTCGCCTGTCGGATTAGAGGAATAAGCTCCGCCCGATGCGCAACCCGCTGCTTGTTGGTGGCAAAGCGCGGATCATCCGCCCACTGCGGCTGACCGGCCACTTCTGCGAACTTGCGGAACTGCCCGTCGTTACCCACGGTAAGGATGAAGTCACCATCAGCCGTCGGAAAATCCTGATAAGGCACGATGTTGGGATGCGCATTGCCCAGACGCTTGGGCGATGTACCCGTGGTCAGGTAGTTCATTGCCTGGTTGGCAAGACACGCCACCTGCACATCCAGCAAGGCCATATCGATATGCTGGCCCTCTCCCGACTGATCGCGATGCGCCAGTGCCGCAAGGATCGCCACCGTGGAATACAGCCCGGTGAGAATGTCGGTCAGCGCCACCCCCACCTTCATGGGCCCAGCCCCCTGCTCACCCTCAGGCCGCCCGGTCAGGCTCATCAGCCCGCCCAGCCCTTGGATCATGAAATCGTAGCCCGCGCGCTTGGCATAGGGGCCCGTCTGGCCGAAGCCGGTGATCGAGCAATAGATAAGCTTGGGATTGACCGCCTTCAGGCATTCGTAATCCAGCCCATAGCTCGCCAGCCCGCCCACCTTGAAGTTCTCGATGACGATATCCGACTTTGCCGCCAGTTCGCGCACCAGGCGCTGACCTTCAGGTTGGGTGAAGTCGATCGTCACCGAGCGCTTGTTGCGATTGGCCGACAGATAGTAGGCCGCCTCGCTGGTGTTCTCGCCGTGGGCGTCCCGCAGGAAGGGCGGCCCCCACGCCCGGGTGTCATCACCCGTACCCGGTCGCTCGACCTTGATCACGTCAGCCCCGAGGTCGGCGAGAATCTGGCCGGACCACGGTCCGGCCAATACACGCGACAGGTCCAGCACCCGCAGATGTGACAGCGCTCCCATGGCCGCGCCCCTCTATTAATAGAACGCCTGAATGCCGGTCTGCGCGCGGCCGAGAATCAACGCATGGATGTCATGCGTACCTTCATAGGTGTTGACCACCTCGAGGTTGACCAAGTGACGCGCCACCCCGAACTCGTCAGAGATTCCGTTGCCGCCGAGCATGTCGCGCGCCAGACGGGCGATGTCCAGGGCCTTGCCGCAGGAGTTGCGCTTCATGATCGAGGTGATCTCCACCGCCGCCGAGCCCTCGTCCTTCATTCGCCCCAGCCGCAGGCAGCCCTGCAGCCCCAAAGTGATCTCGGTCTGCATGTCGGCGAGTTTCTTCTGGATCAGCTGGTTGGCGGCCAGAGGGCGGCCGAACTGCTTGCGGTCCAGGGTGTACTGGCGTGCAGTGTGCCAGCAAGCCTCCGCCGCCCCCAGCGCGCCCCAGGAAATGCCATAGCGCGCCGAGTTCAAACAGGTGAACGGGCCTTTCAGACCACGTACCTCAGGGAAAATGTTCTCTTCCGGCACGAACACGCCGTCCATGACGATCTCACCGGTGATCGACGCGCGCAGGCCAACCTTGCCATGAATGGCCGGAGCGCTCAGGCCCTTCCAGCCCTTTTCCAGAATGAAGCCACGAATATCGCCGGCATCGTCCTTCGCCCAGACCACGAACACATCAGCGATCGGGCTGTTGGTGATCCACATCTTGCTGCCCGTCAGGCTGTAGCCACCCTCGACCTTGCGCGCGCGAGTGATCATTGCACCAGGGTCGGAGCCGTGGTTGGGCTCGGTCAAACCGAAGCAACCGATCCATTCACCGCTGGCAAGCTTGGGCAGGTACTTCTGCTTCTGCGCTTCACTGCCGAACTCGTTGATCGGCACCATGACCAGCGAAGACTGCACACTCATCATCGAGCGGTAACCCGAGTCGATCCGCTCCACCTCACGGGCAATCAGCCCATAGCACACGTAGTTGAGACCAATACCGCCATACTCGGCCGGAATGGTCGCGCCCAGCAGGCCGACCTCGCCCATCTCGCGGAAAATTGCCGGATCGGTCTGTTCGTGACGGAACGCCTCGATCACCCGCGGAGCCAGCTTGTCCTGGGCGAACTGATAAGCGCTGTCACGCACCATGCGCTCTTCTTCAGTGAGCTGCTGATCCAGCAACAGCGGGTCGATCCAGTTGAAACTTGCTTTACCGGCCATGGGCAGAGTCCTCGAAAGGTGTGCGACGAAATTCTTGTTGCCTTGATCCTAGGCCGGAACCTGTCAACGGACAAACGAGGATTGCGCACTCATTAGTGCTATTTTCTCACTCCGTAATAAGTGAAATACCTATTTCGAGCCCCTTATAAGTGAGGATGACGTACATGCGGCGCAAGATCCCCAGCACCACGGCACTGGTCTGCTTCGAGGCGGCGGCCCGCCACGAGAGCTTTACCAAGGCCGCTCAGGAACTGGCGCTGACCCAAGGTGCCGTCTGTCGGCAAATCGGTGGCCTCGAGGGCTTTCTCAATGTGGAGCTTTTCCGACGCTCGCGCCGGGGCGTGAAGCTGACCGAGGCCGGCCTGTCGTATAGCCGCCAGGTCTCGGCGCAATTGGATGCGGTGGAGCGGGATACCCTGTCGGTGATGCGCCAGCAGGGCGCCAACGTCATCGAACTGGCCGTAGTGCCGACCTTCGGCACCCAGTGGCTGCTCCCCCGCCTGAAGGACTTCCAGCAACGCCATCCGGAGGTAACGGTCAACCTGACCAACCGCACGCGGCCGTTCCTGTTCGCCGACACCGCCTTCGACGCAGCCATCTACTTCGGCGACGCCGACTGGTCTGGCACCCAGTCACACCGCCTGATGGGTGAAAACCCGATGCCGGTATGCAGCCCGCAATGGCTCAACGGGAGAGACACGCTCGACGCCGACTCCATAGCCGAGCTGCCATTGCTGCAGCAGACCACCCGCCCCTATGCCTGGCGGCAGTGGTTCGACAGCCTGGGCATGAGTGTGGAGCGCGACATGAACGGCCCGCGCTACGAGCTGTTTTCCATGCTGGGGCAGGCGGCCATGCACGAAATGGGCATCGCGTTGATCCCGCCGTTCCTGATCCAGCGCGAGCTGGCGGAAGGCCGGCTGGTGGTCGCAAACAAGCATGCCCTGTCGAGCGACAAGGCCTACTATCTGATGATCCCCGAGCGCAAGGTGGAGTCAGCTTCGCTGCGCGCCTTCCGCGACTGGCTGGTGATCCAGGCCCGCGACTACGCAGCAGGTGCATGAGACTGAAAGCTGACTTCGTAGTCAATTATTTTAAACACCTACAGATATATGGATTTGTCGCAAATCCATAAACTGTTCCATAAGCGGGAAAAACCGAATCAACCCTAATAACCGCGGGGGTTTGCCGCTGTTTTTACGACATCTAGCAAACTACTAACGAAAACCGCCAAAAAATTTCGTTTTTTTCTCCTAAGCTCCCAATAGCGCGTCCTTGACAGCCTGAAGGCGGATGGTTGCGACAAGTGGTCACAGGGTGACTTGTAGTTTTAACTTCGTTTCGCTCCAGAACTGGTTGAAGCACCTTCGGTTCATCTGCAAAATGCCTCGCCCGCCCCGGAACCGGCGGTATGCATGCTCAAAGGCCGCTCCAGCCGCACCACCCGAAGTGCGCTGGAATCAACAATGACAAGGTCACCGCAGGAGACAAAGTCGTGCACATTGGTGTTCCTCTAGAGACGCAGACGGGTGAGGCGAGGGTCGCCGCGACCCCGGAAACCATCAAGAAACTGGTCGGCCAGGGCCATCAGGTCACTGTCGAACGGGGCGCCGGGCTCAAAGCCAGCATCCCGGACAGCGCCTATGAGGCCGCGGGCGCTTCCTTGGGTGACGCTGGCGATGCCTTGGGCGCGCAGTTGGTGCTCAAGGTAGTGGCGCCCAGCGACCAGGAACTGGCCCGGATCAATCCCGGCAGTATCCTGGTGGGCATGCTCAACCCTTTCAACAGCGAGCTCATCGCAAGGATGGCCGAACACGGCATCACCGCCTTCGCCCTTGAAGCCGCTCCGCGCACCTCGCGCGCGCAAAGCCTGGACGTTTTGTCATCGCAGGCCAACATCGCCGGCTACAAGGCCGTGCTGCTTGCGGCGCACCACTATCCACGCTTCATGCCCATGCTGATGACCGCTGCGGGCACCGTGAAAGCCGCGCGCGTGCTGATTCTCGGTGCCGGTGTGGCCGGCCTGCAGGCCATCGCCACGGCCAAGCGTCTCGGAGCAGTGATCGAAGCGTCCGACGTACGGCCAGCGGTGAAGGAACAGATCGAATCGCTCGGCGCCAAGTTCATCGACGTCCCCTATGAGACCGACGAAGAACGCGAGTGCGCCGAAGGCGTAGGCGGTTACGCCCGCCCGATGCCGGCCAGCTGGATGCAACGCCAGGCCCAGGCGGTGCACGAACGCGCGAAGCAGGCCGACATCGTCATCACCACCGCACTGATCCCCGGCCGCAAGGCCCCGACGCTGCTCAGCGCCGAGACCGTGGCGCAGATGAAACCGGGCTCGGTGGTCATCGACCTCGCCGCAGCCCAGGGTGGCAACTGCCCGCTCACGGTCGCCGATCAGGTCGTGATGGCGCACGGCGTGACCATCGTCGGCCCGACCAACCTGCCCGCCCAGCTGGCTGCCGACGCCTCGGCGCTGTACGCACGCAACCTGCTGGACTTCATGAAGCTGCTGTTCGACAAGGACGGCGCTCTGGTGATCAACCTGGAAGACGACATCGTCGCCGCGTGCCTGATGTGCCGCGACGGCCAGGTCGTGCGCAAGAACGGCTGAGGAGCACGACAATGGAAGACATGCTGATTTCCCACGGAATCTACAACCTGATCATCTTCGTACTGGCCATCTACGTTGGCTATCACGTGGTCTGGAACGTCACCCCGGCGCTGCACACCCCGCTGATGGCGGTGACCAACGCGATTTCCGCGATCGTCATCGTCGGCGCGATGCTCGCCGCAGCGCTGACCGTGACTCCGGCCGGCAAGCTGATGGGCACCCTCGCCGTGGCCCTGGCCGCGGTCAATGTGTTCGGTGGCTTCCTGGTCACCCGCCGCATGCTGGAAATGTTCAAGAAGAAAACCAAGAACGAGGGGCAGAAGTAAGCATGAGCATGAATCTGGTCACCCTTCTCTACCTGGTCGCCTCGGTCTGCTTCATCCAGGCCCTCAAAGGCCTGTCGCACCCGACCACGTCACGGCGCGGCAACCTGTTCGGCATGATCGGCATGGGCATCGCCATGCTCACCACCATCGGCCTCATCTATAAGCTCGCCGCACTCTCGGTCGGTAGCGGCGGCGCCACCGCGGGTATCGGCTATGTGCTCGTCGGCCTGCTGATCGGCGGCAGCGCCGGGTCGATCATGGCCAAGCGCGTCGAGATGACCAAGATGCCAGAGCTGGTCGCCTTCATGCACAGCATGATCGGCCTGGCCGCGGTGTTCATCGCCATCGCCGCGGTGCTCGAGCCGCAATCGCTGGGCATCGTCGCCAGCATCAGCGACCCGATCCCCACCGGCAATCGCCTGGAGCTGTTCCTCGGCGCAGCCATTGGCGCGATCACCTTCTCCGGCTCCGTGATCGCCTTCGGCAAGCTGTCGGGCAAGTACAAGTTTCGCCTGTTCCAGGGCGCACCCGTACAGTTCGCCGGCCAGCACAAGCTGAACCTGATCCTTGGCATCACCACCCTCGCCCTGGGCTTGCTGTTCACCTTCACCGGGCACTACAGCGCCTTCACCCTGATGCTGGTCCTCGCCTTCGTCATGGGTGTGCTGATCATCATCCCGATCGGCGGCGCCGACATGCCGGTAGTGGTGTCGATGCTCAACAGCTACTCGGGCTGGGCGGCGGCAGGCATCGGCTTCTCGCTGAACAACTCGATGCTGATCATCGCCGGCTCCCTGGTCGGTTCCAGCGGCGCAATCCTCTCGTACATCATGTGCAAGGCGATGAACCGCTCGTTCTTCAATGTCATCCTCGGTGGTTTCGGTGGCGACACCGATAGCGGCGCGGCGGCTGGCACGAAGGAGCAGCGCCCGGTGAAATCCGGCTCGGCCGACGATGCAACCTTCCTGCTGAGCAACGCCGACAGCGTGATCATCGTTCCCGGCTACGGCCTTGCAGTGGCCCGCGCCCAGCACGCCCTGAAAGAACTGACCGAGAAGCTGACCCATAACGGCGTCACCGTGAAATATGCGATTCACCCGGTGGCGGGGCGCATGCCCGGGCACATGAACGTACTGCTGGCCGAGGCCGAGGTTCCGTACGATCAGGTGTTCGAGATGGAGGACATCAACGCCGAGTTCGGTCAGGCCGACGTGGTGCTGGTGCTGGGCGCCAACGATGTGGTCAACCCGGCAGCGAAGAACGATCCCAAGTCGCCGATTGCCGGCATGCCGATCCTCGAAGCCTTCAAGGCCAAGACCATCATCGTCAACAAGCGCTCCATGGCCAGCGGTTATGCGGGCCTGGACAATGAACTGTTCTACCTGGACAAGACCATGATGGTGTTCGGTGACGCCAAGAAAGTCATCGAGGACATGGTCAAGGCGGTGGAGTAGTCCTTTTCCGAACTGAACAGCCGCTCTTATAGAAGGCCCCGGGAAGATTTTTCCTGGGGCCTTGTCGTTTTGCTGATCCAGATCAACGGCTCTATTTCCAGGCTTCTCATACGACCATGGTCGCGGGACGGCATCGGGCGAAATCTCTAGACTGCGCTGCAGTAGCCCAAGTAGCCCGAGATAACAATCCATGTACCGTGATCGTATCCGCTTGTCCTCCCTGCACAGCAAGGTAATGAGTGCGGCCGATGCCGCTGGCCTGATCAAGGACGGCATGACCGTCGGCATGAGCGGCTTCACCCGCGCCGGCGAAGCCAAGGCAGTGCCACACGCCCTGGCCGAACGAGCCAAGCAGTCGCCACTGAAGATCAGCCTGATGACCGGCGCCAGCCTGGGCAACGACCTGGACAAGCAACTGACCGAGGCCGGTGTACTTGCCCGGCGCATGCCCTTCCAGGTGGACAATACCCTGCGCAAGGCCATCAATGACGGGCAGGTGATGTTCATCGACCAGCACCTGTCGGAAACCGTCGAGCAATTGCGCAACAAGCAGCTGACCTTGCCGGACATCGCAGTCATCGAAGCGGTCGCGATCACAGAACAGGGCCACATCGTGCCAACCACCTCGGTGGGCAACTCGGCCAGCTTCGCGATCTTCGCCAAGCAGGTCATCGTCGAGATCAACCTGTCGCACAACCCCAACCTCGAAGGGCTGCACGACATCTATATCCCGACCTATCGCCCGACCCGCACGCCGATCCCGCTGGTGAAGGTCGATGACCGCATCGGCAGCACCGCGATCCCGATTGATCCGGCCAAGATCGTCGGCATCGTCGTCAGCGACCAGCCCGACTCGCCGTCCACTGTACTGCCAGCGGATCACGAAACCCAGGCTATCGCCGACCACCTCATCAACTTCTTCAGGAAAGAAGTGGACGAAGGGCGCATGACCAACAAGCTCGGCCCTCTCCAGGCCGGTGTCGGCACCATCGCCAATGCCGTGCTGAGCGGCTTGATCGACTCGCCGTTCGAAGACCTGACCATGTACTCCGAAGTGCTGCAGGATTCGGCCTTCGACCTCATGGATGCCGGCAAGCTGAGCTTTGCCTCGGGCAGCTCGATCACCCTCTCGACCCGCCGCAACGCTGAGGTGTTCGGCAACCTGGAGCGCTACAAGGACAAGCTTGTGCTGCGTCCGCAGGAGATCTCCAACCACCCCGAAGTGGTGCGCCGCCTGGGCATCATCGGGATCAACACCGCGCTGGAGTTCGACATTTATGGCAACGTCAACTCCACCCATGTATGCGGCACCCGGATGATGAACGGTATCGGTGGTTCCGGCGACTTCGCCCGCAACGCTCATCTGGCGGTATTCGTCACCAAGTCGATGGCCAAGGGCGGCGCGATTTCCAGCGTGGTGCCGATGGTCAGCCACGTCGATCACACCGAGCATGACGTGGACATCCTGGTCACCGAGCAGGGCCTGGCCGACCTGCGCGGCCTGGCACCACGCGAACGTGCCCGGGCGATCATCGACAACTGCGTGCACCCGGACTACCGTGCGGCCCTCAACGACTACTTCGACCGCGCCTGCCAGAGAGGCGGGCACACTCCGCATATCCTGCGCGAAGCGTTGAGCTGGCACGAGAACCTGGAAGAAAGCGGGCGGATGCTGGCCGGCTGATCCGCCAACTGCATTGCTCCTCTGAACCCATCGCGGGACGACCCCGCTTCCACATTTCAGTTGTGGGAGCGGGGTCGTCCCGCGATGACGTCTGCCTGGCTAAAACAGTCAACCGATAAATATTCAAAAACTGTACTACTGTACCGCTAGAAACCGCGCTTCAATGCCGCCAATATTTTCAAATTGAGCATAAATGCACAGAAATAGTGCAGACCAGTACAGTTATGCCAATTCCGAGTGCAACAGTAGCGTTTAACAGTTAACTGGCCCATCGCAATACTGTTGAACTGTATCTACTGTTATGGACGACAGGGGAGGATCATTGGCATCAGTTAAATCACTACCTAATCCCGCCACAAGCGGAAGGATGACACATCATGGAACGTACCCTCAGTTCCGGTCTGGTTTTCGAAAACAACGTTGAATCCAAAGCCTCGGCTCCTCTGCGCGCCCTGTCGACCCTGCTGCTGTGGCAGCGTCGCATCGCCAGCCGCCGTCAACTGGCTCGCCTGGATGCCCGCCTGCTGGCCGACGCCGGCATCAGCGAGTCCCAGCGCTACCAAGAGCTGAGCAAGCCTTTCTGGCGCTAAGCTCCGGCTTGCCGGCCCAAGGCCGGCACCGCGATTTCTCAAAACCCGTCGCAGGGAACTGCGACGGGTTTTTTGTTTCAAAGGCGCGCAGTTGAGCTGCTCAACTCACAAGCAGTACAATTTTAAAAAAACAGAAAACAACCATAACAGTTTGTTCCGATCTCGTCCTTCACATCTGGAAACAGAGCTGCGTGGTACGCTTGCGACAGCGGCCTGTTAGCTTGGTCAAACGCGCTGCCTGTCATTTCAAGTGCCGTGACGAGCAGTGCGAGCGTCCGAATAACCAGAACTACCCCCGCAGGAGCCCTACCATGTCCCGTAAATACTTGTTTGGCGCTGCAATGCTGCTGACCTTGGCGGGCACCGCCCACGCCACCAGCTTCGTCGTCACCACCGATGCCGTGGTTGGCGCAGTGGCCGCGTCCACCGACGCCACCTCCGACATTTCCTCTTCGTTCCGCGACGACAAGATCGTCCAGGCCGCCCGTGACGATGCTGCCAGCTTCGTCGGCAGCCAAGGGGATATTCGCGGCGCGAAGCTGGAAAGCGCCTTCATCCATATCCGCCAGCAGATGCCTGCGCTGCAAGCCAGCGACGCGCAACTGGCACAGGCCATCCTGGCCCTCTGACTCCAGCCATCGTACCCGCAGGCTACGGCGCCCCCGCTGCCTGCGGGACAGCATTCACCCTGTCGACAGAGCGTTGTCCAAGCCCATGCGTTACCTTGTGCCCTTGCTGCTCGCCATTGCCAGTGTGGGAAGCGCCCATGCCATGGATGTCACGACCCAGTTTCCGGTCATGACCGGCTATGTCACCAGCCAGGTGACCACTGCGCCGTTCGACCGCAAGATCATCGGCATGGCCCATGATGATGCGGCCGTATTCGTCGCCACTGGCGGTCGGATTCGCGGCGCACGCCTGCAAGCTGCACTGACGGAACTGCGTCATATCTATTCGCGTCAGTCCGTCGGCGACCTTGAACTGGCGGAAGCAATTCTCGTCCAATGATCACACCTGACTCCCTGTATTTTTCGGAGATGCTCCATGCGTAAACCGCTGATCGCCGCTACCCTCGGCATGTTGCTGCTGGCCGACCTGGCCCAGGCGCAAACCCTGGTGGCCACCAGCAATATCATCGTTCGCGCCTTTGGCCGCTCGATCGATTTCACATCCGACACCACCACCTCGATCCGCGACTCCAAAGTCGTGCGCGAAGCCCGCGACGACGCCGCCAGCTTCGTCGCCAGCAATGGCGATATTCGCGGCGCCCAGCTCGAAGCCGCATTCGACACCCTGCGCGACCGCGTGCCTGAAGCGCGCAATGCCAGCGACCAGGTACTGGCCGAAGCCATCCTGTCGCTGTGAAGCGTGTGCGTGCCTGGCTGCTCGGCTGCGCCCTGACGCTGCTCGGCACGCCCGCCCTGGCCGATCTGCAGCTCGAGCTGCAGACTGCCGGTCTGGACGCTCGACAGCAGCACGCCTCCCAGCAACTGCTGGATGAGGCACTGTTGAAGCTGCCTCCCTCTTTCAAGCAGCGTCTGGATCGACGCATCCAGGTCAGCTGGACCGACAAGATGCCCGCCGATGCCTACGGCCAGGCTTCGCCAGTCTCGACCATCAACCTCAACAGTCGCCTGCTGCCAGGGCTCACCGATGGCAGTGCCGCCAAGGAAAAAACCCATCGCCCCCACGGCACGGTGCGGGAAGAACTGCTTGCCACCGTACTGCACGAGCTGACCCATATCTATGATCGCGCGCGACTGTGGCCCAGTGCCGAGCGCTCGCTGATTGCCCGCTGCAACCGCCAGCAGGGCACCCTCGGCCAGATCGGCCTCCCCCAGCAATGCCGTGGCCAGACAGCACGCCGCTTCACCCTGAGTGACGATCCGCGCCTGCTCGACCTTGCCGGCTGGCCGCAGTACGTCGGCCGTCGCGGCGAGCGTGAACAGCACAACGGTCAACTGGTACGCACCCCGGACAGCTACGAGCTGAGCAGCCCCAAGGAGTTTGTCGCGGTCAACATGGAGTACTTCCTCCTCGACCCGAGCTATGGCTGCCGACGCCCCGCCTTGAACCAGTACCTGCGCGATCATTTCGGCTGGGCACCCAAGCAGGACACCTGCGCCAAGGGTCTGCCGTTCCTTAACGCCGGCAGCGACTTCGCCCGAGAGCCACTGGGCGAGATCGACCCGGAGCGCGTCTACGAAGTCGACTACCTGCTTGCCGAGGCCAACCAGAACTGGGTCAGCCGCTGGGGACACAGCATGCTGCGCCTGGTGATCTGCGCACCGGGCCGCCCACGCGGGCCAGACTGCCGCCTGGATCTGGACCGCCACCTGGTGTTGTCGTACCGCGCGTTCGTCAATGATGTGCAACTGTCCAGCTGGGACGGCCTGACCGGCGCCTATCCGTCGCGCCTGTTCGTCCTGCCGTTGGGCCAGGTGATCGACGAGTACACCAAGACCGAACTGCGCAGCCTGGCCTCCGTGCCGCTCAAGCTCGACCGCCAGCAGATCGAGGACCTGGTGCGCCAGGCTGCCGAAATGCACTGGAGCTACGACGGCAATTACTACTTCCTGTCCAACAACTGCGCGGTGGAAACCCTCAAGCTGATGCGCAGCGGCACCGCCGACCAACGCTTCAGCGACCTCGACGCGATCATGCCCAATGGTTTGCTGGAGGTGCTCAAGGGGCGGGGGCTGGCCGACACCAGTGTGCTCGACGACCCGCGTGAGGCGCTGCGCCTGGGGTATCGCTTCGACTCCTATCGCGATCGCTATCAGGCCATGTTCGAGGTGCTGAAGAAACAGTTGCCGATCAAGCAGACAGCGGTGGAGGACTGGTTGGCCCAGGATGCCGAGCAACGCCGCCCCTGGTTCGCCCAGGCCGATCTGCGCACCAGTGCTGCCTTGCTGCTGCTCGAGCAGGCCAGCCTGCGCCGTCAGTTGCTACTGGCACAGGATGAAGTCAAACAACGTTACCTGAACGCCGCCGCACTCAAGGACGGCAGCATCGACAAGGCCAACGCCACGCTGCAGAAGATGCTTGCCAACAGTGGGTTCCTCAGCCGCCCGGCCGAATTGCTCGAGGCGGATGGCTACGGCTTGCCCCAACCTCAGGAGCGCGTGCACCTTGAAAAGGTCAGCAGCGAGCGGCAGGCGCAGTTGCTGCGCCTGAGTACCGATCTGGACAAGGAAGTACGGGCATTGCTGGAGCCTGCACGGGCGAAGGAGATTGCGGCAATCGAGGCCAATGTGAAACAGATCGGTGAACACCTGCGCGCCCTGCACAAGGCAGCTGGCGGTTTGCAGCTCCCTTGAGCGCGCGGGGCTACTTGATCGGCCGCCAGATCAGCGGATAGCGGTACGGCTTGCCTTCATTGGCCCGAACCCCTGCAAGGATGATCAGGATCAGCACGGCCACTGCCAGGATGGCGAACAGCACGATGCCGATCACCACGAACATCAGCAGGAAGCAGATGAATCCGGCAATGGTGACGCTGATCTGGAAGTTCAGCGCCTCCTTGCCCTGGGCATCGACGAACGGATCGACCTCACGCTTCCAGATCCACATCACCAGTGGCCCGAGCAGATGCCCGAGCGGCATCACCAGCCCGAGCAAGGCGCTGAAGTGGCAGAACATCGCCCATTGCCGAACTTCGGCGCTCGGCGTTTCGATCGGCAGATTCGTCTCACTCATGGGTCCATCGCCTCCTTGGCGCAGCTTCAGTCGGCCAATGCAGCCTGCTGCAGGTCGAAGATCTCGGTCATGCCCTTCTGCGCCAGCGCCAGCATGGCGTTGAAGTCTTCAGGCTGGAACGGCGCGCCTTCGGCAGTGCCCTGCACTTCGATGAAGCCACCGGCGCTGGTCATGACCACGTTGAGGTCGGTTTCGGCAGCCGAGTCTTCGAGGTAGTCGAGGTCCAGCACTGCCTCGCCCTGGTACATGCCCACCGACACTGCGGCGATCATGTGCTTGAGCGGATTGCCGCCCTTTAGACCGCCACGCTTCTTGATCACCGCCAGGGCGTCGCACAGGGCGACCATGGCGCCGGTGATCGAAGCGGTGCGAGTGCCGCCGTCCGCCTGGATCACATCGCAGTCGACGTACAGCGTGATGTCGCCCAGCTTGCTCATGTCCAGTGCCGCACGCAGCGAACGGCCGATCAGGCGCTGGATCTCGAGGGTGCGACCGCCCTGCTTGCCACGGCTGGCCTCACGCTGGTTACGCTCGCCAGTGGAGCGCGGCAGCATGCCGTACTCGGCGGTCAACCAACCCTGGCCCTGGCCTTTGAGGAAGCGCGGAACACCGTTCTCGACGCTGACCGTGCAGATGACCTTGGTGTCACCGAACTCGACCAGTACCGACCCCTCGGCGTGCTTGGTGTAGTTGCGGGTGATGCGGATCGAGCGAAGCTGATCGGCAGCGCGACCACTTGGACGTTTCATCTGGGATACCTGTACCGGAAATCGAATCTGGCGGCCATTATAGAGCCGCGCGTCCTGGGAGGACATGCCTATTGTCGCGGCCTCGCACCCCGTCGACTTTTCCCACCGATAGCAGCCCCGCCCTGTAGCATGGTTCGATTGGGCGTCACCGCCGCACTGCGCTACAATCCTGCGCCTTGCAGCCGAAAGGCTTCCCCCGTACAAACCGAATTCGCGAGGTACTCCCCATGGTGCACAGCATGACCGCCTTTGCCCGCGTCGAGCGCGCCGGCAGCCAGGGCACCCTGGCCTGGGAGCTGCGCTCGGTCAACCATCGCTATCTCGAACCGCACCTGCGCCTGCCGGAAGCCCTGCGTGACCTCGAGGGCGCGGTACGTGAAGGTCTGCGCCAGGGGCTGTCGCGCGGCAAGGTCGAATGCACCTTGCGCCTGTCCGACGACAGCACCGGCAAGCCGCTGCAGGTCGATCGCGAGCGCGCCGCGCAACTGGTCGCCGCCGCCGAGACCGTGGCCGGGCTGATCAAGCAGCCGGCGCCGCTCAACCCGCTGGAAGTGCTGGCCTGGCCCGGCGTGCTGGTGGCCGATGCCGCCGACCCGCAGGCCCTCAACGCCGAAGCCATCGCCCTGTTCGACGAGGCGCTGGCCGAACTCAAGGCCGGTCGCCTGCGCGAAGGCCAGGAGCTGGCACGACTGATCAACGAGCGCCTGGACGCCATGACCAGCGAGGTCGCCACACTGCGCACCCTGGTGCCGCAGATGCTGGCAGCCCAGCGCCAGCGCATCGTCGACCGCTTCAACGACCTGCAGGCCGAACTCGACCCGCAGCGTCTGGAGCAGGAAATGGTACTGCTGGCACAAAAGAGCGACGTCGCCGAAGAACTCGACCGCCTCAGCACCCACGTCACCGAGGTGCGCCGAGTGCTCAAGTCGGGCGGCGCCGCCGGACGACGCCTGGACTTCCTGATGCAGGAACTCAACCGCGAGGCGAACACGCTCGGCTCCAAGGCCTTCGACCCGCGCAGCACCCAGGCGGCGGTCAACCTGAAGGTGCTGATCGAACAGATGCGTGAACAAGTACAGAACATCGAGTAAGGCCACCCCACCATGAACCACAGCAGCGGCACCCTCTACATCGTTTCGGCGCCTTCCGGCGCTGGCAAGACCAGCCTGGTCACCGCCCTGACCGCGCAAGACCAGCAGATCCGCGTGTCTGTCTCCCACACCACCCGCGCCATGCGCCCGGGCGAGGCTCACGGGGTGAACTACCACTTCGTGGTTCACGAGGAGTTCAAGGCATTGATCGCCCAAGGCGACTTCCTCGAGCACGCCGAGGTGTTCGGCAACTACTACGGCACCTCGCGCAGCGCGCTGCAGGAAACCCTCGAACAAGGCTTCGACCTGATCCTGGAAATCGACTGGCAGGGTGCGCAGCAGGTGCGCAAGCTGATGCCCGAGGCCCTGTCGATCTTCATCCTGCCACCGAGCCAGGAAGCCCTGCGTCAGCGTCTGGACGGACGCGGCCAGGACAGCGAAGAGATCATTGCCGGGCGCATGAAGGAAGCGGTCAGCGAGATGGTGCATTACAACGAGTTCGACTACGTCATCGTCAACGACGACTTCGAAGACGCGCTCGAAGACCTGAAGTCGGTGTTCCGTTCGAACCGGTTGCTGCTCAAGAAGCAGCAGCAGCGCCATGGTGCGCTGTTGAAGCAGTTGGTCGGCTGAAACAATCGCGGGGCAAGCCCGCTCCTACAGGTACGGCACCGCACCTGTAGGAGCGGGCTTGCCCCGCGATCAGGCTGCACAGCAGCCCCACCTACGCCTTATTCCTGCAACTGAAGTTTCGCCTGCTGCTGCAAGGTTGCCCCGAGGAAGTACGCCGGGGCGCGCAGCCGCGACAGCATCATCAGCACGATGCCCAGCACCGAGATGATCGCCGCGATCACGAATACCAGCCCCAGCCCGCCTACATGCGAGCCGCTGCCAAAGTCGGGCGAAGCGCTGTCGATCGCGGTACGCACGAAGATCACCGACAGGATCACCCCACCCACCAGCGGGCACAGGCCGCGCATGAAGAAGTGGCGCAGGCTGTCGAACAGGCTGTCGCGGAAGTACCAGACACAGGCGAACGCGGTCAGCGAATAGTAGAAGCAGATCATCATCCCCAGCGCGGTGATGGTGTCGGCCAGTACGTTCTCGCTCAGGGTACGCATGGTCACGTAGAACAAGGCCGCCGCCACGCCCGCACAGATGGTCGCGTAGCGCGGCGTCTGCGAACGCGGGCAGACGCTGGCGAAACGCTGCGGCACGGCACCGTAGTAGCCCATGGCGAGCAGGGTGCGCGCAGGAGACACGAAGGTCGACTGCAGCGATGCCGCGGTGCTGGCCAACACCGCAATCGACATCAGGATCGCCAGCGGCCCCATGACCGGGCCGGCCAGGTGGGCGAAGACGTTCTCCTGGATGCGCGGATTACCCAGGCCCAGACCGCTGTCGCTGATACCGGCGAATTGCAAGGTGGCAATGGCGGTGAACAGGTACAGCCCCAGGATCAGCAGCACCGTCCAGGTGGCCGCCTTGCCGGGCACTTCGTCGCTGCCGATGGACTCTTCGCTGACGGTCAGGCACACGTCCCAGCCCCAGAAGATGAAGATCGACAGCGACAGGCCGGCCGCGAAGGCCGAGAACGATTCGACACCGAAGGGGTTGAACCAGGCGAGATCGAACTCCAGCGGCGGCGGCGCAGTGGTCTCGCCGAAAGCCGCAAAACCAAAGCCCACCAACACCAGCAATTGCAGGGCGACCAGGCCGTACTGCACGGTCATGGTGGTGCCCATGCCCCGACAGCAGATCCACACCGCCAGGGCGATGAACGCACAACAGGTGGTGACGTTGATCAGCAGGTTGTCCGCCAGCGCGGCATACGCGTGATGCCCCGTGATCTGTCCGATGAACAGGTAGAAGAAATCGACAGCCACACCGGCCAGGTTCGACAGCACGATGGTGGTGGCAACGACCAGCCCCCAGCCACCGATCCAGCCGATCATCGGGCCGAAGGCACGTGCCGACCAGGTGAAAGAGGTGCCGCTGTCGGGCTCCGCGGCGTTCAGCTCGCGGTAGCCGAGGGCAACCAGCAGCATCGGCAGGAAGCCGACGATGAAGACCGCCGGCAGATGGGCGCCGACTTCGCGTACGGTCGGGCCGAGGGCGCCGGTCAGGGTATAGACCGGGGCAATGGTGGAGATGCCCAGCACCACGCTGGCCAGCAGGCCCAGGCGACCTTTGGCCAGGCCTTTGCTGGCACGCTGGGTGTTGCTGCCCGCGTCGGCCGCCACATCGGGAGGGCGGCCGGCTTCTGTGTATTCGCTCATGAGTTATTTGCCGTTGCTATTGGTATTGTTTTCACAGGCCTTGCGAACAAGGCCCGCTTTCACTCATTGAAAGCTTGCTGCAGGGGGTGGGTCATCCGAGACCTTCGGGTAACGTCAGAATGCCTTCTGGCGCGAACCCTCCCGAGCAGCATGGGCAATGCAGGCCTCGCGAAACGCCTGAAACAGACGTAGGGAGACCGGGTTTTCGGCGAAACGCCACTCCGGGTGCCATTGCACGCCAAGCACGAAGCCCGGCGCATCAGTCATCGACACCGCTTCAATCAGGCCATCCGGGGCCCGTGCCTCGACACGCAGGCCCGGGGCCAGACGGTCGATACCCTGGCTATGCAGCGAGTTGACCTCGAACTGCGCAGCCAGGCCCAGGCGCTCGAACAATCCGCCCGGCGCAATGCCGACCGTGTGTCGAGGCCCGTATTGCACCTCCAGGGGTGCGTCCTCAGGTTCGCGGTGGTCCATGTAGCCGGGCAGTTCCTGCACTCGCTGGTGCAGAGTGCCACCCAAGGCCACGTTGAGTTCCTGGAATCCACGGCAGATGCACAACACCGGCACGCCGGCGGCTATGGCGGCCTGCAGCAACGGCAGGGTCAGGCGATCACGCGCAACGTCGTGCCGGGTACCGTCCACGCTGGGGGCGCCATTGTAATGATGCGGCTCGACATTTGAAGGCGAGCCGGTAAAAAGAATGCCATTCAGGCGCGCCAGCAGCGCCTGCGGGTCGCTGGCCGTGTCGCGCGCCGGCAGGATCAGCGGCAACCCGGCAAAACCTGCCGCCTCGACATACTTGTCGCCCACCGTGTGCGACGAGTTCTTCCCAACCTGCTGGCGGCAGGCGCTGACACCGATCAAGGGAACCGCGTTTGCGCTCATGGGCTTACACCGTGTGCAGGTACCAGTTGTATTCGAGGTCGGAGATCGACACTTCGAACTCCGCCAGCTCGCTTTCCTTGCAGGCCACGAAGATGTCGATGTATTCCGGGCTGATGTATTGGTTGAGGACTTCGCTGTCATCCAGCGCGCGCAAGGCGTCACGCAGGTTGTTCGGCAGGCTCTGCTCGAGCTGCTCGTACGAATTGCCCTCGATCGGCGCGCCGGGCTCGACCTTGTTGGTCAGGCCGTGGTGGATGCCTGCGAGAATCGCGGCGAGCATCAGGTAAGGGTTGGCATCGGCCCCTGCGACACGGTGCTCGATGCGCAGGTTATCGCTGCTGTCGGTGGGCACGCGCAGGGCCACGGTACGGTTGTCCAGGCCCCAGCTCGGTGCGTTCGGCACATAGAACTGGGCGCCAAAGCGGCGGTAAGAGTTGATGTTCGGGCACAGGAAGGCCATCGATGCCGGCATGGTTTCCAGCACACCGCCAATGGCGTGGCGCAGGGTTTCGCTCTGCAGCGCGTCATCGTTGGCGAAGATGTTCTTGCCGGTTTTCTTGTCCAGCAGCGAGATGTGCACATGCAGGCCGTTACCCGCCTGGCCCGGATAGGGCTTGGCCATGAAGGTCGAGTCCATCTCATGGTCGTAGGCGATGTTCTTGATCAGGCGCTTGAGCAGGATCGCGTAGTCGCAGGCCTTGAGCGGGTCGGCGACATGGTGCAGGTTGACCTCGAACTGCGCCGGAGCACTTTCCTTGACGATCGCATCGGCCGGCAGGCCTTGCTCCTTGGCGGCTTCGAGCATGTCCTGCAGGCAGTCGGCGTACTCGTCCAGGTCATCGATCAGGTAGACCTGGGTCGACTGCGGGCGCTTGCCCGAGATCGGCGAACGCGGCGGCTGCGGTCGACCGTTCAGATTGTCCTGGTCGATCAGGTAGAACTCCAGCTCGAACGCCGCGCAGATTTCCAGGCCCAGCGCATCGAACTTGCTCACCACCTGGCGCAGCACTTCGCGTGGATCGGCGAAGAACGGCTCGCCTTCGATTTCGTGCATGGTCATCAGCAACTGGGCCGTCGGGCGCTTCTGCCAGGGCTCATTGGAGAGCGAACCGGGGATCGGGTAGCAGATGCGGTCGGCATCGCCGATGTCCAGGCCAAGGCCGGTGCTTTCGACGGTCGAGCCGTTGATATCCAGGGCGAACAGCGAAGCCGGCAGGTTGATGCCCTTCTCGTACACCTTGTGCAGGCTGGCCCGCTCGATGCGCTTGCCGCGCACCACGCCGTTCATGTCGGAGATCAACAGATCGACGTACTGCGTATCCGGGTGGGCTTCCAGGAATTCATTCATCTCGCGGGAAGAACGGGCGCACGGGGAGACCGACGTCATGGCTGTACATCCTTTGATTCGGAGCGGCGATGTGGGGATACGGCTGGCGCCTCGAGGGCGACGATGGTTGCTGCTGTTGTTCTTTTCACTGCCCCATCGTGGGGGAATTATGTCGCTCGCCGGGCGCATTGATTCCCGGGGGCCGTTCCACTATAAAGTGGGCTCCAGTGCAACAGACATTGGCAAATCGGCAAGCAGAGCGTGCACAAATGCAATATCAGATCAATCACGCGGACCTCGCCCTGGTCCTGGCACTGGAACGTGGCCGCTCACTGGCCAAGGCCGCCGAGCTCCTTAAGGTCGATGTTTCAACGGTATTCCGCTCGATCCGGCGGCTGGAGTCGGCGCTGGGCACTGCGCTGTTCGTCAAGAGCCGCAAGGGCTACCTGCCGACCGACACCGCGCAGGCCCTCGCCGAACAGGCAGAGCGTGCCGAGCAGGCGCTGGACGCCGCGCGCATCGCCCTGACCAGCGGCGAGCAGGTGGTCAGCGGCACGGTGCGCCTGACCTGCACCGAAGCCGTGCTGCACAGCCTGTTGCTCCCCGCGCTGGCCGAGTTCATGCCCAACTACCCCGCGCTGTCGCTGGAGATGGGCACCTCCAACACCTTCGCCAACCTCAGCCGCCGCGACGCCGACATCGCCCTGCGCCTGACCAACACACCGCCGGAGCACCTGGTGGGACGCTGCCTGGGCTCAACGTCCTATGTAATCTGCGGACGCCCGGAGTTTCGCGAGCGCCTGGCCGAGTCGCCAAACAGCGTGCCGTGGATCGCCCCGGACGACGCCATGCAGGACCACCCCACGGTGGTCTGGCGCAACCAGCAGCACCCCGACCTGATCCCGCGTTACCAGTGCAGTGGCATGTCGACCATTGCTCAGTTGGTCAGCACCGGCATGGGGGTGGCGGCACTGGCCGACTATATGGTCGATACCCTGCCCGGCGTCGAGGCCTTGAGCGGCGCGCTGCCAGGCTGCGACACCCAGTTGTGGCTGCTGACCCGCCCCGATTGCCGCGCGCTGCGCTCGGTGCAGACGCTGTTCGAGGAGCTGACCCCGCGATTGCGTGACGCGATGTTGTGAAGCTGTTGTGTTCGCGGGGCGGGAAGCGTTATCGTCAGATTCAAGTGAGAGGCCGTCTGTTACGGCCCTTTCGCGGGCAAGCCCGCTCCCACGAGCAGCTGACACGGATCACCAGACAAAACAGGCCTTCCCTATTGGCTGGTGATTTTTTAAACTATCGAGTCCGCCTGCCCATTCTGGGCTGCACGCTAATCGCATCTGCTACTGAGGAAGACCATGGCCCGCGTAACTGTTGAAGACTGCCTGGAACACGTGGATAACCGCTTCGAGCTGGTCATGCTCTCGACCAAGCGCGCCCGCCAACTGGCCACCGGCGGCAAAGAGCCACGCGTGGCGTGGGAAAACGACAAGCCAACCGTCGTCGCCCTGCGCGAAATCGCCGAAGGCATCGTGACCAATGAATTCATCGCCGCCGAAGAGATCGTCACCGAGGATCCGGTGTTCGCTGCGTTCGAGGACGAGAACAACGAGGCCGTCTGATTCATGCCCGGTCGACGTCGCGCGGCACACGATCCTCTTCCTCTGCAAGAGGTGAAACCATGCCGGGTATAGAAGCCCTCGCCGAGCGGCTGTCGACCTATCTGGGCCCCGACCAGGTCAATCTGGTGCGCCGGGCCTATTTCTATGCCGAGCAGGCACACGATGGCCAGCGCCGCCGCAGTGGCGAGCCCTACGTGACCCATCCGCTGGCGGTCGCCAGCATTCTCGCCGATATGCACATGGACCATCAGAGCCTGATGGCCGCCATGCTGCACGACGTGATCGAAGACACCGGCATCGCCAAGGAAGCTCTCAGCCAGCAGTTCGGCGAAACCGTCGCCGAGCTGGTCGACGGGGTCAGCAAGCTGACCCAGATGAACTTCGAGACCAAGGCCGAGGCGCAAGCCGAGAACTTCCAGAAGATGGCCATGGCCATGGCCCGCGATATCCGCGTGATCCTGGTCAAGCTGGCCGACCGCCTGCACAACATGCGCACCCTGGAAGTGCTATCCGGCGAAAAGCGCCGGCGCATCGCCAAGGAAACCCTCGAGATCTACGCCCCCATCGCCAATCGCCTGGGCATGCACACCGTGCGCGTGGAATTCGAGGACCTGGGCTTCAAGGCCATGCACCCCATGCGCTCCTCGCTCATTCACCGAGCGGTGAAGAGCGCACGCGGCAACCGCAAGGAAATCGTCGCCAAGATCGAGACCTCGCTGGCCAACTGCCTGGCCGCGGATGGCATCGAGGGCGAGGTCAGCGGCCGACAGAAACACCTCTATGGCATCTACAAGAAGATGCGCGGCAAGCGCCGCGCCTTCAACGAAATCATGGACGTGTACGCCTTCCGCATCATCGTAGACAAGGTCGACACCTGCTACCGCGTGCTGGGTGCCGTGCACAACCTGTACAAGCCGCTGCCGGGGCGCTTCAAGGACTACATCGCGATTCCCAAGGCCAACGGCTACCAGTCGTTGCACACCACGCTGTTCGGCATGCACGGCGTGCCCATCGAAATCCAGATCCGCACCCGCGAAATGGAAGAGATGGCCAATAACGGCATCGCGGCGCACTGGCTGTACAAGTCGAACGAGGAAGAGCAGCCCAAGGGCAGCCACGCCCGCGCCCGCCAATGGGTCAAGGGCATCCTCGAGCTGCAGCAGCGGGCCGGCAACTCGCTGGAGTTCATCGAGAGCGTGAAGATCGACCTGTTCCCGGACGAGGTCTACGTCTTCACCCCCAAAGGCCGGATCATGGAGCTGCCCAAAGGCTCCACGGCCGTCGACTTCGCCTACGCGGTGCACACCGACGTCGGCAACAGCTGCATCGCCTGCCGCATCAACCGTCGCCTGGCACCGCTCTCCGAGCCGCTGCAAAGTGGCTCGACGGTCGAGATCGTCAGCGCCCCGGGCGCACGCCCGAACCCGGCCTGGCTCAACTTCGTGGTGACCGGCAAGGCGCGCACGCACATTCGCCATGCGCTCAAGCAGCAGCGACGCTCCGAATCCATCAGCCTCGGCGAACGCCTGCTGAACAAAGTGCTGACCGGCTTCGACAGCAGCCTGGACAAGATCGCCGACGAGCGCGTCCAGGCCATCCTCACCGAATACCGTCTGGAGCTCGTCGAAGACCTGCTCGAAGACATCGGCCTGGGTAACCGAATGGCCTACGTGGTCGCACGCCGCCTGCTGTCGGCCGAAGGCGAGCAACTGCCATCGCCCGAGGGCCCGCTGGCGATTCGCGGCACAGAAGGCCTGGTGCTCAGCTACGCCAAGTGCTGCACGCCGATCCCGGGGGACCCCATCGTCGGCCACCTGTCGGCGGGCAAGGGCATGGTCGTCCACCTGGAAGACTGCCGCAACATCAGTGAAATCCGGCACAACCCGGAGAAGTGCCTGCAGCTCTCCTGGGCCAAGGACGTCACCGGCGAGTTCAACGTCGAACTGCGCGTCGAGCTGGAGCACCAGCGCGGCCTGATCGCCCTGCTGGCCAGCAGCGTCAACGCCGCCGACGGCAACATCGAGAAGATCAGCATGGATGAGCGCGACGGTCGCGTCAGCGTGGTCCAACTGGTGGTCAGCGTGCGCGACCGCGTGCACCTGGCTCGCGTGATCAAGAAGCTGCGCACCCTGACCGGCGTGGTCCGCATCACCCGAACGCGTGCGTAGTCCGTCAACCGCAAGGAGTCAACATGACCAAGACTGTCATCAACAGCGACAAGGCCCCTGCCGCCATCGGCACCTACTCCCAGGCGATCAAGGCCGGCAACACCGTCTACATGTCGGGCCAGATTCCGTTGGACCCCAAGACCATGGAGCTGGTTGAAGGCTTCGAGGCACAGACCGTGCAAGTCTTCGAAAACCTCAAGGCTGTTGCCGAGGCCGCTGGCGGTTCGTTCAAGGATATCGTCAAGCTGAACATCTTCCTCACCGACCTGAGCCACTTCGCCAAGGTCAATGAGGTCATGGGCCGCTACTTCGAGCAGCCCTACCCGGCCCGCGCCGCGATCGGCGTGGCTGCCCTGCCCAAGGGCTCGCAAGTCGAGATGGACGCCATCCTCGTCATCGAGTGATGCCCAGGCGGCAGGCGCCCGGCCTGTCGCCTTCCCTTCCTGAAGGTTCCCACCATGCGTCATGCCCTGCCTCTCGCGCTGGCAGCCCTGCTTCTGGGCGGCTGCGCCAGCCACAAACCTGAAGATTTCAACGGCACCTGGATCAACCAGGATGCCATCGACGCCGCCGTCAAGGGCGACAGCTTGCGCAAGGCGCTCTCCAGCCATGGCCCGGTGTTCGAATGGAAGATCGACGTCGCCAGCCAGCAAGCTCGCTACAGCAATGGCTTCGAAGCCGCCGAGGGCAGCCTCGTCGCGGCGGACAAACAATGGCAAGCCAATTTCGAAGGCGGCCAGAGCGAGCGATTGAGCCTCGACGGCGACGAATTGCAAACGACCGATACCTCCGGCGCCAAACAGACCTTCGTGCGCAGCAAGCCCCCGACACCGGCCGACGCCCCACTGGGCGGCAGCTTCGAGAAGGCGCTGTACAAGGCATACCTGGGCGGTGAATGGAAAATCGTCGAAGGCCCGGGCCAGGGCGCCAAGGTCCGCTTCGCCGACGACGGCGGCGTGACCGGCCTGCCCGATCTGGACCGTTACGCCCTGTGCCTGGCCGGAGATTGCGCGTCCATGGGCGGCGACAACGACAGCCTCTGGCTGGAGCGCGACCAACGCGGCGCCCCCTGGGTGTTCAAGCGTGATGACGACAAGCTGGAGATCTTCCGCGCGGTCAACCGCGCGCAGCCCGACGAAATGCCAGAACTCGCGGCTGGCGCGCGGCAGTGGGTGCTTGAGCGCGACTGATCCGCTACTTGCAGGAGCAATTGTCTCGTCCAGAATCTGACAGCCAGCCCAATCCCTGTGGGAGCGGGCTTGTCCCGCGATCACCGGCGAAGCCGGTGCCATGCAGCGCGGTATCCGATTCGCGGGCAAGTCGGGGCGCCGAACCGCCGCTCCCACAGGGATACCCGGCCAGCCTCGACACCGGTGGTGTGGAGGCTTGGCTTCAGCCTTTCAGGATCGCCGCGTACCCTTCCTTGTAGCTCGCATACTGCGGCACCCAGCCCAGCGCCCGTGCCCGCGCATTGCTGCAGCGCTTGCTGCCGGTGCGGCGCACGCGCTGCTCGTCCGACCACTCGGTAACGCCCATGTACTGACGCAGCCAGGCCACCACCTCGGCCAGCGGGGCTGGATCGTCGTCGACACCGATGTAGCAGTCCTGCAGCTCCACGCCTTCCGCGTCAGCCTGCAGCAGGAACGCCAGCAACCCGGCCGCGTCCTCGGCATGAATGCGATTGCCGTACAGCGGTGGCTCCTCGACCACCCGGTATCCCTGGCGCACCTGGCTCAGCAGCCATTCGCGGCCGGGACCATAGATACCCGTCAGGCGCACCACGCTGGCGGGAATCCCGCTCTCGAGCGCCAGGCGTTCGGCCTCCAGCATGATCCGCCCCGAATACCCCTCGGGCTCGGTGGCCGCACCTTCCTCGACCCACTCGCCGTCCTGCTGCGCATAGACACTGCTGCTGGACACGAACAGCAAGCGGCGCGGGCGTTGCCCTTTGTGCGCCAGCCAGGCCAGTACGTTGCGCAAACCCTCGACATAGGCGGCCCGATAACCGGCCTCATCGTGCTGGCTGGCCGCCACGCAATACACCAGGTAGTCCGGCGAACGCTCGGGCCAGGCGGCAGGAACACTGGCGTCGGACAGATCGGCCGCCACCGGCAGAACGCCTGCAGGCAGTTGTCCCACCGTGCGGCGCAGCCCATGCACCTGCCAGCCGCGGGCAAGCAGTTGCCGGGCCAGGCGGCTGCCTACATCACCACAACCTACGATCATCGCGGACAGATCCGACATCACTTCACTCCATAACGAAAGACCCAGGCTAGCCGTATTAGACGATCAGCGGCTATCCAAGGCGTAAAAAAAGTTACTCTATTACTTTTGTTAACAAGAATTACTTGCAATAATGGCGCCCTGATCAGTTCTCGGCCCGCCTCGAGGCCATGGAGAACACCACCTTATTTTTCTTCATCAGGTCCGGCCAGCATGACTCGTACTCAACCTTCCGCTTCGCCAACCACGTCGCGCGCCTGGCGCGCCATCGCCGCGCTGCTGTTCAGCCTGGTGCTGGCCCCGGCCGCCATGGCTGAAGAGCCTGCCGCCAACGGCGCTACCCCTCCTGCTGCAGTCGCTCCGGCTGACCCGGCCGCCACCGGCCAGGCACCTGCCAACGCCGCTGAGCCCGCCGAGGCCCAGGCGCCAGCAGACGAGAACGGCGAAGCGCTGGTCGAGGACACCTCGCTGGGCATGGCCCACGACCTGTCCCCATGGGGGATGTACAAGAACGCCGATATCGTCGTGAAGGCGGTGATGATCGGCCTGGTCATCGCCTCCATCATCACCTGGACCATCTGGATCGCCAAGGGCTTCGAGCTGATGGGCGCCAAGCGTCGCCTGCGCAGTGAAATCGCCCTGCTGAAGAAGTCCGCCAGCCTGAAAGAAGCCAGCAGCGTCGCCCAAAAGGAAGGCACCCTGGCCCACACCCTGGTCCACGACGCCCTCGAGGAAATGCGCCTGTCGGCCAACGCCCGCGAGAAGGAAGGCATCAAGGAACGTGTCAGCTTCCGCCTGGAGCGTCTGGTCGCCGCCAGCGGTCGCAACATGAGCAGCGGCACCGGCGTGCTCGCCACCATCGGCTCCACCGCGCCATTCGTCGGCCTGTTCGGCACCGTGTGGGGCATCATGAACAGCTTCATCGGCATCGCCAAGACCCAGACCACCAACCTCGCCGTCGTTGCCCCAGGCATCGCCGAAGCCCTGCTGGCCACCGCCCTGGGCCTGGTCGCCGCGATCCCGGCCGTGGTCATCTACAACGTCTTCGCCCGTTCCATCGCCGGCTACAAGGCGCAGGTCTCCGACGCCTCGGCGCAGGTCCTGCTGCTGGTCAGCCGTGACCTGGACCATCAGGCTGGCGAGCGCGCCGCCCCGCACATGGTGAAAGTGGGGTAAGCCATGGGCCTGCATCTCAACGAAGGTGGCGACGACCTCGCCGAGAACCACGAAATCAACGTCACGCCGTTCATCGACGTGATGCTGGTACTGCTGATCATCTTCATGGTTGCCGCACCACTGGCGACGGTCGACATCAAGGTCGACCTGCCGGCCTCGACCGCAAAACCTGCACCGAGGCCCGAGAAACCGGTGTTCGTCAGCGTCAAGGCCGACAAGAAGCTGTACGTCGGCGATGACGCGGTGCCCCTGCCCGAACAGCTTGGCGCGATGCTCGACGCCAAGACCAAGGGCGACAAGGAAACCACCATCTTCTTCCAGGCCGACAAGGGTGTTGACTACGGCGACCTGATGGAAGTGATGAACACCATGCGCGCGGCCGGCTACCTCAAGGTCGGTCTGGTCGGACTCGAGACGGCAGCCAAGAAATGACGAACAAGCGCTCCAACCTGGTGCGCTACGGTGGCAGCCTCGCAGCCGTGCTCGGTGTGCACGTGATCGCCGTAGTGCTGACGCTCAACTGGTCGGTGCCCCAGGCTATCGAGCTGCCGCCGGCAGCGATGATGGTCGAGCTGGCGCCGATCCCAGAGCCCGCGCCACCGCCACCACCGAAAGCGGCTCCACAGCCGCCTGCGCCGGTCGAAGAGCCACCGCTGCCCAAGCTGGTGGAGGCTCCGAAACCGAAAATCGCGATCCCGAAGCCGCCCAAGCCGAAGGCCAAGCCCCAGCCGCCCAAGCCCGAGAAAAAGCCTGAGCCGCCGAAGGACGAACCACCGGCCAAGGAACAAGTGGCCGATACCGCGCCCAGCAACGCGCCGCCGCAGAAATCGGCAGCGCCGCAGCCGAGTATCGCCTCCAACAGCAACGCCCTGCCGACGTGGCAAAGCGACCTGCTGCGTCACCTGGCGAAGTACAAGAGGTACCCGGAAGACGCGCGTCGCCGTGGCCTGCAAGGGATCAACCGACTGCGCTTCGTGGTCGATGCCGAAGGCAAGGTGCTGTCGTATTCATTGGCCGGAGGCTCAGGCAGTGCTGCACTGGACCGCGCGACGATGGACATGATCCGCCGCGCCGGCACGGTACCCAAGCCGCCTGCGGAGTTGTTGAACAATGGCACGATCGAGGTAGTGGCGCCCTTCGTCTACTCGTTGGACAAGCGCTGATACATTGCATCTGTCACAAAACCGCAAGTCTGATAACGTGCGTCTATCGATTGCACCCGCTATGCTGGGGCCGCAACTTCATGGACGCACGTTATGACCCTCACTGAACTCCGCTACATCGTCACACTCGCTCAGGAGCAGCACTTCGGCCACGCCGCCGAACGTTGCCACGTCAGCCAGCCGACCCTGTCGGTCGGGGTGAAGAAGCTTGAGGACGAGCTGGGCGTGCTGATCTTCGAACGCAGCAAGAGCGCCGTGCGCCTGACACCGGTCGGCGAAAGCATCGTCGCCCAGGCGCAGAAGGTGCTCGAGCAGGCCCAGGGCATTCGCGAACTGGCCCAGGCCGGCAAGAACCAGCTCACCGCACCGCTGAAGGTCGGCGCCATCTATACCGTCGGCCCCTACCTGTTCCCGCACCTGATTCCACAGCTGCACCGGGTCGCCCCGCAGATGCCGCTGTACATCGAAGAGAACTTCACCCACGTGCTGCGCGAGAAACTGCGCAACGGCGAACTGGACGCGGTGATCATCGCGCTGCCGTTCAACGAGGCCGACGTGCTGACGCTGCCGCTGTACGATGAGCCGTTCTGTGCGCTGATGCCGGCCGACCACCCCTGGACCGCCAAGAAGACCATCGACACCGCCTTGCTCAACGACAAGAGCCTGCTGCTGCTTGGCGAGGGTCACTGCTTCCGCGACCAGGTGCTCGAAGCCTGCCCGACGTTGAACAAGGGTAACGATGCTTCGAAGCACACCACGGTCGAATCCAGCTCGCTGGAGACCATCCGGCATATGGTCGCCTCGGGCCTGGGTGTTTCGATCCTGCCGTTGTCGGCGGTGCACAGCCATCACTACGCCCCGGGCGTCATCGAAGTGCGTCCACTGACAGCGCCTGCACCGTTCCGAACCGTGGCCATCGCCTGGCGCGCCAGCTTCCCACGGCCAAAGGCCATCGAGATCCTCGCCGACTCGATCCGCCTCTGTTCGGTCGCCAAGGCGCCTGCGCCACAGCCGGCCTGATGCCATGACGGAGTTGTCGAAGGTCCCGGTCACAGAGCTCAAGGGCGTCGGCGAGGCCATGGCGGAAAAACTCGCCAAGGTCGGCCTGGAAAGCCTGCAGGACTTGCTGTTCCACCTGCCACTGCGCTATCAGGATCGCACCCGCGTCGTACCGATCGGCGCCCTGCGTCCGGGTCAGGATGCCGTGATCGAAGGCGTGGTCAGCGGTGCCGACGTGACCATGGGCAAGCGCCGCAGCTTGGTAGTGCGCCTGGGCGACGGCACGGGCGTGCTGAGCCTGCGCTTCTATCACTTCAGCAACGCGCAGAAAGAAGGCCTCAAGCGTGGCACCCACCTGCGCTGCTACGGTGAAGCACGCCCCGGCGCCTCTGGCCTTGAGATCTATCATCCGGAATACCGCGCGCTCAACGGCGACGAGCCGCCACCGCCGGTCGAGCAGACGCTCACCCCGATCTACCCGACCACCGAAGGCCTCACCCAGCAGCGTCTGCGCCTGCTCTGCCAGCTCAGCCTGAGCAAGCTCGGCCCGCGTAGCCTGCCCGACTGGCTGCCGGATGAGCTGGCCCGCGACTATCACCTGGCGCCACTGGACGACGCCATTCGCTATCTGCACAACCCACCCGCCGACGCCGACCTCGACGAGCTTGCCGAAGGCCAGCACTGGGCCCAGCACCGCCTCGCGTTCGAGGAACTGCTCACGCACCAGCTCTCCCAGCAGCGCCTGCGTGAGAGCCTGCGCGCCCTGCGAGCCCCGGTGCTGCCCAAGGCCAGCCGCCTGCCCGGACAATACCTGGCCAACCTCGGATTCAGCCCCACCGGTGCCCAGCAGCGGGTCGGCAACGAGATCGCCTACGACCTCAGCCAGCCAGAACCGATGATGCGCCTGGTGCAAGGTGACGTGGGTGCCGGCAAGACCGTGGTTGCTGCGCTGGCAGCGCTGCAGGCGTTGGAGGCCGGTTACCAGGTCGCGCTGATGGCGCCTACCGAGATCCTCGCCGAACAGCACTACATCACCTTCAAGCGCTGGCTCGAACCCTTGGGCATAGAAGTCGCCTGGCTGGCCGGCAAGCTCAAGGGCAAGGCCCGCGCCAGTGCGCTGGAGCAGATCGCCGGCGGCGCCCCCATGGTGGTCGGCACCCATGCGCTGTTCCAGGAGGAAGTGAAGTTTCGCCACCTGGCCCTGGCGATCATCGACGAACAGCACCGTTTCGGCGTGCAGCAACGGCTGGCCCTGCGCAAGAAGGGTGTGAACGGCACACTGTGCCCGCACCAGTTGATCATGACCGCCACTCCCATCCCGCGTACCCTTGCCATGAGCGCCTACGCCGATCTCGACACCTCCATTCTTGATGAGCTGCCGCCTGGTCGAACGCCGGTCAATACCGTGCTGGTGGCCGACAGCCGCCGCTTCGAGGTGGTCGAGCGGGTCCGCGCTGCCTGCGCCGAAGGGCGCCAGGCCTACTGGGTGTGCACCCTGATCGAAGAATCCGAAGAACTGACCTGCCAGGCCGCCGAGAGTACGTTCGAAGAGCTTGGCAGCGCGCTCGGCGAGCTCCGTGTGGGCCTGATCCACGGGCGCATGAAACCTGCGGAAAAAGCCGCAGTGATGGCCGAATTCAAGGCCGGCCATCTGCAACTGCTGGTGGCCACCACGGTGATCGAAGTGGGGGTGGACGTGCCCAACGCCAGCCTGATGATCATCGAAAACCCTGAGCGCCTGGGCCTGGCCCAGCTTCACCAGTTGCGTGGCCGGGTCGGTCGGGGCAGCGCAGTCAGCCATTGCGTGCTGCTCTATCACCCGCCACTGTCGCAGATCGGCCGCGAACGCTTAGGGATCATGCGCGAGACCAACGATGGCTTCATCATCGCCGAGAAGGATCTCGAGCTGCGCGGCCCCGGCGAAATGCTCGGCACCCGCCAGACCGGCCTGCTGCAATTCAAGGTCGCCGACCTGATGCGTGACGCCGACCTGCTGCCCGCGGTACGCGACGCCGCACAGGCATTGCTGGCACGCTGGCCCGATCATGTCAGCCCGCTGCTGGATCGGTGGCTGCGTCACGGCCAACAATACGGCCAAGTGTGACGCCGGTCCCATTCGTGCCCCAGTTCGGGGCTCAGGATGGTTATACTTCGCGTTTAAAAAGACACCTTTGGAAACAGACCATGACTGAAGTGGCCTTGGACACCGCAACCCCGCACGCTCCGTCGGTCATCCGACTGCTGCTGGACAAGCTCGGCGTAGTCTATCGCGAGGTGTCCGAACACCCGCGGCTGCCCGCGAAATCGCGCGTCCAGGCCGTTCTGCTGGACGACGAAGTCGGCGCGCTCATGGTGCTGTTCCCCCAGAGCCACCTGCTGGACCTGAAGCGCCTGGAAGAGCTGACCGGTCGCACACTCAAGGCCGTGCCGCTGGAGCGTCTGAAGAAGATGCTCGACAAGCACCAGCTCAAGGCGTTGCCGGCTATCCCGGCCCTGACCAGTTCGCCGTGCCTGTACGATGAGCGGCTGCTGGACGCCGACTCGCTGCTGATCCAGTCCGGCGAGGTGGGCCTGCTGCTCGAGATCGCCCGCGACAATTTCAAGCGCATGCTGAGCAAGGCCACTGCAGGCAGCTTTGGCCTTGAAGTCGAAAGTATCCAGCGCAACCTCGACCGCCCCCACGACGACACCAAGGAAATCTCCAACGCGGTCCAGGCCTTCACTGCCCGACGCATCCAGCAGCGCCTGGAGCAGACCATCGAGATCCCGCCGCTGGCCGACACCGCGCAGAAGATCATCAAGCTGCGCGTCGACCCCAACGCCAGCGTCGACGACATCACCGGCGTGGTCGAAACCGACCCGGCACTGGCCGCCCAGGTGGTCAGCTGGGCTGCATCGCCCTACTACGCGTCACCCGGCAAGATCCGCTCGGTGGAAGATGCCATCGTTCGCGTGCTGGGCTTCGACCTGGTGATCAACCTGGCGCTGGGCCTGGCCCTGGGCAAGACCCTGAGCCTGCCGAAAGATCACCCGCAACAAGCCACGCCTTACTGGCAGCAGTCGATCTACACGGCCGCAGTGATCGAAGGCCTGACCCGCGCCATGCCGCGCGCCGAACGCCCCGAAGCCGGCCTCACCTACCTGGCGGGGCTGCTGCACAACTTCGGCTATCTGCTGCTGGCCCACGTGTTCCCGCCGCATTTCTCGCTGATCTGTCGTCATCTTGAGGTCAACCCGCACCTGTACCACAGCTATGTCGAGCAGCACCTGCTGGGCATCAGCCGCGAGCAGATCGGCGCCTGGCTGATGAAACTGTGGGACATGCCGGACGAGCTGTCTGCAGCGCTGCGCTTCCAGCATGACCCAAGCTATGAAGGCGAGTATTCGGCCTACCCGAACCTCGTGTGCCTGGCCACGTCGCTGCTGCGTTCGCGGGGCATCGGTTCAGGGCCGCAGGAAGAGATTCCGGATGCGCTGCTCGAACGCCTGGGGCTGACGCGCGACAAGGCGGAGGACGTGGTCAGCAAGGTACTGGAAGCCGAAGCGTTGCTGCGCGAGTTGGCATCGCAGTTCCAGGCGCCGCACTGACTGGCAGGAGCGGGGTTTCCCGTTCCTGCACAGGCCGAATCAGCCCTTCTTCTTGCGAGGTTTGAGGTACTTCATCAGCCCCTGGAACCAGATCACCAGTGCCGGGTTGCCCTTGATCTGGATGTTCTTGTCCTGAATCCCCTGCATGAACGCCAACTGCTTGTTGCCAGCCTGCAGGGTGGCAAAGCCGACCGCGGCATCCTTGAAGGCAATGGCAAAGGCCGGCTGTGGGTGCAGGCCACCCTTGCTGCTGATGCGCTCACCACTCACCGTGAAATGCCGGGCCACCTTGCCGTCCAAGGTCTGCATCTGGAACACCAGGTCCTTGTCGCGCAGTTGCTGCTGGAAAGCCGGGTTGTTGCGGCTGGCCCTGGCCATCAGCAGACCCATGGCCCAGAGAAGAAAGCGAAACTTCATCAACGCGCCTCGATTGAAATATGACTGAAGCTCGCAGTTTATCCCTTTCTTAAACTTTTTACGCCAGCTCGCCACATCGTTTCCATACGCCAGAACGCACAACGGGCGCCCTGGGGCGCCCGTTCGGATGACACTGGGGTGTCAGGAATCGATCACTTGCCTTTCTTGGCTGGCTTGGCGGGAGCGTTGACGCTGTCACGCAGGTTCTTGCCAGGTTTGAAGGCAACAGTGTTGCTGGCCTTGATCTTCACCGGTTGACCGGTCTGTGGGTTCTTGCCGGTGCGCGCGCCGCGGTGACGCTTCTCGAAGGTGCCGAACCCGACCAGGGTGACGGTATCCTTGTCGAGCGCGCCAGTGATGCTGTCGAGAATCGCGTTCAGCACCTGATTGGCCTTTTCCTTGGTCAGATCGGCCTTTTCGGCGATGACGGCGGCGAGTTCTGGTTTACGCATAGTGAAGCCTCTTTGACGGGATTTTTGTTGTTATGCCGTGCTACCTGCGAAAGCAGCGCCCAAGGCGCCGCAGGCTCTAATCTGCGGCAGACGGAAGTGAGAATGGCACGCTCACCGAGGCCGCGCCAGTGTCTGGGCGGCCATTGTCGCGCCAAGGACAGGCCAAATGCGACAGTTCGAACGGCATTCAGGCCATAAGCGGCGGAAGCTGCCGATTCAGCGCCAGCTTTTCCATCACCGCCGAGCCCGTTAGGGCATAACCCAGCAATTGGCCATCAGCGCCGTAGCACAGCACTTTCAGGTCGCTGCCCTGCCCTTCGACCTGCCAGGTGCCCTCCCGGCCCATCGGGGGTGGCGAAACCACCAGCGGACACGCGGGCGTCTTTACCGTGACAGGCATCGGACCGTAGCTCACAGCCGTGGTGTTGCCGGCCAGCGTCTGCGCCAGCGCGCGGGCGCAGGCCATCAGCGGCATGACGTAGAGCAGGTTGATGCCCTCCACTTCGGCGCAGTCACCCAGGGCGAAGATGTTGGCGTGGGAGGTGCGCAGCTGGCGATCCACCACCACGCCACGATTGACCTGCAGCCCGGCAGCGGCGGCAAGGTCTGTACGCGGTCGCAGGCCGACGGCCGAGACCACCAGGTCGCAGACAATCGTTCGGCCATCGGACAAGTGAGCCTCCAGGCCATCGCCCGAGCGTTGCAGACGAGTCAGCACCGGCCCCAGGTGGAAACGCACACCCAAGGCTTCCAGGCCTGCCTGCACCGCCTTGGCGGCGGCGGGGTGCAGTAGGGTCGGCATCACCTGCTCACAGGGCGCCACCACGTCGCACTGGTAGCCACCCAACGTGAGGTCGTTGGCAAACTCGCAGCCGATCAGCCCGGCACCGAGCAGCAGCACGCGCCGCTTGCCGACAGCGGCGGCACGAAAGCGCGCGTAGTCTTCCAGGTCGTTGATCGGAAAAACCAGCTCGGCGCCGTCGCCCTCGACCGGCACCTGTACCGTCTGCGCGCCCAAAGCCAGCACCAGGTCGCGGTAGGGCACCGCCTCCTCGCCGATCCACAGGCGCTTGTGGCCAGGATCGATGCCGCTGATGCGGGTATGAGTACGAATCTCGGCCTTGAGCTGCTCGGCCATGGCTCCCGGCTCGGCCATGCACAGGCCGTCGGCGTCCTTGTGCTTGGCAAAGCCGGTGGAAAGCATGGGCTTGGAATAAGAGCGACCGTCGTCGGCAGTGATCAGCAACAGCGGCGTGTCAGCGTCGAGCTTGCGAAACTCCCGGGCCAGGTTGTAGCCCGCAAGGCCTGTGCCGATGATCACCACGGGGGACGTCATGTCGTGCTTCCTCTTGCAGGGGGTCGTCGATCAGCCGATGGCGATCATTTCGAAGTCGCTCTTGCCTACACCGCAGTCGGGGCACAGCCAGTCTTCCGGCACGTCTTCCCAACGGGTGCCCGGAGCGATCCCGTCGTCCGGCCAGCCCTCGGCTTCGTCGTAGATCAGCCCACAAACAATGCATTGCCACTTCTTCATCAGGGTTCCTCGGTCAGGCGTTGTGTTGCTGCTGATGGCCCTTTGCCGCGAAGGACTCACCGCGCAATTCATGACGGGCTTTGTACTGGCCCGGCCGGCAGTATGCAAGCAAACCCGGCAATCATGCTAAGCTCGCCGCCTCTCTGGATGTAACAAGCATACCGACGTGTCGTACGAATCCCCGCAAGCAGCCGCTGTCGCGTGGCTGGCGTATCCACAGCTGGCGAGCGACCTCGACCAGCGCACCCTCGACTGGCTGTTCGACGAAGGCTCCCTGACTCGTCGCCTGACCCGCCTCTCCCACGACCACTTCTGCGTGACGCCGCTGTTCGAAGGCTGGCAGCCACTGCGTGACGACGAATGCCTTGCCCTGGATCTTGCGCCAGGCGCGCAGGGCTGGGTGCGTGAAGTCTATCTGCGTGGCTATGACCGGCCCTGGGTATTTGCCCGCAGCGTCGCCAGCCGCGAGGCCTTGGAGCGCGGCGGCCTCGACCTGGAAACCCTGGGCAGCCGCTCGCTCGGCGAACTGCTGTTCTGCGACCAGGCGTTCATTCGCCATCCCATCGAGGTGTGCACGTACCCACAGGCGTGGTTGCCGACGGAAGTGGCCAGCGCCAGCCTCTGGGGCCGCCGCTCGCGCTTCGAGCGCGATGGCCTGGACCTGCTGGTCGCCGAGGTATTCCTGCCCGCGATGTGGCAGGCGGACAAGGAGGTATCGCCCTGATGTACCTGCACCTGCTCAAGTCGCTCAACCGCCTGCACCCCAGGGCCTGGGACTTCGTCCAGCTCAGCCGCCTGGATCGCCCCATCGGCATCTACCTGTTGCTGTGGCCCACGCTGGCGGCGGTGTGGATCGCTGCCAAGGGTGCACCAACCCTGGCCAACGTGCTGATCTTCGGCCTCGGAGTAGCGTTGATGCGCGCGGCGGGCTGCGCGATCAATGACTTCGCCGACCGCAAGGTCGATGGCCACGTCAAGCGCACCGCCGACCGCCCCCTGGCCAGCGGCCGGGTAAAGCCGCGCGAGGCGGTGATGCTGTTCGTGGTGCTGACCGGAATAAGTTTCCTGCTGGTGCTGTGCACCAACGCCAGCACCGTGTGGCTTTCGTTTGGCGGCGTTGCCCTGGCGTTCTGCTACCCGTTCATGAAGCGCTACACCTACTACCCGCAGGTGGTGCTGGGTGCCGCCTATTCATGGGGCATTCCCATGGCCTTCACGGCCGCGGGAGGTGAGCTGCCAGCAGCGGCCTGGCTGTTGTATATCGCCAACCTGCTGTGGACGGTAGCCTTCGACACCTACTATGCGATGGTCGATCGCGACGACGACCTGAAGATCGGCGTGAAATCCACGGCGATCCTGTTCGGCGAGGCCGATCGGGTGATCATCCTGACCTTGCAGGTGCTGTCGCTCGGCTGCCTGTTGCTGGCCGGCAATCGCTTCGAACTGGGGGGCTGGTTCCACCTGGGGCTGCTGGGCGCCCTGGCCTGCTTCGCCTGGGAGTTCTGGTCGACCCGTACGCTGGATCGCGATGCCTGCTTCAAGGCGTTCCTGCACAATCACTGGGCGGGGCTGTTGATCTTCATCGGCGTGGTGCTGGATTACGCGCTGCGCTGAGGGCAAGAGCAACTGTCTTGCTCAAAATCTGAGGCCTGCCCAATCCCTGTGGGAGCGGGCTTGTCCCGCGAACACGGGCGTAGCCCGTGCCATGCAGCGCGGTGTCTTTTTCGCGGGTAAACCCGCTCCCACAGGGGATTGGGCAGGCCTCAGATTTTTGAGCAAGACAGTTGCACCCACAGAGTCCGCGCACGCTTCAGGGTTTGGCGATATGCCAGACGTCCTTCACGCCATCACCGGTCTTGTCTCCGGCTTTCTTGTCCTTGATGAAGGTGTACAGCGGCTTGCCGTCGTAAGCCCACTGCTTCTTGCCATCATCCCGCTCGATCACCGTCCACTTGTCCTTGGCAGCTTCATCCTCGGCCTTGACCAGCAGCGGCGGCCAGTTGGTTGCGCATTCACCGTTGCACATCGACTTGCCTCCGGCATCCTTGTCGAAGGTGTACAGGGTCATGCCGGCATGGTCGACCCACATGCCGTCCTTCTCCATCGCATGGTGCGCCGACGCCACCCCCGGCAATGCCAGCGCAGCGAAAAGGGCCATCCAGCTCAGCGTATGTCGTGTCATTGGAATCACCATCGTGTCGGGGGAAGGAGGGAGAACACCGCCGCAGCGGCCTTGTGAAGCCTAGCCCAGTCACGCAATGTCGCCAGAACGGCCAACGCCTTGTCACACAGCTGCAATAATTCCGTTATCTAATGCGGGCCAAGACACCATAGATGGGAGAGTTTTGAGCATGGTTGGCAGGAACATTCTGATCGTCGACGACGAAGCGCCTATTCGCGAGATGATCGCCGTTGCATTGGAAATGGCCGGCTACGACTGCCTCGAGGCAGAGAACTCCCAGCAGGCCCACGCCATCATCGTCGACCGCAAGCCGGACCTGATCCTGCTGGACTGGATGCTGCCCGGCACCTCCGGCATCGAACTGGCACGCCGCCTCAAGCGCGACGAGCTGACCGGGGACATCCCGATCATCATGCTCACCGCCAAGGGCGAAGAGGACAACAAGATCCAGGGCCTGGAAGTCGGCGCCGACGACTACATCACCAAGCCGTTCTCGCCCCGCGAGCTGGTGGCCCGCCTCAAGGCCGTGCTGCGCCGCACCGGCCCGAGCGACAGCGAGGCACCGATCGAAGTCGGCGGCCTGCTGCTCGACCCGATCAGCCACCGCGTGACCATCGACGGCAAACCCGCCGAGATGGGCCCGACCGAGTACCGCCTGCTGCAGTTCTTCATGACCCACCAGGAGCGCGCCTACACCCGTGGCCAGCTGCTCGACCAGGTCTGGGGCGGCAACGTCTATGTCGAGGAGCGCACCGTCGACGTGCACATCCGTCGTCTGCGCAAGGCACTGGGTGAGGCCTACGAAAATCTGGTACAAACCGTCCGCGGCACCGGCTACCGTTTCTCGACCAAGAGCTGACACGCCCGCACGCTTCGCTGCAAGCCGCTGTACAAGGACTGTGAATTGAACCCGAACTGGCACGCGACCCTGATTCGCCACCTGCTCCTGCTGATCAGCGTCTGCATGCTCGGCGGGCTGGTCAGCGGGCAATACGGCTGGAGCCTGGCGGTTGGCCTGGCGCTGTACCTGGGCTGGACCCTCAAGCAGTTGCTGCGCCTGCACGAATGGCTGCGCAACCACCAGCCCGACGAAGCGCCACCGGACGGCTACGGGCTGTGGGGCGAAGTGTTCGACAGCATCTATCACCTGCAGCGCCGCGACCAGCGTGTCCGCGGGCGCCTGCAAGCGGTGATCGACCGGGTTCAGGAGTCCACCGCTGCCCTGCGCGATGCGGTGATCATGCTCGACAGCGATGGCAACCTGGAGTGGTGGAACCGCGCCGCCGAGACCCTGCTGGGCTTCAAGACGCCCCAGGATGGCGGACAACCGGTCACCAACCTGGTCCGTCATCCGCGCTTCAAGGAATACTTCGAAGCGGAAAACTACGTCGAACCGCTGGAAATCCCCTCGCCGATCAATGACCACCTGCGCGTGCAACTGCACATCACCCGCTACGGCAACAACGAGCACCTGATGCTGGTGCGCGACGTGACCCGCATCCACCAGCTCGAACAGATGCGCAAGGACTTCGTCGCCAACGTCTCCCACGAACTGCGCACCCCGCTGACGGTGATCACCGGCTACCTCGAAACCCTGCTGGACAACGTCGAAGACGTGAACCCACGCTGGGCCCGTGCGCTGCAGCAGATGAGCCAGCAAGGCTCGCGCATGCAGACCCTGCTCAACGACCTGTTGCTGCTGGCCAAGCTGGAAGCGACCGACTATCCCTCGGACAACCAGCCGGTGGCGGTGGATACCCTGCTGCAGTCGATCAAGGGCGACGCGCAGGCGCTGTCCGGGCCCAAGCGCCAGAACATCTCGCTGGAAGCCGCGCCGGGCCTGCGCCTGAAAGGCAGCGAGTCGGAACTGCGCAGCGCCTTCTCCAACCTGGTGTTCAATGCAGTCAAGTACACCCAGGAGGAAGGCACCATTCGCATCCGCTGGTGGGCCGACGAGCAAGGGGCACACCTGAGCGTGCAGGACTCGGGGGTGGGCATCGACGCCAAGCACCTGCCGCGCCTGACCGAACGCTTCTACCGCGTCGACTCCAGCCGCGCCTCCAACACCGGCGGCACCGGGCTGGGCCTAGCGATCGTCAAGCATGTGCTGATGCGCCATCGCGCCAAGCTTGAAATCAGCAGCGTGCCGGGGCATGGCAGCACGTTCACCTGTCATTTTGCGCCGGCACAATTGGCGGCAAATCGCAGCTGAGAATCCCCACGGCAAAAAGCATCCCCTTTGCTTTTGCAGCTTCAGCCGCTACATTGGATCCCCTGTGCCAGCTAGAGCTGGCACTTTTTTTCTCTCTCTTTCAAAGACGGACCCCGTAAAAACTCCATCATGGACCCTTCCCCTGGTATCAGCCTCGCCTCTGTATTCGCCGATTTCGGCATGATTCTCTTTGCCCTGTTCCTGGTAGTGCTCAACGGCTTCTTCGTTGCCGCCGAGTTCGCCATGGTCAAGCTGCGCTCTACCCGCGTCGAATCCATCGCCGAGCTGCACGGCTGGCGCGGCAGCATCCTGCGCAAAGTACACAACCAGCTCGACGCCTACCTGTCGGCCTGCCAATTGGGCATCACCCTGGCCTCGCTGGGCCTGGGCTGGGTCGGAGAGCCGGCCTTCGCCCACCTGCTCGAACCGCTGCTGGCCTACCTGGGCGTCGACAGCCCGGAACTGATCAAGGCCGTGTCGTTCTTCGTCGCCTTCTTCGTGATCTCGTACCTGCACATCGTGGTCGGCGAGCTGGCACCCAAATCCTGGGCGATCCGCAAGCCCGAGCTGCTTTCGCTATGGACGGCAGTGCCGCTGTACCTGTTCTACTGGCTGATGTATCCAGCGATCTACCTGCTCAACGCCAGCGCCAACACCATCCTGCGCATCGCCGGCCAGGGCGAGCCCGGGCCGCACCATGAACACCACTACAGCCGTGAAGAGCTCAAGCTGATCCTGCACTCCAGCCGCGGCCAGGACCCAAGCGACCAAGGCATGCGCGTGCTGGCCTCGGCGGTGGAAATGGGCGAGCTGGAGGTGGTCGACTGGGCCAACTCCCGTGAAGACATGGTGGTGCTCGACGCCAAGGCACCGCTGAAGAACATCCTGGCGATGTTCCGCCGCCACAAGTTCAGCCGCTACCCGGTGTACGACGCCGAGCGCGAAGAGTTCACCGGCCTGCTGCACATCAAGGACCTGCTGCTGGAGCTGGCCGAACTGGACCACCTCCCTGAAACCATCGATCTGGAAGACCTGGCCCGACCGTTGGAGCGCGTATCGCGACACATGCCGCTGTCGCAGTTGCTCGAACAGTTCCGCAAGGGCGGTGCCCACTTCGTGCTGGTCGAGGAAGCCGATGGCAAGGTGATCGGCTACCTGACCATGGAAGACGTGCTGGAAGTGCTGGTCGGCGATATCCAGGACGAACACCGCAAGGCCGAACGCGGCATCCTCGCCTACCAGCCGGGCAAGCTGCTGGTGCGGGGCGACACGCCGCTGTTCAAGGTCGAACGCCTGCTGGGCATCGACCTTGACCATATCGAGGCCGAGACCCTCGCCGGCCTGGTCTACGAGTCGCTCAAGCGCGTGCCCGAGGAAGAGGAAGTGCTGGAAGTCGAAGGCCTGCGCATCATCATCAAGAAGATGAAAGGGCCGAAGATCGTCCTGGCCAAGGTGCTGAAGCTCGATTGACAGCGCTGTTCAAGGATTCCCTGCCGTGAAGTCCGGCAACCCGCCAATCGGACGGTCGAAGCGGTAGGGAATCGACTCCAGCGCCAGCCCCACATTGCGCTGCACCACGAAATGCAGGTGCGGCCCACTGCTGTTGCCGGTGTTGCCTGACTTGCCCAGCACCTCCCCCTGCGCCACGCGTTGCCCTTCGGCTACCACCACTGACCCACGCATCAGGTGCAGATAGACACCCATGGTGCCGTCTGCGTGCAGGATGCGTACGAAGTTGCCAGAAGGATTGTTACCGCGTCCGGTCTGACGATTCTCCATCTTCACCACCACCCCGCCCCTGGCGGCGATGATCGGTGTGCCTTCGGGCATGGCGATGTCCATGGCGTAGCGCCCCTTGGGGCCGAAATGGCTGTAGCGCCCATTGGGCCCCTGACTCAACCGGAACGGCCCGCCGCGCCAAGGGAACGGGTAGCGATACGCCTGCGGGCGCTGAGCGGGGTCGCCCATGGCATGGCGTAGCTTGGCCCGGTATTTCAGCTGGCTGCCCGGACGCGCCATCACCACGCTCAGCACCTGCGTGGAACGCGGCGCCAGCACACGTCGAACGAGACGCGGAGCATTGCCGTCGCGCGCGTTGACCAGGCCTTCCAGACGCAGCTCGACCTCCACGGGTGCGAACAGGTCATTGCGCGCCGAAAAACGCACACCGCCAACCAGTGCCTCGGGATGCAGGCGGACTTGATCGTCGAGACGTTCGACCATCGGCTCGCGCAGCGCCATTGCCCGTGCACCAGGGCTGGGCTGATAGGAATAGGACGCCACGCCGAAGGTGTCGGTGGTGCTGTAGAGGGTCATGGCCATGCCCGGTGCCGAAGCCACGAGCAGGGACAGCAGCAGGCAGGCGCGCATGATGGTGGCTTTTTGACAGTTATTATGTCTTGAGCCTAGCAGCGGGTTACACCGGGGGGATGACAGTTGGTCGGGTGGCCGACCCGACTTCTGCAGGAGGGGCCTTGTGCCGCTCCTGCAGGGAGGTGGAACAGCGGATCAACCGCCCGGAGTGAAGTGCTTCTGCGCAGTCCCGCGGGCGATCAATCGCGACAGGTAATCGAGCTTCTGAGCATCCTGATCGACGAACTTGAACGTCAGTTGCAACCAGTCGCTCTCAGGCTTGGGTTCGAGCGCAGCGATGGCGTGCAAGTAACCGTTCAAGCGCGCCACCTCGGCGCTCTCGCCCTGCTCCAGGTCGAGCACCGCGCCTTCGAGCACCTGCGGCAGCGCAGCACTGCGGCGCACCACCAACAGCGCTTCCTTGAGGCTCAGGGCCTTGATCACGCAGGGCTGGATGCCGCTCGACAGGCGCAACTGCCCCTGGCCACGCCCACTCTGGGCGGCTGCAGCGGCGCTTTGTGGCGTCGGTGCATTGATCAACGGCTTGGCAGCCGCAGTCGGTGCAGGCGTTGGCGCGACCTTCACAGCCTCGGGCTTGCCGCCCGTCAGGGCGCTCAGCGAGTCGTTGGCAAAGGCCGAATTGACTCGCGACGGCGCGCCCGCCACCAGAGCCTCGAGCTTGCCGATCTTGGTCAGGGATTTCTTCACCTTGGTCAGCAGCTGTTCATTGGTGAACGGCTTGCCGACGAAGTCGGAGACACCGGCCTGGATGGCCTGGATCACGTTCTCCTTGTCACCCCGGCTGGTCACCATGATGAACTGCAGGGCTTTCATTTCTTCCTGCTGACGGCACCAGGTCAGCAGCTCGAGGCCAGACATCTCCGGCATCTCCCAGTCGCACAGGACCAGGTCGAAACGTTCCTTGCTCAGCATGGCCATGGCCTTGCGGCCATTGACCGCGTCTTCGATGACCATGCCCGGGAAGGCATTGCGCAGGCACTTCCTCACCAGGTCGCGGATGAACGGCGCATCGTCCACGACCAGCACATTGACTTTACTCATCGATACTCCTCTTGAATCCCGACTAGCATACCGCCGACTGATGGCAATTTGCCAAACCACTGGTCACGCCGGGACGTTTCAAGACTGTTCGCGGGTGCCTGCTGTATCTGCCACAAACGAAAACGCCCGGACGAGGCCGGGCGTTGATGCTCGGGAGCAATATTACTTATCGTCCGATTCGTCCGGAACATTAGCCTTTTCGGCAGCGCCGGAGGTGTCGCCCTGGACCTCGGCCTTCATGCGCTTGAGGCCCATGTGGCGAACATCGGTACCACGCACCAGGTAGATCACCAGCTCCGAGATATTGCGGGCGTGGTCGCCGATACGCTCCAGCGAGCGCAGGGCCCAGATGACGCTCAACACCCGCGAGATCGAACGAGGGTCTTCCATCATGTAGGTGACCAGCTCGCGCAGCGCGGTCTTGTACTCGCGGTCGATGGTCTTGTCGTACTGGGCCACCGACAGTGCCAGCTCGGCGTCGAAACGGGCGAAGGCGTCCAGTGCATCACGGACCATGTTGCGCACCTGGTCGCCGATGTGGCGCACCTCGACGTAGCCACGGGGCGACTCGCCTTCCTCGCACAGCTGAATGGCGCGGCGAGCGATCTTGGTCGATTCGTCGCCGATGCGCTCCAGGTCGATCACCGACTTGGAGATGCTGATGATCAGACGCAGGTCGGACGCCGCCGGCTGGCGACGGGCGAGGATGCGTACGCACTCCTCGTCGATGTTGCGCTCCATCTGGTTGATCTGTTCATCGACCTCACGCACCTGCTGGGCCAGGCCCGAATCGGCTTCGATCAGCGCGGTCACGGCATCGTTGACCTGCTTCTCGACCAGGCCCCCCATCGCCAGCAGGTGGCTGCGCACTTCCTCGAGTTCGGCGTTGAACTGCTGGGAGATGTGATGGGTAAGGCTTTCTTTGTTGATCATCGTTCTTTAGTCCCTGAATCCTGTAGGAGCGGGCTTGTCGGGGCGCCGAATCGCCGCGCTGCTAGCCGTAACGCCCGGTAATGTAGTCTTCGGTCTGCTTCTTCGCCGGATTGGTGAAGAGCGTGTCGGTATCACCGAACTCGATCAGCTTGCCCATGTACATGAACGCGGTGTAGTCGGAGACGCGCGCCGCCTGCTGCATGTTGTGGGTCACGATGACGATGGTGTACTTGGACTTCAGCTCGTAGATCAGCTCTTCGACCTTCAGCGTGGAGATCGGGTCCAGTGCCGAGCACGGCTCATCGAGCAACAGCACCTCAGGCTCCACGGCGATGGTACGGGCGATCACCAGACGCTGCTGCTGACCACCGGACAGCCCCAGCGCCGAGTCGTGCAGGCGGTCCTTGACCTCATCCCACAACGCCGCGCCCTTGAGCGCCCACTCGACCGCTTCGTCGAGCACGCGCTTCTTGTTGATCCCCTGGATACGCAAGCCATAGACCACGTTCTCGTAGATGGTCTTGGGGAAAGGGTTGGGCTTCTGGAACACCATGCCCACCCGGCGGCGCAACTCGGCCACATCCTCGCCCTTGCGGTAGATGTTGTTGCCGTACAGGTTGATGGCACCTTCCACGCGGCAGCCATCGACCAGGTCGTTCATGCGGTTGAAGGTGCGCAGCAGCGTGGACTTGCCGCAGCCGGACGGGCCAATGAAGGCGGTCACGCGCTGTTTGGGGATGTTCATCTGTACATCGAACAGCGCCTGCTTGTCGCCGTAGAACAGCGACAGGCCCGGGACTTCGATAGCCACGGTCTCTTCGGCCAGGCGCAGGCTCTGCTTGTCGCGGCCCAGGGCCGACATGTCGATGCCGTGGGAGTGGGATTCTTGCTGCATGGTCAACTCCATACGCTATCAATTCGTTTCACAGGGCCGCTCGCTCTGCGGGCGGCCCGCTTGCAATCAGATTCAGCTGTCGAGCGCCTTGTACTTCTCGCGCAGGTGGTTACGGATCCACACCGCCGAGAGGTTGAGGGTCGCGATCACCAGCACCAGCAGCAGCGCCGTGGCGTAGACCAGCGGCCGTGCGGCCTCGACGTTGGGGCTCTGGAAGCCGACGTCGTAGATGTGGAAGCCCAGGTGCATGATCTTCTGGTCGAGGTGCAGGTAAGGGTAGTTGCCGTCCACCGGCAGCGACGGCGCCAGTTTCACTACACCCACCAGCATCAGCGGCGCCACCTCGCCTGCGGCGCGCGCCACGGCGAGGATCATGCCGGTCATCATCGCCGGGCTGGCCATCGGCAGAACGATCTTCCACAGTGTCTCGGCCTTGGTCGCACCCAGGGCCAGCGAACCCTCGCGCACCGTACGCGGGATCCGCGCCAGGCCTTCTTCGGTGGCGACGATCACCACCGGGACCGCCAGCAGTGCCAGGGTCAGCGAGGCCCACAACAGGCCTGGCGTGCCCAGCGTAGGCGCCGGCAGCGATTCGGGGAAGAACAGCCGGTCGATCGAGCCACCCAGCACATAGACGAAGAAGCCCAGGCCGAACACGCCATAGACGATCGCCGGCACCCCGGCCAGGTTGTTCACCGCGATGCGGATCAGCCGGGTGACCGGGCCTTGCCTGGCGTACTCGCGCAGGTAGACCGCCGCCAGCACGCCGAACGGGGTGACGATCACGGCCATGATCAGGGTCATCATCACTGTGCCGAAGATGGCCGGGAAGATACCGCCTTCGGTGTTGGCTTCACGCGGGTCGTCGCTGAGGAACTCCCAGACCTTGCTGAAGTAGGCACCCATCTTGGTCATCGCCGACATGCCGTTAGGCTGGATGGCATGCACCACCTTGCTCAGGTTGATCTCCACCTGGCGGCCGTTGGCGTCGCGGGCCACCAGGCTGTCGCGGGCGAAAGCCTGGTGCAGGCCGGTCAGGCGCTCCTCGATGGTCTTGTAGCGGCTGTTCAGCTCAGCACGCTCAGATTCGATATCGGCCTGGGCAGCCGCATCCAGCTTGCCCTGCAGTTCCAGCTTGCGGCTGTGCAGGCGCAGGCGTTCGAGGCCGTGGTTGATAGAGCCAATGTCTTTCTTCTCGAGCGACACCAGTTGGTCGTTCAGGTCACTGGCGCGCTTGAGGCGGCTCTGCAGTTCGTTCCAGGCGCTCGGACCTTCGGCGACCACACGGCCCTCTTCCTTGACGCTGACCAGGTAACCATAGAAGTTGCCCCACTCGCGGCGCTCCAGGGCGATCAGGTCGGCGGGCTTGCTCTGGTCCACCAGCCAGTCACCGACCAACCAGGTGAAGTCGCTGCCGTTGAGGTCGCGGTTACCGACCTTGACCAGCTCGCGGGTCATGAACTCCGGGCCCTGGTCAGGCACCGGCAGGCCAGCGCTCTTGAGGCGCTCGCGCGGAACTTCTTCCTTCTGCACCACTTCGCCGACGATCACATGATCGGCCTGGCCGGGCACCTTGTAGGTGGCCTGGATCAGGTCGGCCGGCCAGAAGTGGCCCAGGCCGCGCACAGCGATCACGGCGAGCAGGCCGACGGTCATGATCACCGCCATGGCGACCGCGCCACCGCTGATCCAAACGCCCGGCGCACCGCTCTTGAACCAGCCTTTGAGGGAATCCTTTTTCACGGATCTCTACCTTTCTATCAAAGCGACGAGTATTTCTTGCGCAGACGCTGGCGAATCAGCTCGGCCAAGGTGTTCATGATGAAGGTGAACATCAGCAGCACGAGGGCGGCGAGGAACAGCACACGATAGTGGCTGCCGCCGACTTCCGATTCGGGCATTTCCACGGCCACGTTGGCGGCCAGGGTGCGCATGCCCTCGAACAGGTTCATCTCCATCACCGGGGTGTTGCCGGTGGCCATGAGCACGATCATGGTCTCGCCCACCGCCCGGCCCATGCCGATCATCAGCGCCGAGAAGATGCCCGGGCTTGCGGTGAGGATGACCACGCGGGTCAGGGTCTGCCAGGGCGTCGCACCCAGCGCCAGCGAGCCCAGCGTGAGGCTGCGCGGCACGCTGAACACGGCGTCTTCGGCGATCGAGTAGATGTTCGGGATGACCGCGAAGCCCATGGCGATACCCACCACCAGGGCGTTGCGCTGGTCGTAGGTGATTTTCAGGTCGTGGCTGATCCACAGGCGCATGTCGCCGCCGAAGAACCAGCTCTCCAGGAACGGGCTCATGTACAGCGCGAACCAGCCGATCGCCAGGATCACCGGGATCAGAATTGCGGCCTCCCAGCCATCCGGGATGCGCTGGCGGATCGACTCCGGGAGGCGGCTCCAGGAGAAGCCCGCCACCAGGATGCCGATCGGCAGGATCAGCAGCAGGCTGAACACGCCCGGGAGGTGGCCTTCAAGATACGGCGCGAGGAACAGGCCGGCGAAGAAGCCGAGGATCACCGTCGGCATCGCTTCCATCAGCTCGATCACCGGCTTGACCTTGCGGCGCATGCCCGGCGCCATGAAGTAGGCGGTGTAGATGGCCGCGGCAATGGCCAGCGGTGCTGCCAGGATCATCGCGTAGAACGCGGCCTTGAGCGTACCGAAGGTCAGCGGCGACAGGCTGAGCTTGGGCTCGAAGTCGGTGTTGGAAGCGGTGGACTGCCAGACGTACTTCGGCTCGTCGTAGTTCTCGTACCAGACCTTGCCCCACAGCGCGCTGAAGGACACTTCAGGGTGCGGGTTGCGCAGGCTCAGCGGCAGCAGCTTGCCGCCTTCTTCGATCATGATGCGGTTGGCACGCGGCGACAGGGCCAGCACGCCGGCGCTATCGGCGACCGGCTCGACCAGCAGGGTGCGGTGCGCGGTGCTGTGGAACACACCAAGCTTGCCTTCGGCGTCCAGGGCGATGAAGCCCTTGCGACGCTCCTCGGCATCGATCTGGGCGATCGGCGCCTTGCCCAGCTGGAAGCTGCGGATCAGTTTGAAGCGCGATTCGCCATCCGGGTCGCGGGCCATGAACCACTGGCTCAGGCCGCCCTTGGAGTCACCGAAGATCAGCGAGATGCCACCGACCAGCTGGCCACTGGCGGTGATTTCGGCGTTGCCGTCTTCGAGGAGCTTGTAGCGACCGTTGAGGCTCTTCTCGCGCAGGCTGAAGACATCGGCGGTGGCACGGCCGTTGACCACGTACAGCCACTGCTGGCGTGGGTCGATGAAGATGTTCTTCACCGTTTCGGTCATCTGCGGCAGCGCGATGCGATTCTGCTCGGTGGTGGTCTCGCCGGTCATCATGTTTTCAGTGCGCGACAGCTCGATCACCTGCAGTTGCGCACCGGTGGAACCCGCCAGCAGCAGGGTGTCGCCATTGAGGTTGACGCTCACGTGCTCCAGCGCACGGCCCTGTTCGTCGAGGACGAACGGATCCTGGCCATAGGGGTAATCGATACCCGCATTGATGGTCTTCTTGTTGTCCGGGTAGGTGATCTTGTAGGTGTGGTGGAACACCAGCGCCTGGCCATTGGACAGCCCCAGCACCACCAGCGGGCTACCCGGCTGGTCGGTCCCGATCGAACTGACCGTGGTGCCCGCGGGCAACGGCAGCTCGACCCGCTTGAGTTCGGCACCGGTCTTGGTGTCGAAGAACAGCGCCTGGCCCTTGTCGGAAACGCGCATGCCCACGAGGTTCTGCTCCTCGAGGGCGATCATCAGCGGCTTGCCGGCATCCTGCTGCAGCCAGGTCGGCTCCAGGGCCTTCTTGCTGGTCAGCTCGGCGCCCTGGAACAGCGGCAGCACCACATAAGCCAGGTAGAAGAAGATCAGGGTGATGGCTGCCAGCACGGCAAGCCCGCCCACCAGGACATACCAGCGGGTCAGGCGATCCTTCAACGCGCGCAGGCGGCGCTTGCGTTGCAGCTCGGGCGTATTGAAATCAATGCGCACGGGAGGGGTATTCGGGGTCATCTTGGAATTGGCCAGATCATTCATGCGCACACCCTAGCGGTCCCGTATGACAGAAACATGACAGTGTAGTGACGCAAAAAAGCCCGCCGCTCAGGGTGCCTGGCTTCGGACTGGAGAAAGTCGTGGAAGGGGCGGCAGCGGATGCCGTCCCCTTCCGGGTATCGCGTATTACTTGTGGGACAGGCCCAGGTCACCCAGGGTCTTCTCGACCACTTTGGCCGGCAGCGGGATGTAGCCATCCTTCACCACGACCTGCTGGCCTGCCTGCGACAGGACCAGCTTCACGAACTCGGCTTCCAGCGGGGCCAGAGGCTTGTTCGGTGCCTTGTTGACGTAGACGTACAGGAAGCGCGACAGCGGGTAGGTGCCGTTCAGGGCGTTGGCTTCGTTGTCTTCGATGAACTCGCCGCCTTCCTTCTTGGCCAGGGCTACGGTCTTGACGCTGGCGGTCTTGTAACCGATGCCCGAGTAGCCGATACCGTTCAGCGAGGAGCTGATCGACTGTACCACCGAGGCCGAGCCAGGCTGTTCGTTGACGTTAGGCTTGAAGTCGCCTTTGCACAGGGCTTCTTCCTTGAAGTAGCCGTAGGTGCCCGATACCGAGTTACGGCCGAACAGCTGGATTGGCTTGTTGGCCAGGTCGCCGGTCACGCCGACGTCACCCCAGGTCTTGATCTCGGCCTTGCCACCGCACAGGCGGGTGGAGGAGAAGATGGCGTCGACCTGAGCCATGGTCAGGCCCTTGATCGGGTTGTCCTTGTGCACGAACACGGCCAGGGCGTCGACAGCGACCGGGATGGCGGTCGGCTTGTAGCCGTACTTCTGCTCGAAGGCCTGCAGCTCGACGTCCTTCATCTTGCGGCTCATCGGGCCCAGGTTTGCGGTGCCTTCGGTCAGCGCGGGTGGTGCGGTGGACGAGCCGGCAGCCTGGATCTGGATGTTTACGTTCGGATATTCCTTCTTGTAGGCCTCGGCCCACAGAGTCATCAGGTTCGCGAGGGTGTCGGAACCGACGCTGGAGAGGTTGCCCGATACGCCAGTGGTCTTGGTGTAAGTCGGGATAGCAGGGTCGACAGCGGCGACCGCGTTGGCGGCAGCGACGCCAGCGGCGGCAAAGGTCAGGGCCGCCATCAAACGCTTCAGTTTCATGCCTTGCTCCTAGCAGGAATATGGGGGTGTTGGATGGAACGGGGCCCAGTATCGGCAGGCCGCATGAACACGATATGACCTAATTGTGACAAATGGATGAAAGGCCATCATCGTTGCCGAGGATGGCCTTCCGGGCGCCGCAAGAAACCGACTCAGCGCTTGTTGATCAGCAGGTACACCCCGACCAGCAGCCCTACAGCGCACAGGCCAGCCACATAGTAGGCCGGTGCCATGGGGCTGAACTTGAGCAAGGCGGTCACCACCATCGGGGTCAAGCCGCCGAAAATCGCGTAGGCGACGTTGTAGGAGAACGACAGCCCGCTGAAGCGCACCACTGCCGGGAAGGCCTTGACCATCACATAGGGCACCGCGCCGACCAGGCCGACGAACAGGCCGGTGATGGCATACAGCGGGAACAGCAGGTCAGGGCGAGTCGGCAGGCTGTGGTAGAACGCCCAGGACGAGGCCAGCAGCGCCAGGCTGCCGATCACGAACACACGCCCGGCACCGAAGCGGTCGGCCAGGCTGCCGGCGCCGATGCAACCCAGGCTCAGCAGGACGATGGCCAGGCTGTTGGCCTTCAGCGAATCGGTCGGGCTGACATGGTAGAGGCTCTGCAGCAGCGCCGGGGTCATCAGGATCACCACCACGATGCCCGCCGACAGCAACCAGGTCAGCAGCATCGACAGGATGATCGCGCCACGGTGGTCGCGCAGCACCGCGCGCAGTGGCAGTTCCTCGGCCAGCGCCTTGCGCTGCTGCATCTCGGCGAACACCGGGGTCTCGTGCAGCCAACGACGCAGGTAGACCGCGAACAGGCCGAACACGCCACCGAGCAGGAAGGGGATCCGCCAGGCGTAGTCGGCCACTTCTTCCGGGCTGTAGACGGTATTGATCAGGGTCGCCACCAGCGACCCCAGCAGGATGCCTGCGGTCAGGCCGGCAGTCAGGGTGCCGCAGGCGTAGCCGGTATTGCGCTCCGGTACGTGTTCGGAGACGAACACCCAGGCACCCGGCACCTCGCCGCCAATGGCGGCGCCTTGCACCACGCGCATCAGCAGCAGCAGGATCGGCGCCCACAGGCCGATCTGTGCGTAGGTCGGCAGCAGGCCCATGATCAGGGTTGGCAAGGCCATCATGAAGATGCTCAGGGTAAACATCTTCTTGCGCCCGAGCAGGTCACCAAAGTGCGCCATGACGATGCCGCCCAGCGGCCGCGCCAGGTAACCTGCAGCGAAGATGCCGAAGGTCTGCATCAGGCGCAGCCATTCGGGCATGTCGGCGGGGAAGAACAGCTTGCCCACCACCGTGGCGAAGAACACGAAGATGATGAAGTCGTAGAACTCCAGGGCTCCGCCCAGGGCGGACAGTGAGAGGGTCTTGTAGTCACTGCGGGTCAGCGGCCGCGAGGGCTGCTCGATACTGCTCGGCACGGAGGTCATGGACGTTCTCTTATAAGGCAGGCCGCTTGTGCTACGGCTTCTGGCGCGGGAATGGGGAAGATAACAAATTGCCCCGCGTCGCTCATAGAGGTACAAAAACCCTACAGATATTCATCAATGTGCGGTCGTCGCTGGCCGATACCGTCTATATACTGCGCTCTTTGTAGGAGTTCGTAGGAAAAGGTTGCTTACGATATGGGATGTTGTGCGAAAACGCCGGTCATTAAGGGCAGGCGGTTTCGCAGAGTTTCCCTTTGGCCGCCAACCGGAGCGAAATCAGCGTAGTATGTTTCTGGCTGAATCGTTTTTCAGGGCGTCCGTCACCGCGCCAACCAACGAAGCGTCACGGGTCAGAGGCCCCACGGCATGATTGAGCTCGAACAAGAAGATCCTATCCCGCAGGGCGACCTGGCCCTTCAGATCACCGCGTTGCCGCGTGAAACCAACGGCTTCGGCGATATTTTCGGCGGCTGGCTGGTCGCCCAGATGGACCTGGCCGGCACGGCCATGGCCAGCCGCGTGGCTGGCGGCCGTGTGGCCACCGTAGCGATCGATCGCATGGCATTCCTGGTGCCGGTGGCCGTGGGCGCGCAACTGTCGTTCTACACGCAGACCCTGGAGATCGGCCGCAGCTCGATCCAGATGATGGTCGAGGTCTGGAGCGACGACCCGCTGTCCAGTGAATGGCGCAAGGTGACCGAGGCGGTGTTCGTCTTCGTGGCCATCGACGGCAGTGGCCGCACCCGCTCCGTACCTCGTCGCTGAACCCGGCGCGCGGTAAACTCGTTGCAGGCTTCGAGGTCCAACGGCCTCACCTGCAATCAACGAGACGAGCGCATGGCAACCTTCAAGGTCGACACCGAGCAACACGGCGAACTCAATTGCTGGCGCATCACCAGCCAGCACGCCGAACTCCTCATCGCCCAGCAGGGCGCGCAGATTCTCAGCTACCAGCCCATCGGTGACGAACCCCTGCTGTGGCTCAGTGACCAGGCGATCTTCCGCCAGGGCAAGTCAGTACGCGCCGGTGTGCCGGTATGCTGGCCGTGGTTCAGCAACTTCCAGCGTAATCCCGATTCGGTCAAGACCATGTACCACGGCAGCGAGGCGCCAGCCCACGGCCTGGTGCGCGGGCGTGACTGGCAGTTGCTGGGCGTCGAGGAAGTCGGTGAAAACCTGCGAATCGAATTCGACTTGCCCGAGGCCCAGGGCCAACTGCCGGACTGGCCGCACAAGGTCGAGCTGCGTCTGCTGATCGAGCTGGGCGCACAACTGCACGTCTCGCTTTCCAGCCGCAACCTGGGCGACGCCAACGTCACGCTCAGCCAGGCACTGCACAGCTATTTCGCCGTCAGCGATGTGCGCCAGGTACAGGTGGAAGGCGTCGAGGGGCTGCCCTACATCGAGACCCTGGAAGGCTGGGAACAGCGCACCCAGCAGGGCAAGCTGGGCTTTGCCGGCGAAACCGACCGCATCTACCTGAACGCACCCGAGCGCCTGGCGATCGTCGATCCGCAATGGAAGCGGCGCATCACCTTGCACGCCACCGGCTCACGCAGTGCAGTGATCTGGAACCCCTGGACCGACCGCGCCCGCGAGCTTCCCGACATGGCCGATGATGGCTGGCAGCGGATGCTGTGCGTGGAGACGGCGAATGTGTGGGATGACGTGGTGGAGCTCAAGCCTGGCGCCAGCCATGTGCTTCAGCTGGTGATCGGTCGCGAAGCGCTCTGACTCAACAGGACACCGCCACACCGCGCTGCCTGGCACGGGCTATGCCCGTGTTCGAGGGCAAGCCCGCTCCCACAGAGGGATTGGGCTGGCCTTTAGATTTTGAGCAAGACAGTTGCTCCCAAAGAGAACTATGCCCCTGCAAGAACCGGTTCAGGCTCAAAGATCGGCGTCCTCGACCACCCTCACCTTCCCCGCGTCCAGCGCGTACGCCGCATCGGCCAGGTCATTGCTGACCTTCTCGATCTTCAGCGTGCCGGTCACCCACAGTGGCGTGTAGATATCGGCGATCTTCAACCCTTTCGGATAGCGCACCAGCACCAGCTGGTTCGGCGGTGGCGGCGGCACGTGGATGCAGGCGCCCGGATAAGGCACGAGGAAGAACAACGTACTGTTGCCCTTGGCATCGCTCTCCAGCGGCACCGGATAGCCACCCAGGCGGATCTGCTTGCCGTTCATGGCCGCCACGGTCTTGGTCGAATACATCACCGCCGGCAAGCCCTTGCTCTGCTTCAGCCCGCCCTTGGCGGTGAAGGTGCCCATGGCTTCGGGGGAGTTGTGATCGATCTCGGGCATCTGCTCGAGAGCCTTCTGGTCCGACTTGGGCATCAACTCCAGCCAGTCGGTCTCGGGCAGCTCGGCATGGGCCAGGGTGCTGGCCAGCAACAGGGGAAGAAGGAATAACGCACGCATGGCAATGCTCGGCAACTCAGGTGAATTGCCGCGCATTCTAGCCTGTGTTCAGCGCTTCTTGATGAATCCGTAGATCACCAGCAGCACGATGGCGCCGACCAGGGCACCGAAGAAGCCCGCCGCCTGCCCGGCCTGGTAGATGCCAAGGGCCTGCCCGCCATAGGTCGCCACCAGGGAGCCGGCGATGCCGAGCAGAATGGTCATGATCCAGCCCATGCTGTCGTCCCCGGGTTTCAGGAAGCGCGCCAGCAAGCCGACGATCAGGCCGATGAAGATGGTTCCGATGATGCCCATGGCAATCCCTCTGCAGTGAAGATGGAACACGCCAAAGCCTAGACAGCGCTTTGGCGTGTTCCATCTCAGAGGGCCTGCACCAGGCAGAAGTTCGATCAGTCGGCGATCAACGCCTCTACCTCGGCGATCTTGGCCTTGAGCGTGGCCATGTCCTTGCAACGAAGGGTGGCGTGACCGACCTTGCGGCCGACCTTGAACGCCTTGCCGTAGTGGTGCAGATGGCAGTCGTCGATGGCCACGACCTTGGCGACCGCAGGCACTTCGCCGATGAAGTTGAGCATCGCGCTCTCACCCACCTTGGCGGTCGAGCCCAGCGGCAGGCCGGCGACGGCCCGCAGGTGGTTCTCGAACTGGCTGCACTCGGCGCCTTCGATGGTCCAGTGCCCGGAGTTGTGCACGCGTGGGGCGATTTCGTTGGCCTTCAGGCCACCGTCGACTTCGAAGAACTCGAACGCCATTACGCCGACGTAGTCGAGCTTTTGCAGCACACGGCCGACGTAATCTTCAGCCAGCGCCTGCAGCGGATGCGCGACGCTTGCCACCGACAGTTTCAGGATGCCGCTGTCATGGGTGTTGTGCACCAGCGGATAGAAGCGCGTCTCGCCATCGCGGGCCCGCACGGCAACCAGCGAGACTTCGCCGGTGAACGGCACGAAGCCTTCGAGCAGGCAAGGAACGCTGCCCAGCTCGGCGAAGGTGCCGACCACGTCTTCTGGCTTGCGCAGGACCTTCTGGCCCTTGCCGTCATAACCCAGGGTGCGGGTCTTGAGCACGGCCGGCAGGCCGATGCTGGCCACTGCCGCGTCGAGGTCGTCCTGCGAAAGGATGTCGGCGAAGGCCGGGGTCGGAATCCCCAGGTCGCGGAACATGCTCTTCTCGAACAGGCGATCGCGCGCGATGCGCAGGGCTTCGGCGCTTGGGTAGACCGGCACGAACTGCGACAGGAAGGCCACGGTTTCCGCCGGGACGCTCTCGAACTCGAAAGTCACCAGGTCGACTTCCTCGGCCAGCTGGCGCAGGTGGTCCTGGTCGCCGTAGTCGGCACGCAGGTGCTCGCCCAGGGGGGCGGCGCAGGCGTCCGGTGCCGGGTCGAGGAAGGCGAAGTTCATGCCCAGCGGAGTGCCCGCCAAGGCCAGCATGCGACCCAGTTGGCCGCCACCGATTACACCGATCTTCATGTCGTCAGCCTCAAGCCTGGCGGGGGTCCGGGTTGTCCAGGACGGTTTCGGTCTGCTCCGTGCGGAACTGCTTGAGCGCCGCATGGTACTGGGGATGCTTGGCACCCAGGATGCTTGCCGACAGCAGCGCGGCGTTGATCGCGCCAGCCTTGCCGATGGCCAGGGTGGCAACCGGGATGCCGGCCGGCATCTGTACGATCGACAACAGCGAATCGACGCCCGACAGCATCGACGACTGCACAGGCACGCCCAGCACCGGCAGGTGCGTCTTGGCGGCGCACATGCCCGGCAGGTGCGCAGCGCCACCGGCGCCGGCGATGATCACCTCGATGCCGCGGCCTTCGGCCTCTTCGGCGTACTGGAACAGCAGGTCCGGGGTCCGGTGGGCGGACACCACCTTCACCTCGTAGGGAATGCCGAGTTTTTCCAGCATATCGGCGGTGTGGCTAAGGGTGGACCAATCGGACTTGGAGCCCATGATCACGCCAACCAGTGCACTCATCGTCGAGCCTCTTCGCTTGTGCGCCCTTGGGCGCCGTCAAAAAACAACAAGCCACGCGGGACGACCGGCGTGGCTTGTTTGCTGATCATGACCGGATCGATCCGGTCGAGGGGCCGCGCAGTATACCGTAACGCGAGGCATTGCTGGCACCCCTGGCGACCAACTGTCGGCCTTATTTTTCGGGGCTTTGACTGACTTTTGAGTCAACTGCGCCTGCCAGCGCGCCACCTTCGAGCTTGCGCCACAGCAGGCGCACGTTCGCCTTGCGCACCAGGGCGCAGCGGTAGAGGCGAATCTCCAGCGGCACATGCCACTGGCTGGGGCCGCAGATCGCCAGCTCGCCACGTTCCAGCTCGCCACGCATCGACAGGCGCGGCACCCAGGCGATACCCATGCCTTCGAGCGCCATGCTCTTGAGACTGTCGGCCATCGCCGTTTCGTACACCGTGGTGTAGCGCAGGTTGCGCTGACGCAGCAGCAGGCTGACGGATCGCCCGAGGAATGCCCCGGCGCTGTAGGCCAGAAGCGGCACGCTGCCCTCGCCTTCGAGGTCGAACAACGGCTTGCCATCGGCACCGACGGCGCAGACTGGCAACATTTCAGTGGTGCCCATGTGCAGCGACGGGAAGATCTCGGCATCCATCTGCAAGGCAGCGTCGGGGTCGTAGAAGGCCAGCATCAGGTCGCAGCCACCTTCCCTCAAGGCATGCACCGCATCGCCCACGTTGGTGGCCACCAGGCGGGTGGCGATGTTCAGGCCGTCGTTGCGCAACTGGGCCACCCAGCGCGGGAAGAAGCCGGACGCCAGCGAGTGCGCCGCCGCCACCTGGACCACCTCGCCCTGTCCACCTTCCAGATGATGCAGATGGCGGAGAACTTCGCTCAACTGGTCGACAACAGTACGCGCTGTGACAAGAAAAAGCTGACCAGCCTCGGTCAGCTCGATGGGCGTGCGGGAACGGTTCACCAGGGTCAGGCCCAATGCCGCTTCCAAGCTGCGGATGCGTCGACTGAAGGCCGGCTGCGTCACGAAACGGCGCTCCGCCGCCTGGGAAAAACTGCGTGTGGAGGCCAGGGCACTGAAGTCTTCCAGCCACTTGCTTTCAAGATTCATCGAGAAGCTCCGCAGGCATGCACCAAAATGGAACACGCTCGATTGTCAATCGGCGTCACATCAAACCGTATGCCGTTTGTGCATAGGTTAGCGCCTAACAGCATTGGCCGACAAATCTGCCGAAGCCTAGGATTGGCGGCATTCCGGCAGGTGCCGGGTTTAAATTGAGATGATATCCGTCATGTCCTCCGCTGCATCGTTCCGCGTCGAAAAAGACCTGCTTGGTACCCTTGAAGTCCCTGCCGATGCCTACTACGGCATCCAGACTCTGCGCGCTGCCAACAACTTCCACCTCTCAGGCGTTCCGCTGTCGCACTACCCGAAACTGGTAGTCGGCCTGGCGATGGTCAAGCAGGCCGCTGCTGACGCCAACCGTGAGCTGGGGCACCTGAGCGATGCCAAGCACGCCGCCATCAGCGAGGCTTGTGCCCGCCTGATCCGTGGCGACTTCCACGAGCAGTTCGTGGTGGACATGATCCAGGGCGGTGCTGGTACTTCCACCAACATGAACGCCAACGAGGTCATCGCCAACATCGCACTGGAGGCCATGGGTCACCAGAAGGGTGAGTACCAGTACCTGCACCCGAACAACGATGTGAACATGGCGCAGTCGACCAACGACGCCTACCCGACCGCCATCCGCCTGGGCCTGCTGCTGGGCCACGACGCCCTGCTGGCCAGCCTCGACAGCCTGATCCAGGCGTTCGCCGCCAAAGGTGAAGAGTTCAGCCACGTACTGAAGATGGGTCGTACCCAGCTGCAGGACGCCGTACCGATGACCCTGGGCCAGGAATTCCGCGCCTTCGCCACCACCATGACCGAAGACCTCAACCGTCTGCGTTCGCTGGCACCGGAACTGCTCACCGAAATCAACCTGGGCGGCACCGCCATCGGAACCGGCATCAACGCCGACCCGGGCTACCAGGCCCTGGCGGTACAACGCCTGGCAGCCATCAGCGGCCAGCCACTGGTTCCGGCGGCCGACCTGATCGAAGCCACCTCCGACATGGGCGCCTTCGTGCTGTTCTCCGGCATGCTCAAGCGTACCGCGGTCAAGCTGTCGAAGATCTGCAACGACCTGCGCCTGCTGTCCAGCGGCCCACGCACCGGCATCAACGAGATCAACCTGCCGGCGCGCCAGCCAGGCAGCTCGATCATGCCAGGCAAGGTCAACCCGGTGATCCCGGAAGCGGTCAACCAAGTCGCCTTCGCCATCATGGGCAACGACCTGGCCCTGACTGTCGCCGCCGAAGGTGGCCAACTGCAGCTGAACGTGATGGAGCCGCTGATCGCCTACAAGATCTTCGATTCGATCCGCCTGCTGCAACGCGCCATGGACATGCTGCGCGAGCACTGCATCGTCGGCATCACCGCCAACGAACAGCGCTGCCGTGAACTGGTCGAGCACTCGATCGGCCTGGTCACCGCCCTGAACCCGTACATCGGCTACGAAAACGCCACCCGTATCGCCCGCGTCGCCCTGGAAACCGGCCGCGGTGTTCTGGAACTGGTGCGCGAAGAGAAGCTGCTGGACGAAGCGATGCTCAACGACATCCTGCGTCCGGAAAACATGATCGCTCCACGTCTGGTTCCGCTGAAGGCGTAACCCGACCGCTGCAACCTGTCTCACCAGGTCGAGGGACTAGACACCTCTCAACCTTTCAAGGGCTCGAGCGCACGCTTCGGGCCCTTTTTTTATACGCAGCACTCGCAGACACTTCCCGGCACACTACTTGCTCGATAATGCCCCTCACCCCAACGGGATGCCGAGCATGCTGCACAGCCACCTCACCACCCTCAACGCGGTTTCGTTGATTCTCAACGTGTTCCAGGAAGAGGGCTGCACTGCCTCGCAACTGCTCGCCGGCAGCGGCATAGGCCCGGCCGACCTGGGCCATCCCGATGCGCGCATCACCACCCAGCAAGAACTGCAGGTGTGTGCCAATGCGGTCGCCCGACGCGAGGAGATCGGCCTGGAGCTGGGGCGGCGGATGCATGTGTCGTGCTACGGCATGCTCGGTTACGCCTTGCTCTCGAGTGCCACTTTGGGTGACGCCCTGCGCCTGGCACTGCGTTATCCGGCACTGCTGGGAACAATCTTCCAGTTGCGCCTGGTCGACGACGGCCAGCGTGTCTGGCTGAGCGCCAGCGATTATCGCGAGGAGCCGGCACTGGCAGCGTTCAATGCCGAATTCTGCCTGGTCTCGCTGAAAGTCATCTGCGATGACCTGCTCGGCCGGCCGCTACCCTTGCTGGCGGCACGCTTCGAACATGCACGTCCCGCCTATCATCTGCTCTACGCCGGTGCATTCCCCTGCCCGACGGGCTTCGAATCGCGAGACAACGCCTTTGCCTTCGAACGGCGCTGGCTCGACATGCCACTGCCCCTGGCCGATCCCATCACCCACAAAGCCATGGCCGAACGCTGCAGGCGCCTGAACCTGGAGTTCACTGGCCGCCAAGCCTGGCTGGGGCGCATTCGCCAGTTGCTGATGCAGCAGCTCGATGCGGCGCCTGGGCTCGAGGGGCTGGCGCGGCAGATGAACTGCTCGTCGCGCACCTTGCGTCGACACTTGCAGGCGCTGGGCAGCAGTTATCAACAGCTGCTCGATGAGCTGCGCTTCGAACGGGCCAAACAGTTGCTCGCCGAAGACCAGATGCCGATCTACCGGATCGCCGAAACCCTGGGGTTCAGCGAGACGGCAAGCTTCCGGCATGCGTTCCAACGCTGGAGTGGCGTAGCGCCCAGCCATTTTCGCGGGTAGTCGGCAGCGGCCCTGCCGGGGCGCAAGAGGCCGAAAATATCCCCGCACGACCCAATCCGGCCATCGCCAGTGGCCATATCGATCCCCTTTTGGCCGTTTGCAACGTTCTCCACACCTGGCCCGCGCACCACAATGGGCCCACGCCAGTCACCTTCGGAGAACAACAAATGCTGACGATCTATTCCGATGACCATCGCCTGCACCACGGCCGCTGCGAGCTGATCGACGGCAAGCTGATGCCGTGTTTCGAGATGCCCTCGCGCGCCGACCATGTGCTCGCTCGCGTTCAGCAGCAAAAGCTTGGCCCGGTCCAGGGCCCGAACGACTTCGGCCGCGCGCCACTGCTGCGCATCCACAGCGCCGCCTACCTGGACTTCTTCGAAGGCGCCTGGGCGCGCTGGGCGGCCATGAACCAGGAGGGCGACCTGCTGCCCTTCACCTGGCCAGCACGCACCCTGCGCCAGATCAAACCCACCGGCCTGCACGGCGAACTGGGCTACTACAGCTTCGACGGTGGAGCGCCGATCACCGCTGGCACCTGGCAAGCCGCCTACAGCGCCGCGCAAGTCGCCCTGACCGGGCAGGCCGCGATCCAGAACGGCGCCCATGCCGCCTTTGCCCTGTGCCGTCCGCCAGGGCACCACGCCGCCGCCGAAGTGATGGGCGGCTACTGCTACCTGAACAACGCCGCCATCGCTGCCCAGGCCTTCCTCGACCAGGGCCGGCGCAAGGTCGCGATCCTCGATGTCGACTACCACCACGGCAACGGCACCCAGGACATCTTCTACGACCGTAACGACGTGTTCTTCGCCTCGATCCACGGCGATCCGACCGACGAGTTCCCGTTCTTCCTCGGCTATGCCGACGAAACCGGCGAGGGTGCGGGCGAGGGCTGCAACGTCAACTATCCTCTGCCGGCAGGTAGCGACTGGGCCACCTGGAGTGCCGCCCTCGAAGACGCCTGCCAGCGCATCGCCGACTTCGACGCCGACGTGCTGGTGATCTCGCTCGGCGTGGACACCTTCAAGGACGACCCGATCTCCCAGTTCAAGCTCGACAGCCCGGACTACCTGGAGATGGGCAAGCGCATCGCCCAGCTCGGCAAGCCGACCCTGTTCGTGATGGAAGGCGGTTATGCCGTCGAGGAAATCGGCATCAACGCAGTCAATGTGCTGGAAGGGTTCCAGCGCGCCCAGCCAGGAGCCTGATCATGCGTCCACTCAAGCGTCTGCTCGCCCCGCTCGTTGCTGCCGGCCTGCTGGCCGGCGGCGTTCAGGCCCATGCCGAACAACGCACCCTGCGGGTGTACAACTGGTTCGACTACATCACCCCGCAGACCCTGGTCGATTTCCAGAAGGATGCCCAGGTCAAGCTGATCTACGACATCTTCGACACCAACGAAGCACTGGAAGCCAAGCTGCTGACCGGCAACTCCGGCTATGACGTGGTCGTGCCCTCCAACGTGTTCCTCGCCAAGCAGATCGAGGCCGGGGTCTTCCAGCCCCTGGACCGCAGCAAGCTGCCGAACTGGCAGCACCTGGACCCAACGCTGATGAAGCTGATCGAGGCCAACGATCCGGGCAACAAGTTCGCGGTGCCCTACATGTACGGCACCATCCTGATCGGCTTCAACCCGGCCAAGGTGAAGGCCGCGCTGGGTGACGACGCGCCGGTGGACAGCTGGGACCTGATCTTCAAGGAAGAGAACATCGCCAAGCTCAAGCAGTGCGGCGTGGCGCTGCTCGACTCGCCGTCGGAAATCCTGCCGCTGGCTCTGCAGTACCTGGGCCTGTCGCCCAACAGCGACAAGCCTGAGGACTACAAGAAGGCCGAGGCGCTGCTGATGAAGATCCGCCCGCACGTCACCTACTTCCATTCCTCGAAATACATGGCCGATATCGCCAACGGCGACATCTGCGTGGCAGTGGGCTACTCGGGCAGCTTCTCGCAGGCCGCCAACCGTGCGCGCGAAGCCAAGAATGGCGTGGTGGTGGACATGCGCCTGCCCAAGGAAGGCGCCCCGATCTGGTTCGACATGCTGGCCATTCCGAAAAATGCAGCGAACCCGGACGACGCCCACACCTTCATAAACTACCTGTTGCGCCCCGAGGTGATCGCGCCGATCAGCGACTTCGTCGGCTACCCCAACCCGAACAAGGACGCGACCGAGAAGGTCAGCCCGCAGATTCGCAACAACCCGAACCTGTATCCGACGGCTGAAGCGATGACCACGCTGTATACCCTCAAGCCGCTGAGCAAAGAGGCCGAGCGGGCACGGACCCGGGCCTGGACGCGGATCAAGTCCGGCACCTGAGTCGCCTGCTTCGCGGGCAAGCCCGCTCCTACAAAGAGCCTGTAGGAGCGGGCTTGCCCGCGAAACAGACAGCCCGGTCCAACGTCTTACCGCCAAGCCCTGCGCAATCGCATCAGCGCCTCGGCGATCTCCGCCTCGGGCACCGCCGCAAACCCCAGCACCAGCCCCGCACGCTTATCCACAGGCACCTGGCTGTCTTCCAGCCAGTAGGCGCTCAGTGGGTGCACCTCCACCCCCACCGCCTCAGCCCTGGCCACCAGCATCTGCTCGCGCGCGAAGTTATCCACATCCACTTTCACATGCAGCCCCGCCGCCACTTCCGGCATTGCGCCCAGCCCCGGCACATCCAGCGGCCAGCCGGCCTTGAGCACATTGCGCCGCGCCAGCGCCGCCCGGCGCATGCGGCGGATATGCCGCTGGAAGTGCCCCTGGGCCATGAACTGCGCCATCACGCACTGCGTACCGACTTCGGAATGCCGCACCGCCAATGCCCGCCCCTGGCTGAAGGCTTGCACCAGCCGCGGCGGCAGCACCAGGTAACCCAGGCGCAAGGCGGGGAAGGCGATCTTGCCGAAGGTGCCGATGTAGATCACCCGCTGCTGGCGATCCAGTGCCGCAAGGGGCGCCAGCGGTGCGCCGCTGTAGCGGTACTCGCCGTCGTAGTCGTCCTCGATGATCCAGCCATCCTGGCGTTCGGCCCAGGCCAGCAACGACAGGCGTCGCGCCAGGCTCATGGTGACGCCGGTCGGGTACTGGTGCGCAGGCGTCACGTAGGCCAGGCGGCAGTCGCGCAACCGGGCAAGGTGCTCGCATACCAGCCCTTCGTCGTCTATCGCCACACCGCGCACCTTCGCCCCGGCCAGGGCAAAGGCATGCCCGGCGGCGCGATAGCCCGGGTTTTCCACAGCCACCTCCTCGCCCGGCTGCAGCAGCAGCTGTGCACAAAGGCTGATGGCCTGCTGTGCACCACTGGTGATCACAATTTGTTCAGCGGTGCACGAAAGCCCTCGCGAGCGACGCATGTAGGCCGCGATCAGCTCGCGCAGCACAGGCTCACCGGCCGGGTCGCCATAGCCGAGCAGCGCAGGATCGGGATCACGCCAGAAACCCGCTTGCAGCTTGGCCCAGACCTCGAACGGAAACAGATCGAACGCCGGAATACCGACCCGAAAAGCCCTCGGAGCGCCCGTCCTGGGCGGTGAAAGATGGTGGGATTTCAAGCGCTCCAAGGGTGCGCTCGAGCGCGTTGAACTGGATAAATCCTCAGTATTATCAGGTAGAAATGTGGATAACTCTGTTGATAACCCCCGGGATAACCTTGTTGATAACTGTGTGGATAGTTTCGGCAGCTGGCTCACGTAAGTGCCATCCCCGACCCGGCTTTCGATGAAGCCTTCGGCGTACAACTGGTCGTAGGCGCGCACCACGCTGTTGCGCGACAGCGCCAGCATCGAAGCCAGGTCACGGGTGGCCGGCAGCCGCGTGCCACTGCTCAGCCGCCCGTCCAGCACTCGCGCGCGCAGCGCCTGGTAGAGCTGCTGGCTGAGGCCACGGCGGCGGTCGAGCACGATGCCGGCGGGGTCGAAAGGCAAAACGAGGGGACGCTCACTCATGGCATTGGACCTGTCAAATCGGCTGCAAATGGCTCTTACCCAGAACCAATAGCCTGCCTAGGATGGGGTCATCAAACAAGGACTTCGCCATGTACAACGCCAAGCCTCACCAGGAACACGACCTCCAACGCCTGCACCAGCAGATGCTGCAGACGCGCCTTGCCACGCTGGTCAGCCACGGCGAACACGGCCTGCTGGCGACCCACCTGCCAGTGCTGGTGGACACTCACGAAGGCGAGTTCGGTACGGTCTACGGCCATCTGGCACGCGCCAACCGCCAGTGGCAGGACCTGGAGCGAGGCGGCGCAGCCCTGCTGGTTTTCCAGGGTGCCGATGCATACGTGAGCCCCGGCTACTACCCGAGCAAGCTGGAGAACCCGAAAGTTGTACCCACGTGGAACTACGTCGCGGTGCATGCCCACGGGCCGGTCGAGGTCATCCATGACCCGGTGCCCCTGCTGGAGATCGTCAGCCGCCTGACCGACCTGCATGAACAAAGCCGCGCCGCCCCCTGGAAAGTCGCCGACGCTCCTGCCGACTACATCGACGGCATGCTTCGCGCCATCGTCGGCATCCGCCTGCCCATCACCCGCATCCAGGGTGCCCGCAAGCTCAGCCAGAACCGCAGCGCCGACGATGTGCAGGGCGTGCGCGAAGGCCTGGCCAGCAGCCCCGACCCGCTCGACAACCAACTCGCGACGCAGATGCGTTCGCTCTGAAGGAAACCACCATGTCCAACGTCACCCTGCGCCCGGTCACTCTCGAAGACCACGCCGCCTGGCTGCCCCTCTGGCAGGCCTACCTGCGCTTCTACCAGACCACGCTCGCCGACGAGGTCACCGCCACGACCTGGCAGCGCCTGCTCGACCCCAGCGAACCCACCCACTCGGCCTTGGCCTGGGTCGATGGCAAGGCGGTGGGGATGGTCAACTACATCTATCATCGTTCCAACTGGAGCATCGAGAACTCCTGCTACCTGCAGGACCTCTACGTCGACGGCGAGCAGCGCGGCCTGGGCATCGGCCGCCAGCTGATCGAACACGTCTACGCCACCGCCAAGGCCGCCGGCTGCATCAAGGTGCACTGGCTGACCCACGAAACCAACGCCACGGCCATCAGCCTGTACGAGCAAGTCGCCGAGCGCCCGGGCTTCATTCAATTTCGCAAAGCACTGTAGGCCGACCATGACCCTGAACTGGAAACCCGCCGCAACACCGGACGCCTCCCCCCTCGATGGCCGTTTCATCCGCCTGGAAAAACTCGACCCGGCGCGCCATGGCGACGACCTGTGGGAGGTCCTGCAAGGCCCGGGTTCGGACCCGGTGCTGTGGGACTACCTGCCCTACGGCCCGTTTACCGAGCGCGCCGCCTTCGACCGCTGGCTGCAAGGCAACGCAGCCAGCCGCGACCCACTGTTCTATAGCGTCATCGACAAACGCAACGGGCAGGTGCAAGGCATCCTCAGCTACATGTCGATCGTCCCCGAGCAGGGACGCTTCGAAATCGGCCATATCGCCTTTGGCGCGGCCATGCAGCGTACGCCCAAGGGCACCGAGGCGGTGTACCTGCTGAGCAAGCTCGGCTTCGAGCTGGGCAACCGGCGCCTGGAATGGAAATGCAACAACGCCAACGCGCGCTCCAAGCGCGCCGCAGAGCGGTTCGGCTTCATCTTCGAAGGCGTATTCCGCCAGCACATGGTGGTGAAAGACCAGAACCGCGACACGGCTTGGTATTCGATCACCGACGGGGAGTGGCCAGCGGTGGCGGCGGGCTTCGAGCGCTGGTTGAGCGAAGAGAACCAGCGGCCTGACGGGCAGGTGAAGACCCTGGAGGCGTGCCGCCAGGCCTGACGCAATCGCGGGGCAAGCCCGCTCCCACAGGTACCCCGCTGCCCATGAAAACAGCGGGGTACCTGTGGG
>NZ_JABWRM010000025.1:0-67794 GCF_014268955.1 Pseudomonas sp. RW3S2 | reverse complement strand
GCCCCGACGTGCCCGCGAAAAGAACACCGCGGTGAATGGCACCGGCTTCGCCGGTGTTCGCGGGCAAGTCGGGGCGCCGAACCGCCGCTCCTACAAGGGCTGTGGCTTGGGCACAAAAAAGCCACGAGCCCGCCTGCGGCGATCCTCGTGGCTTTTCAGGCAACGGCCTGTCAGACGACAGGCCATCCCCAGGGCAGCTTACAGCGCCATGTCGTTGGCAGCCTTGCTCTCGGCAGGTGCGGTCGACTCGACACCGGTGCTGGTCCCGACGCTCTGGTCAATGACCGGCGGCTTCTCCAGTTGCAGCACTTCAGCGGTGTAGTTCCACTCTTTCTGCACAGCAGCAGCGGAATCGTTCAGCTTAGTACCGTAGCTCGGCACGATTTCACGGATGCGGGCCTGCCATTCAGGCGTGGCGACCTTCTCCTTGAACACGGTTTCCAGCACGTTGAGCATGATCGGCGCAGCAGTCGAGGCGCCTGGCGAAGCACCCAGCAGACCGGCGATGGTGCGGTCTTCGGACGCCACGACCTCGGTGCCCAGCTTCAGCACACCGCCCTTCTCTTCGTCACGCTTGATGATCTGCACGCGCTGACCGGCCTGCCACAGGCGCCAGTCTTCTTTCTTGGCGTTCGGGAAGTAAGTGCGCAGGGCTTCGAAGCGGTCGTCATCCGACAGCATCACCTGGCCGGCGAGGTACTCGACCAGCGGGTACTGCTCGATACCCACTTTGGTCATCGGCCAGACGTTGTGCAGGGTGGTGCTGCTCAGCAGGTCCAGGTACGAACCGTTCTTCAGGAACTTGGTCGAGAAGGTGGCGAATGGCCCGAACAGGATCACGCGCTTGCCGTCCAGCACGCGGGTGTCCAGGTGCGGAACCGACATGGGTGGCGCGCCGGTCGAGGCGATGCCGTAGGCCTTGGCCATGTGCTGCATGGCAACGGTCGGGTTCTCGGTCACCAGGAACGAGCCGCCAACCGGGAAGCCTGCGTATTCCTTGGCTTCAGGAATGCCCGACTTCTGCAGCAGCTTCAAGGCGCCGCCGCCGGCACCGATGAACAGGAACTTGGCGTCGGTGGCAGAGGTGCTGCCATCCTTCAGGTTCTTGTACTCGACGTGCCAGGAGCCGTCCTTGTTACGGGTGATGTCCTGCACTTCGCTGGACAGCTTCAGCTTGAAGTTGTCGCGGGTCTGCAGGTGGCCGACGAACTGGCGGGTGATCTCGCCGAAGTTGACGTCGGTACCGATCGGCGTCCAGGTCACGGCCAGCTTCTGGTTCGGGTCACGCCCTTCCATCATCAGCGGGACCCACTTGGCGATCTGCGCGTGGTCTTCGGAGAACTGCATCGGGCGGAACAGCGGGCTCGCCTGCAGTGCTTCGTAACGCTTCTTCAGGAAGGCGATGTTGTCGTCGCCCCAGACGAAGCTCATGTGCGGGGTGGTGTTGATGAACGATTTCGGGTTCTTCAGCACGCCCTGGCGAACCTGCCAGGACCAGAACTGGCGCGACACCTGGAAGGCTTCGTTGATCTCGATCGCCTTGGAGATGTTGACCTTGCCGTCCTTGTCCATCGGGGTGTAGTTCAGCTCAGCCAGCGCGGAGTGGCCGGTACCGGCGTTGTTCCAGCCGTTGGAGCTTTCCTCGGCGACGCCATCCAGGCGCTCGACCATTTCCATCGACCAGCTCGGCTCCAGTTCGCTGAGCCATACGCCCAGGGTCGAACTCATGATGCCGCCGCCAATCAGGAGCACATCGACTTTCTTGGCTTCGTCGGCGTGCGCTTGCATGAAGCTCGCCGCGACAGCCAGACCCAGCAAGGTCTTGCCAGCTTTTTTGAACATTGATCACTTCCAGTCAGTAGAACGGAGGGGGGCCTGTGGCTGGCCCAGGTGTTTCTTGTTCTTCAGCGCAGGCTTTTTGTGATCATTGTTCAGCAGCCAGAGAACCCTTACAGGCTTCAGCCATTGGTCTGATTGACCGGGGTCGGCTGAAACGGTTGCGGATTGTAACCGAAACGCCAGCACAAACAAATTGGCGGCGGGAACGTCAACGTGGCGGGTTGCCTCAGGGCTTCGCCCGGCACCAGGGCCGGGCGAACGGCAGGATTACAGGTCGGGATCGATATCCCCGGCGTACATGTCCGACTCTTTATACAGGTCGTGCACATGGCGCAGCAGCACCATGATCACCGCCGCCACCGGCAGCGCCAGCAAGACGCCGGTGAAGCCGAACAGCTCGCCACCGGCGAGAATGGCGAAGATCACCGCCACCGGGTGCAGGCCGATGCGGTCGCCCACCAGCAGCGGCGTCAGCACCATGCCTTCGAGGGCCTGGCCGATCATGAACACCGCGACAATGCCCAGCATCGGGTACAGGTCGCCGCCGAACTGGAACAACCCGGCGATCAACGCTGCACCGATGCCGACAATGAAGCCCATGTACGGCACGATGGCCGCCAGCCCCGCCAGCAAACCGATCAACAGCCCCAGCTCGAGACCGACCAGCGACAGCCCGACCGCGTAGATCACGCCCAGCGCCAGCATCACCAGCAACTGGCCGCGCACGAACGCCCCCAGTACCTCATGGCATTCACCCGCCAGCCCTACCACCTGATCTTCACGCTGACGTGGCAGCAGGCTGCGCAGCTTGGCCATCATCAGGTCCCAGTCACGCAGCAGGTAGAAGCCCACCACAGGGATCAGCACCAGGTTGGCCAGCCAGGCGATCAGCGCCAGGCTCGAGGCCGTGGCCTGGGACAGGACGATGCCGACGATGTCGGTGGTCTGGCCCATGTGCGCGCCGATGGCAGCCTTGATCTTGTCGAACTTCCAGAAGCCATCGGCCAGGCCCAGGCGGCTCTGCACCCAGGGCAGGGCCACATGCTGCAGCCAGTCGAGCATCTGCGGCGCCAGTTCGTACAGGCGCAGCAACTGCTTGGCCAGCATCGGCACCAGCACCAGCAGCAAGGCGAGGAACACCAGGGTGAACAGGCTGAACACCACCACCACGCCCCAGGTGCGCGACAGGCCCAGGCGCTCCAGGCGATCGACCAAAGGGTCGGCCAGGTAGGCCAGCAGGATGCCAACCAGGAATGGCGAGAGAATGTTATGCAGCAGGTAGAGCAGAACGGCGATCAGCAAGGCGACGCCCAGCCACACCCAACGGCGTACATCAGTCATGTTTGCGGCTCCTTACCAGCGAAAACGCAGGCCATCGAACGGCTTGGGCGCAGCCGCCTGCGGCGCGACCGCCTGGCCAGGCGCTGCCTCTGCTACGGGAGCGGGAGCGGCGGCAGGCGCCTGTTCGACAGGCACCTCCTGCAGATGCGCCAGCCCCAGTTGCGCACGCAGTTGCTCGCGATTGCCGGTGACCGTATAGGTCAGCGTGTCGCCGTCGGCCAACTGCAGCCGCGGGCCATAGGGCTCAAGCACGCGCAGCAGTTCGGCGTAGCGCTGCAGGTTCATGCCCTGCACCTGGACCTGCAGGTCGCTGCTCGCCCCCGGACGGGTGACGTAACGGGGCGCCAGGCGTGCGCTGATCGCCAGCATCACCGCATCGGCCAGCGCAGCTTGGTCGGCGCCCTGCGCCGTGCCCTGCTCGCGCTGTTCGCCCAGCCACAGTTGCCATTTGCCCTCCCACTTGCCGTCGGCCTCGTGGGCGTGCACAGCCAGCAGGGCATCGGCGCCATAACGCTCGGACGCCTCACGCAGCGGCGCCGGGTCGTTGCCTTCGAGCTGCTTGGCATTGGCCACCAGTTGTTCCTGCAGGTCGGCCAGCGGCAGGCGCAGCGGCAGACCACGGTGCTGGGCGGCACGACGCAGCGGCTCGGCACTGGTCTGACCATCGCCGACCAGGCTGCTGCCCTCGACACTGTCGTACAGCCACCAGCCAAGAATCGATGGCCGGTTGCTGCCCCACAGGGCCAGGCCGCCCTGGCGCAGGGCGCGCTCGGTGCTGCCGGGGTCGAACTCCACCACCACCGTCTCAGGTGGGCCGGCGTCGCTGCCCACCTGGTTGATGATCTGTTGCGGATCCTTGCGCAGGGCGACCACCGCCGGGTTCTGCGTCGCCTTGGCATCGCCGGTCAGACGCAGCACCAGGGTGTCGAGTGCCTTGGCGGTGGCCTGGGTCCGCGCCTCGCTGCCCTGCCCATCGACAGGTTCGCGGACCTGGTAAAGGCCCGATACGGTCTCGGCCTGTGCCGTTGCACCGATCAGCCCTACGCAAACCACTGCCAGGTAATTGAGAAAACGCATGGAGGATTCCTGTCCGGATGACTTTCAGGTCAGAAGCTACAAGCTGCACACCGTCAGCGGCAAGAAAAAGCGCGCGACACCGCAGCTTGTCTTCTCTTATAGCTTACCGCTCGCCACTTGCCGCTCAATGGAGGATGGCCGCTGCCGGGCAACCCTGATAAAATCGCGCGCCTTCGCAGACCAGTCACGTACAGGCAGCCGCCGCCTCCCGAGCCGGCCTTGGCCGCGCTGGTCGTTTTCCTGAATCCCTCCCCCTTAAAGGCCTGGATCAATGAGCAAGCAACCCTCCCTGAGCTACAAAGACGCCGGTGTAGACATCGACGCCGGCGAAGCACTGGTCGAACGCATCAAGGGCGTCGCCAAGCGCACCGCACGCCCTGAAGTCATGGGTGGCCTGGGCGGCTTCGGCGCCCTCTGCGAGATCCCGGCCGGCTACAAGCAGCCGGTGCTGGTCTCCGGCACCGATGGCGTCGGCACCAAGCTGCGCCTGGCGCTGAACCTGAACAAGCACGACAGCATCGGCCAGGACCTGGTCGCCATGTGCGTCAACGACCTGGTGGTCTGCGGCGCCGAGCCGCTGTTCTTCCTCGACTACTACGCCACCGGCAAGCTGAATGTCGACGTGGCCGCCACCGTGGTCACCGGCATCGGCGCCGGTTGCGAACTGGCCGGTTGCTCGCTGGTCGGTGGTGAAACCGCCGAGATGCCAGGCATGTACGAAGGCGAAGACTACGACCTGGCCGGTTTCTGCGTCGGCGTGGTGGAGAAGTCGGAAATCATCGACGGCTCGAAAGTGGTCACCGGCGACGCCCTGATCGCCCTGCCTTCCTCCGGCCCGCACTCCAACGGCTACTCGCTGATCCGCAAGATCCTCGAAGTGTCCGGCACCGACATCGAGAACACCCAGCTCGACGGCCAGCCGCTGACCGACCTGCTGATGGCGCCGACCCGCATCTACGTCAAGCCGCTGCTGGAGCTGATCAAGAAGACCGGCGCGGTCAAGGCCATGGCCCACATCACCGGTGGCGGCCTGCTGGACAACATCCCGCGCGTCCTGCCAAAAGGCGCCCAGGCCGTGGTCGACGTGGCCAGCTGGCAGCGCCCGGCGGTGTTCGACTTCCTGCAACAAAAAGGCAACGTCGACGAGCACGAGATGCACCGCGTACTGAACTGCGGCGTAGGCATGGTCATCTGCGTGGCCCAGGACCAGGTCGACAACGCCCTGAACGTCCTGCGCCAGGCCGGCGAGCAGCCTTGGGTGATCGGCCGCATCGACGTGGCCGCCGAAGGCGCTGCCCAGGTCGAGCTGCAGAACCTCAAGGCACACTGATGCCGAGCAAGACCTGCAATGTCGTGGTACTGCTGTCGGGCTCCGGCAGCAACCTGCAAGCCCTGATCGACAGCACCGCCGCCACCGATAGCTCGGCGCGGATCCGCGCGGTGATATCCAACCGCCCCGACGCCTTTGGCCTGCAACGGGCCGAAGCCGCCGGGATCGACACCGCCGTGCTCGAGCACGGTGGTTTCGACGGGCGCGAAGCATTCGACGCGGCGCTGGTGCAACTGATCGATGGCTTCGCCCCCGACCTGGTGGTGCTGGCCGGCTTCATGCGCATCCTCAGTGGCGACTTCGTGCGCCACTACCAGGGGCGCCTGCTCAACATCCACCCGTCGCTGTTGCCCAAGTACAAAGGGCTGCACACTCACCAGCGGGCCCTGGATGCCGGTGACGCCGAGCACGGCTGCAGTGTTCATTTCGTCACCGAGGAACTCGACGGCGGGCCCTTGGTCGTACAGGCTGTGGTAGCGGTCGCGCCAGGCGACGATGCGCAGAGCCTGGCACAACGGGTCCACCAACAGGAACACCAGATCTACCCGCTGGCGGTGCGCTGGTTCGCCGAAGGACGCTTGCGCCTGGGCGAACAAGGTGCATTACTGGATGGCCAGCCGCTGGCGGCCAGCGGTCACTTGATTCGACCCTAGGAGAATTTATGCGTCGCGCCCTGCTATTGGCTCTCGCCGTGCTCGCCCTGCCCCTCCAGGCAGCTGATCTGAAGCCGTTCTCGGCCAGCTACACCGCCGACTGGAAACAGCTGCCCATGAGCGGCACCGCCGAACGCAGCCTGGTCAAGAACGCCAACGGTACCTGGGACCTCAACTTCAAAGCCTCCATGATGATCGCCAGCCTGACCGAACAGAGCACGGTGCGCATGGACAACGACACCCTGCTGCCGCAGAAGTACCACTTCGAGCGCGGTGGCCTGGGCAAGGCGAAGAAGGTCGACCTGGACTTCGACTGGAACAGCAAGAAAGTCACCGGCAGCGACCGTGGCGATGCGATCAGCCTGCCGCTCAACCGCGGGGTGCTGGACAAGTCGTCCTATCAACTGGCCCTGCAGCATGACGTGGCGGCGGGCAAGAAGAGCATGACGTACCAGGTGGTCGACGGTGACGAGATCGACACCTACGACTTCCGCGTGCTGGGCACCGAGAAGGTTGCCACCAAGACCGGCCAGGTCGATGCGGTGAAGGTCGAGCGCGTGCGCGACCCAAGCCAGAGCAAGCGCATCACCGAGCTGTGGTTCGCCAAGGACTGGGACTACCTGCTGGTGCAACTGCGCCAGGTCGAGACCGATGGCAAGGAATACGTGATCGTGCTGCAGGATGGTACGGTCGATGGCAGGACGGTGAAGGGCAACTGATCCCTTACCTGCGCTGTAACCTGCTGTAGCCCGAGCCCCGCCTAGTGCGGGGCTTTGTTTTGGCTTGCAGGAGCAAGCGCAGCGCGTTTCATGAACATTGTTTCATCGTCGTTTTATTTACTTAGCCTGCTAACAAACTCTATAAAGAAGGTGTGCGACACAGTGTCGCAGACCAACAGAAGTGGAGTTTACCGATGACTGTCCAAGTAACCGAACGCGACGAATCGAGAATGTCCCACGAAGGCCTGGCCGCTGGCGTGCGGATCTGGGACGTACACCAGCAGGGCCAACTGGTCGGCATGTTCCACAACGAACATGAAGCCCACCAGTACCGCCAGGAACTCGAGACCCTCGAGAGCCAACGCGGCACACAATAAGATCTCCCCCACGAAAAACCCCGCCTGAGCGGGGTTTTCGTCATTTACCACATCAGATCGTCAGGGATCTTGTAGGCCGCATAGGGATCGTCCTCATCGGCCTCCTCGACATGGGTGTTGAGCAGCAGGATGCGCTTGGGATCGCGTTCCTGGATCTTCACCGCCGCCTCGCGTGGGATCACTTCGTAGCCGCCGCCATGGGCGACGATCGCCAGCGAGCCGTTGCTCAGCTTGCTGCGCATCAGCGCGTTGACGGCAATGCGCTTGACCTTCTTGTCGTCGACGAAGTTGTAGTAATCCTCGGTGGTCAGCTTGGGCAGGCGGGTCGCCTCGATCAATTGCTTGACCTGCGCGGCACGGGCCTTCTGCTCGGCCTTCTCCTGCACCTGGCGGTTCAGTTCCTGGTCCTTTTTGGCCTTGTCGGCCATGGCTTCCTTGGCCAGGCGCTGCTGGCTGTCATCCACCTCGACCTGGCCCTTGTGTTCCAGGCGTTTCTGTTTCTTTTCGGCCTTGTTGGCCTGGGAGACCTGCTTCTGGTTGACCAGACCGGCCTTGAGCAATTGATCGCGAAGGGAAAGGCTCATCGGTGTTCACTCACTTATGCATCGGCTCAGCCGCAGCTGGGCAGGTTCTTTTCCTGACGCTTGGCTTCACCCCAGAGGGCATCCAACTCGTCAAGGTTACAATCTTCGATCGGTCGGCCAGTGTCGCGCAATGCCTGCTCGATGAAGCGGAAACGTCGTTCGAATTTACGGTTGGCGCGGCGCAGTGCGTTTTCTGGATCCTGCTTGAGGTGACGGGCCAGGTTCACGGCGGCGAACAGCAGGTCGCCGACTTCGTCCTCCAGTGCCTGCTCATCGCCATCGGCCATGGCCTGCAATACCTCGTCGAGCTCCTCGCGCACCTTGTCCAGCACCGGTAACGCCTCGGGCCAGTCGAAGCCGACGGTGGCCGCGCGCTTCTGCAGTTTGGTCGCGCGCGACAGTGCCGGCAAGGCGCCGGGTACATCGTCGAGCAGCGAGAGCTGTTCGGGGGTACTCTTCTCGGCGCGTTCTTCGGCCTTGATCTCCTCCCAGCGCGATTTGACCTGCGCCTCGCTCAAGCGCGGGATGTCGGGTGCGGCGTAGAGATCGCCGGTGGGGAATACATGCGGGTGGCGGCGGATCAGCTTGCGGGTGATCGAATCGACCACACCGGCAAATTCGAAACGCCCCTCCTCCCGCGCCAGCTGGCTGTAGTAGACCACCTGAAACAGCAGGTCGCCGAGCTCGCCCTGCAACTGCGCGAAGTCGCCCTGCTCGATGGCGTCGGCCACCTCGTAGGCTTCCTCGAGGGTGTGCTTGACGATGCTGGTGTAGTCCTGCTCAAGGTCCCAGGGGCAGCCGTACTGCGGATCGCGCAGGCGGGCCATGAGGTGGAGCAGGTCGTCTAGGGTGTAGGTCATTACAGGTCCTTCGGCGGTGCCTTCATCGCGGGCAAGCCCGCTCCTACAGGGATCACGCTGCACCCGTAGGAGCGGGCTTGCCCGCGATGGAGGCGACGCAGTCTCAAGGCGTACGATTACGCCGCGTCTCGATGATGTTCGGCAACTGCGAGATCCGTCCGAGCAAGCGCCCCAGCGCATCCAGGCCTGGAATCTCGATGGTCAGCGACATCAGCGCGGTGTTGTCTTCCTTGTTCGAGCGGGTATTGACCGCCAGCACGTTGATCTTCTCGTTGAGCAGCACCTGCGAAACGTCGCGCAGCAGGCCCGGGCGGTCGTAGGCGCGGATGACGATGTCGACCGGGTAGGTCTGCACCGGAATCGGCCCCCAGCTCACCTGGATCATGCGCTCCGGCTCCTTGCCCGCCAACTGCAGCACCGAGGCGCAGTCCTGGCGGTGAATGCTCACGCCGCGGCCCTGGGTGATGTAGCCGACGATGGCATCGCCCGGCAGCGGCTGGCAGCAACCGGCCATCTGCGTGAGCAGGTTGCCTACGCCCTGGATCTGGATGTCGTTGCGCTTGCCCGATCGGGCTCCGCGCGCCGGTCGTGGCACCAGCTCGACCGGATCGATGCGCTCCGGCTCCAGCAGTTGCTGGGCGGCGTTGACCATGTGCGCCAGACGCAGGTCGCCAGCCCCCAGGGCGGCAAACATGTCCTCGGCGGTCTTGACGTTGGCCTTTTCCGCCAGGCGCTCGAAATCCACCTGTGGCAGGCCCAGGCGGCTGAGTTCGCGCTCGATGAGGGTCTTGCCGGCAGCGACGTTCTGGTCGCGCGCCTGCAACTTGAACCAGTGGACGATCTTGGCCCGCGCCCGCGAGGTGGTGACGTAGCCCAGGTTGGAGTTCAGCCAGTCGCGGCTCGGGCTGCCCTGCTTGCTGGTGATGATCTCCACCTGCTCGCCGGTCTGCAGGCTGTAGTTCAGCGGCACGATGCGCCCGTTGATCTTGGCGCCACGGCAGTTGTGGCCGATCTCGGTGTGCACCCGGTAGGCAAAGTCCAGCGGCGTGGCGCCCTTGGGCAGGTCGATGGCGTGGCCGTCAGGGGTGAACACGTAGACCCGGTCCGGCTCGATGTCGACCCGCAGCTGTTCGGCCAGCCCGCCGATGTCGCCCAGTTCCTCGTGCCACTCCAGCACCTGGCGCAACCAGGAGATCTTCTCTTCGTAGTGGTTGGAGCTGGACTTGACGTCGGTGCCCTTGTACTTCCAATGCGCACAGACGCCCAGTTCGGCCTCTTCGTGCATGCCATGGGTGCGGATCTGCACCTCCAGCACCTTGCCCTCGGGGCCGATCACCGCGGTGTGCAGCGAGCGGTAGCCGTTCTCCTTGGGGTTGGCGACGTAGTCGTCGAACTCCTTGGGAATGTGGCGCCACAAGGTGTGGACGATACCCAGCGCGGTGTAGCAGTCGCGGATTTCCGGCACCAGCACGCGCACCGCACGCACGTCGTAGATCTGGCTGAACTCCAGGCCCTTGCGCTGCATCTTGCGCCAGATCGAATAGATGTGTTTCGCCCGGCCGCTGATGTCGGCCTTGACCCCGGTGGCCAGCAGCTCGTTCTGCAACTGGTTCATCACATCGCTGATGAAGCGCTCGCGGTCCAGCCGCCGCTCGTGCAGAAGCTTGGCGATCTGCTTGTACTGGTCGGGCTCCAGATAGCGGAAGGACAGATCCTCCAGCTCCCACTTGATATGGCCGATGCCCAGGCGATGAGCGAGCGGTGCGTAGATGTCGAACACCTCGCGCGCCACGCGCAGGCGTTTTTCGTCATCGGCGGCCTTCACCGCGCGGATCGCGCAGGTCCGCTCAGCCAGCTTGATCAGGGCGACGCGCACGTCGTCGACCATGGCCACGAGCATCTTGCGCAGGTTCTCGACCTGCGCCTGCGAGCCCAGCACCAGCGACTGGCGCGGGCTGAGGCTGGCACTGATGGCCGCCATGCGCAGCACGCCGTCGATCAGCTTGGAGACCACCGGGCCGAAACGCTGGCCGACCTCGGCCAGGGTGACCTTGCCTTCGCGGACCGAGCGATAGATCACGGCGGCGACCAGCGAGTCCTGGTCGAGCTTGAGGTCAGCGAGAATTTCGGCTATCTCGAGCCCCGCCTGGAAGCTCGACGTCCCGTCGGCCCAGGAATGCTTGGCCGGGTTGCCCTTCTTCTCGACTTCCTGGGCGAAATCGCAGGCCTCCTTGAGCGCCGTGCGATCCAGCGCCGAGTCGACGCTCACCACATGATCCAGCCATGCTTCGAGATTGATACTGCCGTCGGTGTTGACCGGCTGGTGCACTCTCACCTGTACCATGTTCCGTTTACCTTTCCATACAGCGCACCTCACGGGTGCACTGACAATCAACCGTGCCGCTTCCCATCCGTGGAAGCCACACCAAGGGGCCAGCCGTTACTGGCCCACTTCGAATAACGCCATGGCCTCGACATGCGCCGTCTGAGGAAACATGTCGAGAATCCCGGCCCTTTTTAACCGGTACCCCTGGCCGACCAGCACCTGCGCATCTCGCGCCAGCGTGGCGGGGTTGCACGATACATAGACCAGCCGCTTGGCCTTGAGGCGGGCGATGCTTTGCACCACCTCGTAGGCACCGTCGCGCGGTGGGTCCAAGAGTACCGCAGAAAAGCCCTCGGCGGCCCATTCGGCACCTGCCAAAGACTGCGATAAATCGGCCTGAAAAAACCGTGCGTTATGCACATTGTTGCTCGCGGCGTTGGCGGCGGCCCGATCGACCATCGCCTGCACACCTTCCACCGCCACCACTTCACGGGCCTGGCGAGCCAGCGGCAGGGCAAAATTGCCCAGGCCACAGAACAAGTCCAGTACCCGTTCATCCGGTTGCGGCGCAAGCCACGCCAGCGCCTGTTGGATCATCAGGGTGTTGACCTGGGCATTGACCTGCACGAAGTCGCCAGGTCGCCAGGCCAGCTCCAGCCCCCAAGGGGCAAGGTCAAACCCAAGTGTCGCGGCGCCATCATGTGGCGCCGGCTCACCCTCGCCCTGCAGCCACAGTTGCGCACCCGACTGCTCGCAGAACGCCTGCAGGCGCGCCAGGTCGCCATCGGCCAGCGGCGCTACATGGCGTACCAGCACCGCCTCGGCCGTGCCGCTGAACAATTCCACATGCCCCAGTGCCTGGGGCCTGCTCAGGCTGCGCAGCACGGTCGGCAGGTGACGCAGGATGGTTTGCAAGGGTTGTACCAGCACCGGGCATTCGTCGATGGCGATGATGTCCTGGCTGGCTTCGGCACGAAAACCGACGTGCAGCTCCCGCGCCTTCACATCCCAACGCACGGCGATGCGCGCGCGGCGGCGGTAGCCGAATTCCGGCCCCGCCAGCGGCGCGGCCCACTCCTCAGGCTGCACACCGGCGACACGCTGCAACTGCTCGGCAAGCAGGCGCTGTTTGAGCGCCAGCTGGCCCTCGTGGGGCAGGTGCTGAAGGTTGCAACCGCCGCAGCGGGCGTAATGCCGACACGGCGCCTCGCGCCGCTCGGGGCTGGCCTGCAGCACGCGCTCAAGACGTGCTTCGACGATCTTGCCGCGGGCATTGAGCACCCGCGCCTCGACCGCCTCACCTGCCAGGGCGCCGCTGACGAACCAGGTGCGCCCTTCGACAAAGGCGATGCCGCGTCCGTCACCGGCCAGGCGCTCGATGTCCAGGCGTTGCTTCTTGCCTACCGGCACCTGTGGGGTGCGATCGCCGCCGGCTGGCTGGAAGCGCAGGCCGCTACTGTTGCTTTTCTTTCTGGACATCAGGTTGCGTCGAACAGGCCGGTGGAGAGATAACGGTCGCCGCGGTCGCAGATGATCGCGACCATCACGGCGTTTTCCACTTCACGGGACAGGCGCAGCATCGCCGCGACCGCACCGCCGGAGGACACTCCGCAGAAAATGCCCTCTTCGCGTGCAAGGCGACGGGTGGTGTCTTCGGCTTCCTGCTGGGACATGTCCATCACCCGATCGACGCGAGTGGCGTCGAAGATCTTCGGCAGGTATTCCTCCGGCCAGCGGCGGATACCCGGAATGGCCGAACCTTCCATCGGTTGCAGGCCGACGATCTGCACCGCCGGGTTCTGTTCCTTGAGGTACTGCGAGCAGCCCATGATGGTGCCGGTGGTGCCCATGGAACTGACGAAGTGGGTGATGCTGCCCTGGGTCTGCTGCCAGATCTCCGGGCCGGTGCTGGTGTAGTGGGCAATCGGGTTGTCGCCGTTGGCGAACTGGTCAAGCACCAGGCCGCGACCTTCGGCCTGCAGCTTTTCGGCCAGATCGCGCGCCCCTTCCATGCCCTCTTCCTTGGTCACCAGGATCAGCTCGGCGCCATAGGCGGTCATCGCCGCCTTGCGCTCGGCCGTGGAGTTGTCGGGCATGATCAGGATCATCTTGTAGCCCTTGATCGCCGCCGCCATGGCCAGGGCGATACCGGTGTTGCCGGAAGTCGCCTCGATCAGGGTGTCGCCAGGCTTGATCTGGTTGCGCAGTTCGGCGCGGGTGATCATCGACAACGCCGGGCGGTCCTTGACCGAGCCGGCCGGGTTGTTGCCTTCGAGCTTGAGCAGGAGGGTATTGCTGGTCTGCCCGGCGATACGCTGCAGGCGAACCAGGGGGGTGTTGCCGACGCAATCGGCGATGGTTGGGTACTGCAAGGTCATGGGCGTGTTTCGCAATCAGGACGGCAGGGGCGCCTATCATACCGGCAAAGGACGCGTGGCCATATCACGCAATTGCTGGGGCATATAGCAGACCGTTATATGGGCGGTGCGTTCTTCACGGACAACCCTACCCCCACAAGAACATCGAACGCCTTCGGGGGAGCGGGTTGATCCGCGAGAAACCCACTGTCGATACACGGCAGGCGCATGCACAGTCGCAACCCTCGTTGCCCATTCTCGGCCCACAGCCTCCCGCCCTGACGCTGGATCGCACTGCGGGCGATGCTCAGCCCCAGCCCAAAGCCTCCATCCCCAGGGCGCGAGCCGTCGAGACGGGAGAACGGCGCGAAGATCCTTTCCAGATCGTCTTCGTCCACCCCGCCGCCCTCATCCTCCAGGAACAACTGCCAGTGATTGCCCTCGCGCTGGCCACTCAGGCGCACCACTCCGTCGTGCGGCGAGTGGCGGATGGCATTGCGCAGCATGTTCTCCAGCGCCTGGGCCAAATGGTTGAGGTTGCCCTCCACCCAACAACTGGCCGGCAACGTGCACTGCAACCGCTGCGCCGCCCAGCCGCTTTCGTAGCAGGCATTCTCCACCAGCAGGTCCCACAGGGCCTGAAGCTGGATGGGCTCAAGGTTCATCGGCGCACGCTCGGCATCCTGCCAGGCCAGTTGCAGGGTGTCCTCGACCAGTTGCTGCATGCAATCCAGTTCCCGCCCGAGGCGTTCGCGCAGGCGCGCGACGTCGGTCTCGCCCTCGCAGGCCACACGCAGGCGGCTCAGGGGCGTGCGCATCTCGTGGGACAAGTCGCGCAAGAGTTGCTGCTGCAGGGCCACGGTGCTCTGCAGGCGCTCGGCCATCTGGTCGAAGGCACGCGCCAGTTCGCCCAGCTCGTCGTCACGGCCGATGGTGCGCGAATCGAGCCGCGCCGACAGTTGGTCGGCACGCCAGGCATTGGCCTGCTCGCGCAACTGGTTCAGCGGCACGATCAGCATCCGGTAGAGGCCTACGCACAACAGCAGGGTGAACAGCCCCGGCATCACGCCATTGGTGATGATCCGCCAGAACAGCCGATACTGGCCGGGGGTCAGGCGCTGGGGCAACTCGATCACCAGCATGCCTTGCTCAGGGGCATGGGGGAACGGCAGGCGCAGCCAGGGCTGGTCGACGCTGCGCCTGCTCATCGGCCAGTCGACTCCGCGCAGACGGGTCAGGCGCTGGATTTCCTCAGTGGACAAGCGAGCGCCGGCGAGCGGTCGCAAGTTGCCATCGAGCACCCCGATCCAGCCCGACTCACGCTGGCGCATGTCCAGCAACCAGCGGTCGAGGCCTTCGCGACCGCCCTGGTTCCAGGCCTGCTCGGCCTCGGCGGCATAACCGCGCAGCAGGTGCCGGGCAGGCTCCGACAGGAAGGCGTTCTGGGTTTCCATGTGCCGGCCCCAGGTGTAGCTCAGGCCGATCATCAGCAGGCAGAAGCCCACCAGCAGCACCGCCAGCTTCCAGAACAGCGATCGACGCTCGAGCATCCTCAGTCTGCCTCGCCCGCACAGAACACGTAGCCCTTGCCCCATACCGTGCGCACCTGGCGCTCGTGATAACCGATGCCCTTTAGCTTGCGACGGATCTGGCTGACATGCATGTCCAGGCTGCGATCATGGCGCGAATAGCCCCGCTGCAGGACCTGCTGATAAAGGAAGGGCTTGCTCAGCACCTCCTCCTGGCTGCGGTTGAGGGTGTCGAGCAGGCGGTATTCGCTGGGTGTGAGCCCTGCTGGCTGCCCGTCGAGCGTCACGTCGCAGGCCTGTTCGTCGAAATGCAGTTGCCCCGGCAGAACGTCACGCGGCGCCTGATGACGGCGCTCCAGGGCGACCCGACGCAGGATCGCCTCGATGCGTACGCGCAGCTCGGCCATGCTGAAGGGCTTGGGCAGGTAGTCGTCTGCACCGCGCTGGAAACCGCTTATACGGTCCGCCTCGGCCCCCAGCGCCGACATCAGGATGACTGGCGTGGCACTGCGCCGGCGTAGTTGCGCCAGGGTGTCCAGACCGTTGAGCCCGGGCAGCAGGATGTCCAGCAACACCACATCGAAGGCCTCGCGGCCAGCAGTTTCCAAGCCTTCCAGGCCGTTACGGCACCAGGTCACGCGGAAACCGCCGCGCTGCAACTCCTCGTGCAGGTAGGCGCCGAGCACCGGATCGTCCTCGATGGCGAGGATGCTTGAGTCGTGAATGGATACGGTATGCATTGGCATCTGCCATGAATTCTCAGTTGCGCGATTATTGGCGAGGGACGCCGTTCTGGCAACCGAGTGTCGACCAATGCCCCGGCAAGCGCCGTGCGGCATAAAAAACCCGCACAAACAAAGTGCATTACCGCTGCGCGCGGAGTAACGTTCTGCGGGATCCCGTCCACTCGCGACGGCCCGCACGCACATGACAGGAGACAGGTGTGCTCGATCGTTTGGGAATCAGAAGCCGCGTCCTGCTGCTGGCCCTACTGCCCGCCGGGCTGATGGCGCTGGTGCTGGGCATTTATTTCACCTGGTTGCAGCAGAACGAACTGCGCACCCAGCTGTTGCAACGCGGCAAGATGATCGCCGAGCAACTGGCACCGCTCGCAGCCCCCGCCCTGGCTCAGGAAGCGCCAGCGCAGCTCGAGCGCATTGCCGCCGAGGCTTTGGAGCAGACCGATGTACGTGCCGTGGCCTTCCTGGCCCCGGACCGTTCGCGCCTGGCCCATGCCGGCCCCAGCATGCTCAACCAGCCGCCCAGCGGCGGCACCGGTACGCAACTGCTGCAACGCACCGGCAACGACGCCACGCGCTACCTGATGCCGGTTTTCGGCCATCACCGTGACCTGGCCACCGAAGCCGTGCCTAACGAATCCGAGCGCTTGCTTGGCTGGGTCGAAATCGAACTGTCCCACGACGGCACGCTCCTGCGCGGCTATCGCAACCTGTTCACCAGCCTGCTGCTGATCTTCGCCTGCCTGAGCCTCACGGTGCTGCTGGCACTGCGCATGAGCCGGGCGATCAACGGCCCGATCGGGCGCATCAAGCACGCGGTCACCCAGCTCAAGGAGGGCAATCTCGAAGAACGTCTGCCGCCGATGGGCAGTGTCGAGCTGGACGAGCTGGCGGCTGGCATCAACCGCATGGCCGAAACCCTGCACAACGCCCACGAAGAGCTGCAGCACAGCATCGACCAGGCCACCGAGGACGTGCGCCAGAACCTGGAGACCATCGAGATCCAGAACATCGAGCTGGACATGGCGCGCAAGGAGGCCCTGGAGGCCAGCCGGATCAAATCCGAATTCCTCGCCAACATGAGCCACGAGATTCGCACCCCGCTCAATGGCATTCTCGGTTTCACCCACCTGTTGCAAAAAAGCGAGCTCACGCCTCGACAGCTCGACTATCTGGGCACCATCGAAAAATCCGCCGACAACCTGCTGGGGATCATCAACGAGATTCTCGACTTCTCCAAGATCGAAGCCGGCAAGCTGGTGCTCGACAGCATCCCCTTCAACCTGCGCGACCTGATCCAGGACACCCTGACCATTCTCGCCCCAGCGGCCCACGCCAAACAGCTGGAGCTGGTCAGCCTGGTGTACCGCGACACGCCTTTGTCGCTGGTCGGCGATCCGCTGCGGCTCAAACAGATCCTCACCAACCTGGTGAGCAACGCCATCAAGTTCACCCGCGAAGGCACGATCGTCGTGCGCGCCATGGTCGAAGACGAGCACGAAGACACCGCGCAACTGCGCATCAGCGTGCAGGACACCGGCATCGGCCTGTCACCGGCGGACGTGCGCACCCTGTTCCAGGCCTTCAGCCAGGCCGACAACTCGCTGTCGCGCCAACCCGGCGGCACCGGCCTTGGGCTGGTGATTTCCAAGCGCCTGATCGAACAGATGGGGGGCGAGATCGGTGTCGACAGCACGCCGGGCGAAGGCTCGCAGTTCTGGATCAACCTGAGCCTGCCCAAGGCCCATGACGACACCGAGGAACTGCCCCTGCAAGCGCTGCTGGGCCGTCGCGCAGCGATCGTCGACGGCCACGAACTGGCCCGTCAGGCCCTGGAGCACCAGCTCGAAGACTGTGGCCTGAGCGTCAGCCTGTTCTCGTCGTTCGAGCAGTTGCTGCAAGGGGTGCAGGCCGCCAGCCAGGCCGGCCAACCCTTCGAGTTCGCCGTGCTTGGCGCCAACCTGGCCAACCTCTCGCCCGACCAGCTCGGCCAGTACCACCAACAACTCGAACGCCTGGGCTGCCAGTGCGTGGTGCTGTGCCCGACCACCGAGCAGGCGCTGTATCACCCATTCCTGCCCAATGCCCATGGCCAACTGCTGTCCAAGCCCACCTGCACCCGCAAGCTGCGCCGCCTGCTGCTGGAACTGGTGCAACCGACCCGCCCCAGCAGCGAACCGCGGTATACGGCCGGCTCACGGGTGCCGAGGATTCTCTGCGTCGACGACAACCCGGCCAACCTGCTGCTGGTGCAGACCCTGCTCGAAGGCATGGGCGCCGCAGTGGTGGCGGTGGACAGCGGCTTTTCGGCAGTTCAGGCCGTGCAGGACGAGCCCTTCGACCTGGTGCTGATGGATGTGCAGATGCCCGGCATGGACGGCTGCGCCTGCACCGAGCAGATCCGTCGCTGGGAAACCAGCCAGAGTAGCCCACCCCTGCCCATCGTCGCCCTGACGGCCCACGCCATGGCCAACGAAAAGCGCGCCCTGCTGCACAGTGGCATGGATGATTATCTGACCAAGCCGATCAGCGAGCGCCAACTGGCCCAGGTGGTGATGAAGTGGACCGGCCTGAGCCTCGGCACGCCACCGCTGGAACGCGTCACCGAACGCCTCCCCGATGGCAACGAGCTGAAGGTGCTCGATCACGAGGAGGGTTTGCGCCTGGCAGCCGGCAAGGCGGACCTGGCCGCCGACATGCTGGCGATGTTGCTGGCCTCGCTGGAAGGTGATCGCCAGGCCATCCGCAACGCCCGCGAACAAGGCGATCGCTCGGCAATGATCGAGCGCGTGCATCGCCTCAACGGCGCTTCGCGCTACTGCGGCGTGCCACAGTTGCGGGCTGCCTGTCAGCGCAGCGAGACCCTGCTCAAGCAAGACAGTCCGCAGGCATTGCAGGCGCTGGATGATCTGGAGCGCGCCATCCACCGGCTGGCGGAGCAGGCGCACCTGAGTGCCTGATCGTCGACGACACACCGAAGGAATCCCCACCATGCGCGTCCTGTTGTTCAGCAGCCAGCACTACGACCAGGAAAGTTTCACCCAGGCCGCTGCCAGCAGCGCGCTGGAGCTGCATTTCCAAGCCGCCCGCCTCACCCCGGACACCGCACCGCTGGCCCAGGGTTTCGAGGTGGTCTGCGCCTTCATCAACGACGATCTGGGCGCCGACGTCCTGCAACGCCTGGCCAGCGGCGGTACACGGCTGATCGCCTTGCGTTCGGCGGGCTACAACCATGTTGACCTGACGGCCGCAGCACACCTGGGGCTGACAGTGGTGCGCGTCCCGGCCTATTCGCCGCACGCCGTGGCCGAACACGCGGTGGCGCTGATCCTGGCCCTCAACCGCCGCCTGCACCGCGCCTACAACCGCACCCGCGAAGGCGACTTCACCTTGCATGGCCTGACCGGCTTCGACCTGCACGGCAAGACTGTCGGCGTGGTCGGCACCGGGCAGATCGGTGCTGCGTTCGCCCGCATCATGGCCGGCTTCGGCTGCCAGTTGCTGGCCTACGACCCCTACCCCAACCCCGAGCTGCTGGCCCTCGGCGCCCGCTACCTGGAACTGCCCGAACTGCTCGGCCAGGCGCGAATCATCAGCCTGCACTGCCCACTGACCGAGCATACCCGTCACCTGATCAACGCCGAGAGCCTCGCGCGCCTGCAGCCCGGTGCCATGCTGATCAACACCGGGCGCGGTGCGCTGGTCGATACCCCGGCGCTGATCGACGCGCTCAAGTCTGGCCAGCTCGGCTACCTGGGCCTGGATGTCTATGAAGAAGAGGCGCAACTGTTTTTCGAGGACCGCTCCGACCTGCCACTGCAGGACGACGTGCTGGCGCGGCTGCTGACCTTCCCCAACGTGATCGTCACCGCACACCAGGCGTTTCTGACCCGCGAAGCCCTGGAGGCGATCGCCGCGACCACCCTGGACAACATCGCCCGCTGGGCAGCAGGCGATGCGCAAAACACGGTCACAGGGTAGGATACGCGGCATTTCTGGAGGACCCATGGTCGAGCACGATTTCCGCTACACCCTTTTCAACCCGCAACACACCCTGATCGAATGCCGTGCACTGGTGCCAGGTCGCTACCAGGTGACCGGCAACGGCGGATCGATGCATAAAGGCGACGTCCTGCTGGTGACGCTCAAAGGCAGCAAGGACCTGTCCATGCGCCTGACCGTCGAGAGCGTCCGTCACCTGATCAACCCTCGCGGCCAGTGGGTTGCCGTGGCCAGCGGCCCGGTGTTCAACGAACTGGAAATCCTCACCTGGCAGGTCAAGTGCGACAGTTGCGAGGCCGTGCTCGACTTCGAATTCGCCGTCGATGCCAAGCTCGACAAGAAGGCCCGCCAGCCCGCCGCCAATGCACGCATCGCGGAACTGGGCTGGAGCAGCCAGGGCGAGCGTCACCTGTGCCGCAACTGCCAGGGAAGCGCCCAGTGAAACACCTGTTGATCTGCGCCGCGCTGCTCGGCGGCCTGTTCGGCTGCGCGGCGCAGCCATCCAAACTGCAGCAGGAGCGCAGCTATGTGCTGGAATGGATCGGCGAACGCCCGCTGATCGACTACAGCCTCCTGACGCTAACCCTGGCCAATGATGGCCGCGCCTACGGCAATGCCGGCTGCAACCATTGGTTCGCCAGCTATACGCTGGACGGCGAGCAATTGAGCTTCGGCAAGATCGGCAAGACCCGCAAGCTGTGTGCACCGGCATTGATGGAGCAGGAAAAGCGCTTCCTCCAGGCACTGGAGACGGTGCAGCGCTGGGATGTGTCGGCGATCGAGCAGATCCGTTTCTGGCCGGCCGAAGGCAAGCCGCTGCGCTTCTGGCCTGAGGAAGGCTGAAGTGCATCGGGGCCGCTGCGCGGCCCATTCGCGGCACGAGGCCGCTCCCACAAGTAACACCGCAGTATTCAGAAATTGCGGAGCTCTTGTAGGAGCGGCCTCGTGCCGCGAATGGGCTGCGAAGCAGCCCCGACAACAGGTCAGGCGTCGCCCTTGAGCGCCTTGATCTTCGCCTGCAGCCCTTCGAGCGTCTGCTCGCCGAGCAACTGCTCACGCACCTTGCCCTTGTCGTCGATGATGTAGGTCACCGGCAGTGCTTCGCTGCGAGGCAGCTCGTAGCGCTCGGCCGGGTCCTGGGCCAGCACGGTGAAGTCGATGCCCAGGGCCTGCGCGGCCTGCTTGAGGTCATCGCCCTGCAGCCCGTCGAAGTTCACCCCCACCACCTTGATGCCCTGGGCGTCCCATTGCTTGGCCGCCGTATTCAGTTCAGGGATCTCGGTGCGGCACGGTCCGCACCACTCGGCCCAGTAATTGAGCACCAGCCAGTGCCCGTCGATCTGTTCGGCCTTCACCGTATTGCCGTGCTGGTCCACGCCGTAGTCCGCACCGCAGCCGCCGAGCAAAAGACTCGCGGTGATGGCCAGTGCAGCTGCCAAACGCCTTGCCATGGGTCAATCCTTCTCGAAGTTTTAAAGCATGAAATGTCGGTCGCTGCGGTTAGAATAGCCGCCAAACCCAGCTGGATGCGACCCGTCATGACCGATCTGACCCTCTATCATAACCCGCGCTGCTCCAAATCCCGCGGCGCCCTTGAACTGCTGGAAGAACGCGGCCTGGCCCCGACCGTGGTGCGTTACCTCGAAACCCCGCCCGACGCCGCCACGCTCAAGGCGCTGCTCGGCAAGCTCGGCATCGGCCCACGCCAGTTGTTGCGCAGCGGCGAAGACGAATACAAGGCCCTGGACCTGGCCAACCCAGCGCTCACCGACGCGCAACTGATCGACGCCATGGTCCAGCATCCGAAACTGATCGAACGCCCGATCCTGGTCGCCGGCGACAAGGCCGTGATCGGCCGGCCCCCCGAGAAAGTCCTGGAGATCCTGCCGTGAGCGATCCCTTCATCCTGGTCCTGTACTACAGCCGCCACGGCTCCACCAGCGAGATGGCCCGGCACATCGCCCGCGGTGTCGAGATGGCGGGCCTGGAAGCGCGCCTGCGCACCGTGCCGGCGATTTCCAGCGAGTGCGAAGCCGTGGCCCCGGACATCCCCGCCAGCGGCGCGCTCTATGCCACCCTCGACGACCTGCGCCACTGCGCGGGCCTGGCCCTGGGCAGCCCGACGCGCTTCGGCAACATGGCCGCGCCGCTCAAGTACTTCCTCGACGGCACCAGCAGCCTGTGGCTGGGCGGTGAACTGGTCGGCAAGCCAGCGGCGGTATTCACCTCCACTGCCAGCCTGCACGGCGGCCAGGAAACCACCCTGCTGTCGATGCTGCTGCCACTGATGCACCACGGCATGCTGGTCACTGGCCTGCCCTATAGCGAATCGGCCCTGCTCGAAACCCGTGGCGGCGGCACGCCCTACGGCGCCAGCCATCATGCTGGTGCCGATGGCAAACGCGAACTGGACCAACACGAGATCGCCCTGTGCAGGGCGCTGGGCCAACGCCTGGCCAATACCGCCAAGGCCCTGGGTGGCGAGCGTGGCTAGAAAGTCCAAGGCCCTGCCTGCACTCGACTGGCTGGCCCCACGCCTGCGCCTGACCCGGGCACTGAGCCTGGCCTGCTTCTTTGGCCTGATCGCCTTGCTGGTGGTGAACAACCTGTGGTTCGCCGACCTGCATGGGGCGCGGGTCGAAGTGATCCTGGCCATCGAGCTGATCCCTCTGCTGCTACTGCTGCCAGGCATGCTCAGCGGCAGCGCCCGGGCGCATGCCTGGACCTGCTTCGTGGTGAACATCTATTTCATCAAGGGCGTGCTGGCAGCGTTCGACCCGGCCCGGGCGCTGTTTGGCTGGGTCGAGGTGCTGGTGAGCCTGGGATTGTTCGTCAGCGGGTTGCTGTACGTGCGCTGGAAGTTTCAGCACGAGCGGCGGCTGGCGGGGGAATAGAACACCGGGTGCGGCATTCGCGGGCAAGCCGGCTCTGTAGGAGCGGGCTTGCCCGCGAAGCAGGCGCCGCAAACCTCAATGATTGACGGTATGCGCCAGCATCACCGACAACTGGCACAGCGGCCGGCCACTCTCTTCATGCCACTGGTTGAACGCCTGCTGCACCAGCGCCAGGTCGCGCTGGCTGGTGGGCGGCTTGTCGATCACCTTCTGCGCGATCAATGCCGCGGCCATGTCCTCGGTAGGGATGAAGGTATCCTTGCCGACCATGCGCAGGAAGCGCGGCGCCGACAACCCACCCAGCTGGTTGCCATGCTTGGCCAGGTACTTCCACAGCCCGACGATATCGGTCTCGGGCCAGTCGGCGATGAAGGCACCGAAACTACCCTTCTCCTTCGCTACATCGAGGATCATCTGCGCATTGCGCGGCACGCTCTTGAGCTTGCCCAGGTGGCGGATGATGCGCTCGTCCTGCATCAGGCGCTCAAGGTGCTCGGCGCCCATGAGCACCACTTTCTCGGGGTCGAAACCGAAGAACACCTGCTCGAACGCTGGCCATTTGGCGTCCACCAGGCTGTGCTTGAGCCCGGCGCGGAACACGCGCAGGGCCAGGGTCGACAGGTAGCGGTCGTCAGTGATGTCGCGCAGTTGCGCCGGCGTGCGCGGTTGCGGCAGGAAGGCTTCGAGCGCCTTGGACGAGCCGAAGCGATTGAGGCAGTACTCGTGCAGCCACTGGTAATCGCGCATGGGTTCAGATGTTCAGCACGTCGAGGAAGCGCGGAGTGGCGCTCTCGTCGATTTTCAGGCTGGTGAAGTCGAACAGGTTGCGGTCGGCCAGTTGCGACGGCGCGACGTTCTGCAGGGCGCGGAAGATGCTCTCGGTACGGCCCGGATGCTTGCGCTCCCACTCCACCAGCATGTCCTTGACCACCTGGCGCTGCAGGTTCTCCTGCGAACCGCACAGGTTGCACGGGATGATCGGGAATTCCTTCATGTCCGAGTAAGCCTGGATATCCTTCTCGCTGCAGTAGGCCAGCGGACGGATCACCACGTTGCGGCCGTCGTCGGCGCGCAGCTTGGGCGGCATGCCCTTGAGCGCGCCATTGAAGAACATGTTGAGGAAGAAGGTCTCGACGATGTCGTCGCGGTGGTGACCGAGCGCCATCTTGGTCGCACCGATCTCGTCGGCGAAGGTGTACAGCGTGCCACGGCGCAGGCGCGAGCACAGCGAACAGGTGGTCTTGCCTTCGGGGATCAGTTCCTTGACCACCGAGTAGGTGTCCTTCTCGACGATGTGGTACTCGACGCCGAGGGTCTTCAGGTAGGCAGGCAGCACGTGCTCGGGGAAGCCTGGCTGCTTCTGGTCCATGTTCACCGCGACGATCTGGAACGAAATCGGCGCCACCTTCTGCAGGTGCAGCAGAACATCGAGCATGGTGTAGCTGTCCTTGCCGCCGGACAGGCAGACCATGACCTTGTCGCCATCCTCGATCATGTTGTAGTCGGTGATGGCTTCGCCGGCGAGACGACGCAGGCGTTTTTGCAGTTTGTTCTGGTTGACCGAGAGGGTGCCCATAGCGCTTGGATCCGCGAGGTGTGACAAAAGCCGGCTATTTTACGCACAAACCGAGCACAGGCGTAGGCCATTCCGATAAAGAATCAACAGCGCCACCGACAGCGCGATTTGCTCTAAAAAGCCGCGTTTATGCCGGGTTCTGCTTCCTATACTGCGACATAAGGCCATATTACCGCTTGATCGGTTGCCTGGCCTCGAGCCACAGGCGCTCCGCTTGGGGGGCGTTTGGCAACGACGATAGGAGTGACCGGCATGATCCATCACGTTCTGGGACTGTTTACCCATCCCGACCAGGAATGGCGGGAGATTCGTGGCGAAGAAGAAAGCATCAGCCATATGTACCTGACCCACACCCTGATCCTGGCGGCGATTCCGGCGGTGTCCGCCTTTATCGGCACCACTCAGGTCGGCTGGGTGATCGGTGACCGACCACCGGTGATGCTGACCATGGAAAGCGCGCTATGGATGAGCGTCATGTCCTACCTGGCAATGCTTGCCGGGGTGGCGGTGATGGGGGCCTTCATCCACTGGATGGCGCGCACCTACGATGCCAACCCCTCTATGGCGCAATGCATCGCCTTTGCCACCTACACCGCCACGCCACTGTTCCTCGGCGGCCTGGCGGCGCTCTACCCCCACCTGTGGCTGGGCATGCTGCTGGGGACAGCGGCCATCTGCTACACGGTCTACTTGCTGTATGTCGGGCTACCGACCTTCATGAACATCCCCACTGACGAGGGCTTCCTGTTCTCCAGCTCCGTGCTGGCGGTGGGCCTGGTGGTGCTGGTGGCGATCATGGCCGCCACCGTGATCATCTGGGGGCTTGGCGTGGGGCCGGTCTACACCAATTAGAAACACCAACACTGGGGCGTCGGGCCAGGGGCCGCCGTTTTGGCGGCCTCTGGCTTCGTGCTGACCGGCGGCTCGGCAAGCGTGCAGGGCTTGCGGCATAATGGCGCGTCAGGAGAATCATCCCGCCATGCCCGAGCAACTCAAGCAACGCGTCGAAACCTGTTACCAGCAAGCCGAAACCTTCTTCAAACGCCCCTTCCCCCGCCCGGAAGTCAGCTTCAAACTGCGCGGCCAGAAGGCCGGTGTCGCCCATCTGCACGAGAACCTGCTGCGCTTCAACCTGCAGCTGTACCGCGAGAACCAGGATGATTTCCTGCGCCAGACCGTGGCCCATGAAGTCGCCCACCTGATCGCCCACCAACTGTTCGGCGACCGCATCCAGGCCCATGGCGAGGAGTGGCAACTGATCATGCGCGGGGTGTACGAACTGCCGCCCAACCGCTGCCACAACTATGAGGTGCAGCGCCGTGTGGCAACCCGCTACATCTACCGCTGCCCCTGCCCGGACAGCGACTTCCCCTTCAGCGCACAGCGACACAAGCTGGTGCGCCAGGGCCGGCGCTATCTGTGCCGGCGCTGCCGGGAGATTCTGGTGTACAGCGGCGAGACACGCGTCGAATGACCCAACGCATTTGCGGGCCAGTCTGATCACCACAAAAACCGAGCATGAAAAAAGGCGACCCTAAGGTCGCCTCTTTCGCATCACTACAACCGCTATCAGCGAGTAGCCGGGCCTTCAGCAACGCCCAGGTCGTCGGTCGGACGGGTTTCGACCAGCGGTGCACCGCCGGAAGCCAGTTCCGATTGCAGCTTGTCGGTGTCCAGTTCCTTCACCCACTTGGCCACGACCACGGTGGCAACGGCGTTGCCGATCAGGTTGGTCAGGGCGCGGGCTTCGGACATGAAGCGGTCGATACCCAGGATCAGCGCAAGGCCGGCAACCGGCAGGTGGCCAACGGCGGACAGGGTGGCGGCCAGGACGATGAAGCCCGAACCGGTAACGCCAGCAGCACCTTTGGACGCGACCAGCAGCACCAGCAGCAGGGTGATCTGGTGAGTGATGTCCATGGGGGTATCGGTGGCCTGGGCGATGAACACCGCAGCCATGGTCAGGTAGATCGAGGTGCCGTCCAGGTTGAACGAGTAGCCGGTCGGGATCACCAGGCCAACCACGGATTTCTTCGCGCCCAGGCGCTCCATCTTGGTCAGCATGCGTGGCAGGGCCGATTCCGAGGAGGAAGTACCCAGTACGATCAGCAGTTCTTCACGGATGTAGCGGATCAGCTTGAGGACGCTGAAACCGTGGGCGCGGCAGATACCGCCGAGGACGATCAGGATGAACGCCAGGCAGGTGATGTAGAAGCAGGCCATCAGGTAGCCCAGCTGCACCAGCGAACCCACGCCGTACTGGCCGATGGTGAAGGCCATGGCACCGAAGGCACCGACCGGCGCCAGCTTCATGATCATGTTGATGATGTTGAACATGACATGGGCGAAGCGGTCGATCAGCTCGAGCACTGGCTTGCCGTAGCTGCCCAGGCGATGCAGGGCGAAGCCGAACAGCACCGAGAACATCAGCACCTGGAGGATGTCGCCGTTGGCGAAGGCACCGACCACGGTGTTAGGGATGACGTTGAGCAGGAAGCCAACGGTGGTCTGCTGCGCACCGGCGGCGGCGTAGGCTGCGACGCTGCTGGCGTTCAGGGTGCTGACGTCGACGTGCATGCCAGCGCCAGGCTGAACCACGTTGACGACGACCAGGCCGATGATCAGGGCGATGGTGGAGACGATCTCGAAGTACAGGAGCGCATAGCCGCCGGTCTTGCCGACCGACTTCATGCTCTGCATGCCGGCGATGCCGCTGACCACGGTGCAGAAGATGATCGGGGCGATGACCATCTTGATCAGTTTGACGAAGCCGTCACCCAGGGGTTTGAGGGCGACACCGGTTTCGGGGTAGTAGTGGCCGAGCAGAATACCGATGGTGATTGCAACGATCACCTGGACATACAGGGACTTGTACAGCGGCTGACGTTTCGTCATGGCTTAATTATCCTCAAGTGTGCCGTTTCACCCTTCCCAGGGCGAGGCACCTAAAGCGCGAACCCTCCTGCACCTGGAGGGATTTGTCGTTGTGTTCGAGCTGCCTGAGCAGGCCTCTGCCAGATCTTTAGCAAGGGTGATGCCAAAATGCCCGGATTGGGTGCAATGCCAGTGTTTTCGGGAAATTTCTGCCCAAGGACAGGGCGAATCGACAGGGGTGGGTTGGCGGATTTCCGCCCGGTGGCGAAATTCGTACAAGGCCGATGGCGGGAATCCGCCCGATGCGGGGCATGATGCAGGAAAGCCTCACCTGCGGGAGCTAGCCTGCCCGCAAGCTCACTCCAGGCTGAACACGATCCTGAATGCCGCCCCGCCCAGGGGCGAATCATCCAGCGTAAGCCGGGCATCGAAGCTGTCGATGATGTCCTTGACCACCGCAAGCCCGATCCCCTGCCCCGGATGCTGCCGGTCCAGGCGCTCGCCGCGCTGCAGGATACGTTCGCGCTGGCCTGCGGGCACACCCGGACCATCATCCTCCACGCACAACACCTGCTGCCCGGGCAGCGCCTCCAGGCTCACCCGCACCTGCCCCAGGCACAGCCGATAGGCGTTCTCCAGCAGGTTGCCGAGCAGCTCGAGCAAGGCACCCTCTTCGATCGGCACCCAGGCTTGCGCGGGAACACTCAGGGTGACGGTGACACGCTTGTCGCGATAGACCTTGTCCAGCGTGTTGCACAGGCTATCGAGCACCGGCGCAAGGCGTACCTTGTGCCGCACCAGGCCGCTCTTGCGCAGGCTGGCGCGTTGCAGCTGGTAGTCGATCTGCTGGCTCATGCGCTCGATCTGGCTTTGCAGCACCCGCGCCTGTTCGCGTTCGCCGCTGCGCTGGCCCATGCTTTCGCCAACCCCCTGCAGCACCGCCAGCGGGGTCTTGAGGCTGTGTGCCAGGTCATCCAGCGAGTCGCGATAACGCTGACGTTGCTCGCGCTCGCTGTGCAGCAGGCGGTTCAGCGAGCCGGTCAGGCGCAGCAGTTCGCGCGGGTGCTCACGGCTCAGCCCCTCACGGGCACCGCTCTCCACTTCATCCAGTTCGTGACTCAACCGGCGCAACGACCGCAGCCCCCAGGTCAGACCAGCCCAGAGCAGCACCATCAATGCCAGCAGGGCCGCGCCAAAGCCCAGGTAGAGTTTCTCGCGCAGGCCGTCGAGGGTGTGCTGGTACTCGCGCACCGGCTGCAGGGCAACGATGCTGAAGGCTGCGCTCTTGCCACCGAGCAGCTTGACCTCGACGTCATAGACGAAGAACTCGTCACCGTCGTCCTGGCGGATTCGCGCGAATTCGCTGCCGCGACCGTCATAGCGGGGTTGATAGTTGATGTGCTTGTCGGCGGTGGCGCGTGAACGCCAGACCAGTCGGCCCTCGCGGTCAAAGATGTAGCCAAGCAGGCCCATGTTGGGCAGGTTGTAGCGCTCGTCGGGCAGCAGCTCGGGCATCTGCAGATGACCATGCTCGATGCGCGCCGCCGAGATCATGGTGGTCACATCCGAGGCCAGGCGCTGCTCGATCGACTCCTGCAGGGCCAGGCTGAAGGCCTTCTGCAGCGCCGGCAGCAGCGCCAGCATGAACAGCAGGGCCAGCAGCGCTGCGGCCAGCATCAGGCGCAGGCGCAGCGAACGGATCATCGGCAGCGCTCGGTGAACAGGTAGCCCAGGCCGCGCACGGTGTCGATGGGTTTGAAGCCGTTGTCGCCCTCGAGCTTGCGGCGCAAACGGCCGACCAATACCTCGATGACGTTGGGATCGCGCTCCTCGTCGTCCGGGTAGAGCTGCTCCATCAGACGGTCCTTGGCCACCACCTGCTGGTGATGGCGCATGAGGTATTCGAGGATCCGGTATTCATAGGCGGTCAGCGCCAGGGGCTGCTCGTCCAGTGTCGCCTGCTTGCGATTGAGGTCCAGCACCAGCGGGCCGGCAGCGATGGTCGACTGGGTAAAGCCACTGGAGCGACGCAGCAACGCGTTCAGGCGCGCCTCCAGCTCTTCGAACTGGAAAGGCTTGACCACATAGTCGTCGGCACCGGCGGCCAGGCCTTCGACCTTGTCCTGCCAGTTGCCGCGGGCGGTGAGAATCAGAATGGGGAACGTCTTGTCCTGGCTGCGCAACTGGCGGATCAGGTCCAGCCCGCTCATGCCCGGCAAGCCCAGGTCGATCACGGCGAGGTCATGGTTGTACTGCTCGGCCTGGTAGAGCGCCTCTTCGGCATCGCCCACCGCCTGCACCACATGCCCGGTCTCGCCCAGACGTGTATACAGATGATGGCGCAGCAGCGCCTCGTCCTCGACCACCAGCAATTTCATGCCGCATCTCCTTTGTCTATATCTCCCGGACCGCCGAGCGGTCAGGGCCGGCACAGCATAACAGCGAACCGGCACGGGAAACCCCTGCCGGTTCGATGAGCCTCGGCCTTAGAACTTGTAGCTGGCGGCGAGGTAGGTCTGGGCGCTGCTGGTCAGGCGCAGGGTGCCGTCCTTCGGACCACCGTGCGGCGACAGCTCGGTGGCGGCATTGCTGCGCAGGTAACGGTAGCCCAGTTCCACCGAGGTGTTGTCGGTGACCTGCTGCAGCACGCCGGCTTGCAGGCCGACCGCGTAGCCGTAGTCAGTATCGCGGCTGTAGCCAGACGAAGTCTGGGTCAGCTTGGTCATGCCCAGGCTGCCGCCGCCGAAGAGCTTGGTGGTGTCGGTGATCGGCAGGAACACATCGTAGCTGCCGAGCAGGTTTTCCTGGCGCAACTTGACGCCGCTGTGATCACCCGAAACGTTGTCGTAGGTCAGGTAGTAGCGGCCTTGATCGTTGATCTGGCCGACACGCAGGCCCCAGGTGCTGTCCTTGCCGATGATGCCGTCGGCGTTGAGGTTATCGGTGTTGCGCTGCAGCAGGCCGGACTTGCGGACTTTGTCGCTGGTCTGACCGTAGGTCAGGCTGGCGAAGTTATCGTCGGCCTGGGCGGTGGCGGCAACGCCAGCGGCGCAAACAGCCATGGCGACCATCAGGGTGTTGAGTGCTTTCATGCTTTGTTACTCCAGTTAGGTGCGCTGTTTCGGTCTGGGGACTAGAGTAAGCAGGGCGCCCTGAACCGCTCCTGAACCCCGGCTGAACCTTGGCTGAACGAACCCGATACGGCTGCATCTTTCCTGGAGACCCCCTCATGCGTTCACTGCTTGCCCTGGCCCTGATGTGCAGCGCCGCCTTCGCCCAGGCGGCGGTACAGACCCGCGAGATCCGCTACCAGGACGCCGAAGGCACTGCGCTGATCGGCTACTACGCCTATGACGACGCCATCGCGGGCAAGCGCCCCGGTGTCGTCGTGGTGCATGAATGGTGGGGGCTGAACGACTACGCCAAGCGCCGCGCCCGCGACCTCGCGGCGCTGGGCTACAACGCACTGGCCATCGACATGTATGGCGACGGCAAGCACACCGAGCACCCGCAGGACGCCCAGGAATTCATGGCCGCCGCGCTGAAGGATCCAGCGGCAGCGGCGCGACGCTTCGACGCCGGGCTCGCGCTGCTCAAGCTGCAACCCAACACCAACAAGCATCAGTTGGGCGCCGTCGGCTACTGTTTCGGTGGCAAGGTGGTACTCGACGCCGCACGCCGGGGCGAGAAGCTCGATGGCGTAGTGAGTTTCCATGGCGCGCTGGTCACCCAGACCCCGGCCAAGCCCGGAGTGGTGAGGGCGAAGATCCTGGTCGAACATGGCGAGGCCGACAGCATGGTCACGCCCGAACAGGTCGAGGCCTTCAAGAAGGAGATGAAGGATGCCGGAGCAGACATGCAGTTCGTCGGCATTCCCGGGGCCAAGCATGGCTTTACCAACCCCGATGCGGACCGCTTGAGCCATGGCGCGCATGGCGGGCCGGATATCGGCTATGACAAGGCGGCAGATGAAAGCTCCTGGAAGGACATGCAGGCGTTCTTCAAGCAGGCGTTCAAGTAAGCGCCCAAGCCCCCGCGAATTCTCTGCGTACTTGTAGGAGCGGGCTTGTCCCGCGATCGGGCGCGCAGCGGCCGTAAAACTGACACAGAGGTTTTTCAGGAAGACGTCGGTCGCCTGGTTGCACGGCCGCTGCGCGCCCGATCGCGGGACAAGCCCGCTCCTACAGGAATCGCGTCAGTTGCGGATTTGCATTGGCCTTGCCCGCGAAACGGCCGGAACTGGCACAATACCGCCCATGGACAGACTCCCCACCTGCTGCACCCCACTCCAGCATCACTGGCCCCTGCCCCAGCCCCTTCCCGGCGCGGTGCTGGTCAGTTGCGCCTTCGATCCCAAGCGCCTGGCCGCCGACGATTTCCAGCGCGCCGGCATCGCACAGAGCCCCAGCCTGCAGCGCTCGGTGGCCAAGCGTCAGGCCGAGTACCTGGCCGGCCGAGTCTGTGCCCGTGAGGCGCTGCAACGCCTGGACGGCCGCGACTATGTTCCGGGCAGCCACGAAGACCGCTCACCGGTCTGGCCCGCCGGCATCCGAGGTTCGATCACCCATGGCCAGGGCTGGGCCGCTGCCGTCGTCGCCCACGAAGGTGCCTGCAACGGTATCGGCCTTGACCAGGAGAGCCTGCTTGACGACGAACGCGCCGAGCGCCTGGCGGGGGAGATCCTTACCGCCGACGAGCTGCAGCGTCTGGACCGCTCAATGATCGGCCTGGGTGTGACCCTGACCTTCTCGCTCAAGGAAAGCCTGTTCAAGGCCCTCTACCCCCTGACCCTCAAGCGCTTCTATTTCGAACACGCCGAAGTGCTGGAGTGGGACGCCACAGGCCACGCACGCCTGCGCCTGCTCACCGAGCTGTCGAGCGAGTGGCACCACGGCCGCGAACTGGATGGCCAGTTCTGCCTGCAGGACGGCCACCTGCTCAGCCTGGTCAGCGCCTGAGCCTCACCCCGGCGCCTGCTGTCGTGGCCAGTTCAGGCTGAAGCAGGCGCCACCCAGCGCCTCGCTGCGCCCCACCTGCGCCCGCCCACCGTGCCAGTAGATGATCCGCCGCACGATCGACAGGCCCAGGCCATGCCCTCCCGAGGCACGGGTACGGCTGTCATCCAGGCGGGTGAAGGGGGTGAAGATGCGGTCCCAGACGCCTTCGGGAATCCCTGGGCCGTCGTCCTCCACTTCGATGCGGCAACGTTGCTGGCCAAGCTGAAAGCTCAGGCGCACCTCGGACTCGGCATGGCGCATGGCATTGCTCACCAGGTTCTGCAACGCCCGATGCAGGTAGCGCGGTTCGGCCTCGACCCAGGCCTGATGGTCTTCCCCCAGCTGGCAGGTCCCGCGGGTCACCCGAACATCCGCACGCAGCGGTGCCAGTTCGTCGATCACCCGATCCAGCAGGCTGTCCAGCTCGATGCGCTGGAACTTCAAGGCCGGCGCGCCCTGCTCCAGGCGCGCGTAGGTCAGCATCTCGTCGACCAGTCGGTCCAGGTCCTGGATATCGCTGTCCATGCCCGCCAGGTGCTTGCTCCGCGCCTGCTCGGTGCTGGCGCTCTCGATCATCTCAAGGCCGAAGCGCAAGCGCGCCACCGGTGTGCGCAACTCGTGGGACACCGCCCGCACCAGCTCACGCTGCATGCTCAGCGAGCGCTGCAAGTGCTCGGCCATGCCATTGAACGCCGCTGCCAGGCGCCCGACCGAGTCCGCATCACCGGCCGGCACGCGAGTTTCCAGGCTGCCCTGGGCGATGCGCGAGGCCGCCATCTCCAACCCCGAAACACGGCGCTCGAGCTGGCGCACCAACAGGTACACCACCAACCCGATCAGGCACAGGCCGAGAAAGGCGATCAGGATCAACAGCTGCGGCGGATAAGGATTGAGCTGATACAGCGGGCCGATTTCCAGCACCCACGGCGAGCCGGACAAACCGGCAAACACGCGGATCGAGTCACCATCGCGGCCCAGCGCCATCACCGTGTCGCCTTCCTCGACCCGGCGCCGCTGGTCGTCGTCCAGCCCTACCCGCTCGATCCGCTGCAGGGCGATGTCGAAACCGAACCCCTTGCTCTGCCTGATCTGCGCCAACCGCTGCTGCTGCTCGGTCACCGGGTAGCGCACCAGCTCGTCGGCCAGCAGATAAAGGGTGGCACGGGCCAACTGCTCGCTGACCTGCTTGACCTGCGCGACCAGCACCACATCCTCGTGCGCCACCTGGCGCAAGACCTTGGCCGCATGCGGACCGGTCTTCTCCACCACCACCAGGCCGCGCGCCAGACGGCTGCGCTGCCCGGCATCGAGGGTCTGCATCGACAGCGGCGCCAGGTCCAGCGGCACCCCGAGCAAGCGCTCCCAGATCACCAGCGACCGCTTGCGCTCGACCTCGTTCTGCAGCGCCAGGTTGTCCGCCATCAGGCTGAAGGTGCCTTGCGCCAGGCCCTCACGATGCTGGCCTGCGCGCACCTCGTTGACCAGGTGCAGGCTCAGCACGCCGAGCACGGCGACCAGCACCAGCACCGCGAGCATGCCGCCATAGATGCGCAGGAAGATCGAATTCATGGGCTGGCATCGCCGACGAACAGGTAGCCCTTGCTGCGCAGGGTCTTGATCAGCCGCGGGTGGATCGGGTCGTCACCGATCTTGGGGCGAATCTTGGAGATGCGCACATCGATGGAGCGATCCTGGCCGTCGTAACCCACCCCGCGCAACGAGGTGGAGATCTGCTCGCGCGACAGCACCCGCCCGGCGTTGCTGGCCAGCAACCAGAGCAGGTCGAACTCGGCGCCGGTCAGGTCGATCGGCTGCTCGCCCAGCCAGGCCTCGCGCAGGCGGTTGTCGATGCGCAGCGGGCCGAAGCTCAGGTCATGTCCCTTGCCCTGCGGCGCCTCGCTGCGCCGCAGCAGGGCGTTGATGCGCGCCAGCAACAGGCGTGGGCGCACCGGTTTGCAGATATAGTCGTCAGCACCCAGGTCCAGCCCCTGGATCTGGTCGAGTTCATCGCTGCGCGCGGTGAGCATGAGAATGGGGTTGGGGAACTGCCCGCGCACCCGCCGGCAGATGCTCAGGCCATCCTCGCCGGGGAGCATCAGGTCGAGGATCACCAGATCAGGCTGGCTGTCGATGATGCGCCGCACCGCCCGCCCGCCATCGCCCTCGACCGCCACCTCGAAGCCGTTGGCCTGCAGGTATTCGGCGGTGAGATCGGCCAGGCGCTGGTCGTCCTCGACGATCAGGATACGGTTGTTGGGCTGGTCCATCGCCGGTCACCTCTGTTCATGATCTTGTTGGCGGTGCGCTATCGTGGGGGCAGGCTTGCCCCGCGACGGGGCAACTGCCGCCCTTCACCAAAGGGCAACATATCCCTCGGATACTACGTCCCGCCCCAGGCACTGCCAACCACGCGAAAAATTCTGTCACAGGCCTGAAACCGGCAAAAACCTCTTGCGACAAGGCCTACAGCGAATACCCACCTTTCACACACAAAGTACCCACAAGTTATCCACAGCGGCTCGCCTTGCAAAGACCCCAATACCGCATTATCTTGTATCCCCATTGCAGCGAACCACTACATGTTGTGGCTTCGACCCAAATCACAAACACAAGTCCAGGCAGAAACTCAAGCGATTTTTCTGCCGGAACTTACAGTGATTTCAGCAGCCAAACCGCTCCTGCGGAGGCGCGACCGAGGCAAGCCCTCCAGGGCCTTGTTCGGGTATGGGTGTTGCAGGCATCGCCTGACACCCGACAGCAACAGTTTTTGGGCGTGACCCAGAATCTTTGACTTCGGCCAGGGAGCGGCAAGTGATTGCCCCTTATTCCTGAGTCTGTCCCGAAGTCGGTAAGCCCGAGCGGGCGGATGCACGTGCGCGTGGCATCCCCCGCCCGGGCCGGTCGAACTGATGGATGGAACGGTGGGCGCCCACAAGGCGCCCGAACAATATAGAAACTGTGGAGACACCCATGCAAACCGACACAACTCGCGAGAACCCGCAGGCCAAGGCGCCGCAGGCCGCCGATTCGAACCAGGATCTGGCTGCGACCGCTCCGGGCCAGCTGCGCGTGATCAAGCGCAACGGCACTGTCGTCCCCTACACCGACGACAAGATCACCGTTGCCATCACCAAGGCGTTTCTTGCAGTTGAAGGTGGCACCGCCGCCGCCTCGTCGCGCATCCACGACACCGTCGCGCGCCTGACCGAGCAGGTCACTGCCACGTTCAAGCGCCGCATGCCGTCGGGTGGCACCATCCACATCGAAGAGATCCAGGATCAGGTCGAACTGGCCCTGATGCGCGCCGGCGAGCAGAAAGTCGCCCGCGACTACGTGATCTACCGCGACCAGCGCGCTAAAGAGCGCGCCACCCGCGCCCACACCGACGCCGTGGTCGAGCCGCACCCAAGCATTCGCATCACCCTGGCCGACGGCAGCCTGGCGCCGCTGGACATGGCACGCCTGAACACCATCATCAGCGAAGCCTGCGAAGGCCTGGCAGAAGTCGATGGCGACCTGATCCAGCGCGACACCCTGAAGAACCTCTACGACGGCGTGGCCATCAAGGACGTCAACACCGCCCTGGTGATGACCGCCCGTACCCTGGTCGAGCGCGAGCCGAACTACTCGTTCGTCACCGCCCGCCTGCTGATGGACACCCTGCGCGCCGAAGGCCTGGGCTTCCTGGGCGTGGCCGACAGCGCCACCCACCACGAAATGGCCGAGCTGTACGCCAAGGCCCTGCCGGCCTATGTCGAGAAAGGCGTCGAGTTCGAGCTGCTCGACCCTGCACTGAAAGGCTACGACCTGGAGCGCCTGGGCAAGGCCATCAATCACGAGCGTGACCAGCAGTTCACCTACCTGGGCCTGCAGACCCTCTACGACCGTTACTTCATCCACAAGGATGGCGTGCGCTTCGAACTGCCGCAGGTGTTCTTCATGCGCGTCGCCATGGGCCTGGCGCTGCAGGAGAAAGACCGCGAAGCCCGTGCGATCGAGTTCTACAACCTGTTGTCGTCGTTCGACTACATGGCATCGACCCCGACCCTGTTCAACGCCGGCACCCTGCGTCCGCAGCTGTCCAGCTGCTACCTGACCACCGTTCCGGACGACCTGTCGGGCATCTACAAGGCCATCCACGACAACGCCATGCTGTCCAAGTTCGCTGGCGGCCTGGGCAACGACTGGACCCCGGTACGCGCCCTGGGCTCGTACATCAAGGGCACCAACGGCAAGTCGCAAGGCGTCGTGCCGTTCCTGAAAGTGGTCAACGACACCGCCGTTGCGGTCAACCAGGGCGGCAAGCGCAAGGGCGCGGTCTGCGCCTACCTGGAAACCTGGCACCTGGACATCGAGGAATTCCTCGAGCTGCGCAAGAACACCGGTGACGACCGTCGCCGTACCCACGACATGAACACCGCCAACTGGATCCCGGACCTGTTCATGAAGCGCGTCTTCGACGACGGCAAGTGGACCCTGTTCTCGCCAAGCGAAGTGCCTGATCTGCACGACCTGACCGGCAAGGCCTTCGAAGAGCGCTACGAGTACTACGAAGCCCTGACCGAGTACAACAAGATCAAGGTATTCAAGACCATCCAGGCCAAAGACCTGTGGCGCAAGATGCTGTCGATGCTGTTCGAGACCGGCCACCCATGGCTGACCTTCAAGGACCCGTGCAACCTGCGTTCGCCGCAGCAGCACGTGGGCGTGGTGCACAGCTCGAACCTGTGCACCGAGATCACCCTGAACACCAACGCCGACGAAATCGCCGTGTGCAACCTGGGTTCGATCAACCTGCCGAACCACATCGTCGATGGCAAGCTGGACACCGCGAAACTGGCGCGTACCGTCAAGACCGCCGTGCGCATGCTCGACAACGTGATCGACATCAACTACTACTCGGTGCCACAGGCGCAGAACTCGAACTTCAAGCACCGCCCGGTCGGCCTGGGGATCATGGGCTTCCAGGACGCGCTGTACCTGCAGCACATCCCGTACGGCTCGGACGCAGCCGTCGAGTTCGCCGACAAGTCGATGGAAGCGGTCAGCTACTACGCCATCCAGGCCTCGTGCGACCTGGCCGATGAGCGCGGCTCCTACGAGACCTTCCAGGGTTCGCTGTGGTCCAAGGGCATCCTGCCGCTGGATTCGCAACAGATCCTGATCGAAGCCCGTGGCGCCAAGTACATCGACGTCAACCTGGAAGAGTCGCTGGACTGGGCTCCGGTGCGCGAGCGTGTGCAGAAAGGCATCCGCAACTCGAACATCATGGCCATCGCGCCGACCGCAACCATCGCCAACATCACCGGCGTGTCGCAGTCGATCGAGCCGACGTACCAGAACCTGTACGTCAAATCGAACCTGTCGGGCGAGTTCACCGTGATCAACCCGTACCTGGTCCGCGACCTGAAGGCCCGCGGCCTGTGGGACTCGGTCATGATCAACGACCTGAAGTACTACGACGGTTCGGTGCAGCAGATCGAGCGTATCCCGCAAGAGCTGAAGGACCTGTACGCCACCGCGTTCGAAGTCGACACCAAGTGGATCGTCGATGCCGCCTCGCGTCGCCAGAAGTGGATCGACCAGGCCCAGTCGCTGAACCTGTACATCGCCGGCGCTTCGGGCAAGAAGCTGGACGTGACCTACCGCATGGCCTGGTACCGTGGTCTGAAGACCACCTACTACCTCCGTGCACTGGCCGCGACCAGCACCGAGAAGTCGACCATCAACACCGGCAAGCTCAACGCCGTCTCCAGCGGCGGCGACAGCGCCCCGGTCCAGGCCGCGGGCCCAGCCCCGGTACCGAAGGCCTGCGCCATCGACGAGCCGGATTGCGAAGCCTGCCAGTAAGGCTTGGCTGAGGCTTCCCCCGGGAAGCCTCAATTTTCTGTGCAACAGCACAGCACCCTGTAGGAGCGGGCTTGCCCGCGAAGAGGCCACCACCTCTCCCGCAGACAGACATAAAAAGCCGCCGCCCAGTGCCGCGGCCAGCCCTCAAAGGGCGCTTCCGATTTGCGTGCACCGCACCGCAACCAAGATCCACCGGCCATACTCCATAGATGGCCCTCAAGCAGGAGAACCTCACCATGCTGAGCTGGGACGAATTCGATAAGGAAGACGGCGAAGTCGCCGCCAAAACCAACACCCCTGCGCAGGCCAACGCCGCCGCGACCCTCGACAAGCTCGACAGCGCCGGCGGTGCCGCCGCCCTGGAAGCTCGCGCCGCCACCGCCAACGACTCCGACGCGGTCAAGCGCGCCAAGGCCGCGCTGGACGCCCTCGACGTCGCCGAAGGCCTGGCCGAACTCGAAGGCTCCTCGGCCCGCGTCGCGGTAGACGAGAAGCGCATGATCAACTGCCGCGCCGACCTCAACCAGCTCGTGCCTTTCAAGTACGACTGGGCCTGGCAGAAGTACCTCGACGGCTGCGCCAACCACTGGATGCCGCAAGAGGTCAACATGACCGCCGACATCGCCCTGTGGAAGAGCATGGACGGCCTGACCGAAGACGAGCGCCGCATCGTGATGCGCAACCTCGGCTTCTTCTCCACCGCCGACTCGCTGGTTGCCAACAACCTGGCCCTGGCCGTGTACCGCCTGATCACCAACCCCGAGTGCCGCCAGTACATCCTGCGCCAGGCCTTCGAGGAGGCGATCCACACCCACGCCTACCAGTACTGCATTGAGTCGCTGGGCATGGATGAAGGCGAGATCTTCAACATGTACCACGAGATCCCGTCGGTCGCGAAGAAAGCCGCCTGGGGCCTGAAGTACACCCGCGCGATCTCGGATCCGGAGTTCAACACCGGCACCGTCGAAACCGACAAGGAGCTGCTGCGCAACCTGATCGCCTACTACTGCGTACTGGAAGGCATCTTCTTCTACTGCGGCTTCACCCAGATCCTGTCCATGGGCCGCCGCAACAAGATGACCGGCGTTGCCGAGCAGTTCCAGTACATCCTGCGCGATGAGTCGATGCACCTGAACTTCGGTATCGACGTGATCAACCAGATCAAGATCGAGAACCCGCACCTGTGGGATGCGGCGATGAAGGAAGAAGCGACCCAGATGATCCTGCAAGGGACCCAGCTGGAGATCGAATACGCCCGCGACACCATGCCTCGCGGCGTGCTGGGGATGAACGCAGCGATGATGGAGGATTACCTCAAGTTCATTGCCAACCGTCGCCTGACCCAGATTGGTCTGAAGGAAGAGTACCCAGGGACTACCAACCCGTTCCCTTGGATGAGCGAGATCATGGACTTGAAGAAGGAGAAGAACTTCTTTGAGACTCGGGTGATTGAGTATCAGACGGGTGGTGCTCTGAGCTGGGATTAATCGCCTAGCGATTCGAAAAGGCTGCCTTTGGGCAGCCTTTTTTATTGCCCGAACTTCAGATCAGGACATCTCCTACACGCATCTCGCTAATTGCCCAACGGCAATCCAAGTAGTTTGTCGGCGATCTTGGCATAGTCGCGGCAGAAGTTAACTACCACAGCACCGACAATGGAACGTTCAAAGCCAACTACAGCTAGCCAGCGCGCTGCATCACAAACCGCACAAAGACGTCGAGTTTGGACAACGCGCTGCGCTGGCGCAGGTAGACCAGATTGACCGGGCGAGTCGCCGGCAGGAAGGGTTCGAGCAACGAGACCAACCGCCCCTCGCGCAGGTCATCGGCGACCAGGAATTCCGGCTGCATGAGGATGCCGTTGCCACTGATCGCAGCCAGGCGCAGCACCTGGCCATCGTTGCTCTTGAGCGTCCAGTGTTCCGGCCAGGAGTATTCACGCCCGGCGTCCTGCAGCGGCCAACTAAAGCGATGGGTCCAACTGGAATGGACAAGCAAGCGGTGCTTGCCGAGATCGGTCGGCACCGTGGGCCAACCCTGTTCGTTCAGATAGGCCGGGGCCGCACAGATCACCATGCGATAGGGGCGCAGCGGCTTGGCGACCAGATCGACATCTCCCAGCTCGCCGATACGAAACGCCAGGTCGAAACCCTCGGCCATGAGGTCGACTACAGTGTTGCTCAGGACCAGATCGACGCGCATCTGCGGATGCTCACGCAGAAACTGCGCCACGATCGGCGCCACCAGCGCCGAGCCCAAGGTCATCGGTGCACTGATTCGCAGCAGGCCGCTGGGTGCCTTCTGCAAGCTCTCGACTTGCTCGTAGGCCCGGCGCACCTGCTCCAGCGCCTGGCGGGACTCTTCATGAAACACCCTTCCCGCCTCGGTGACGTGCATGCGCCTGGTACTGCGCTGGATCAACTCCACCTGCAGCGCTTCTTCCAGCCCACGGATGTACTTGCTGACCATCACGGTCGACAGCCGCAGGTGCTCGGCAGCCGCGCTGAAGCTGCCTTGCTCCACCACGGTGACGAAGACTTCCATCGCGCGCAGACGATCCATATTTAACTCTCAGTTAAAATTAATTGAACGAAACCGTTATTTATTAACAGATAATTTTCCAATAATGTGTCTTCGTCAACTCACAACCACGGTGTTTCATCATGAGGTCGCTCACCTCCCTGCTCGAACGGTTCCCACGCACGTGCTTGATCGAACAGGCCACGCCCATTCAGCGCCTCGTCGCGCTGGAACAGGTCTTGGGGCTCGACGCGCGCGGTATCCGCCTGTTCGCCAAGCGGGACGACTTCATGGCGCTCGGTGGCGGTGGCAACAAACTGAGGAAACTCGAATTTCTGCTGGGCGCAGCGCTGCATGACGGTATCGAGCATGTCATCACCGTCGGAGGCCTGCAGTCCAACCACGCGAGATTGACCGCGGCGGCCTGTGCGTCACTGGGCCTGCCCTGCGAACTGGTGCTGTCGCGGGCAGTCGCCAAGGATGGCGAAGAATACGAGCACAGCGGCAACGTGCTGCTGGACGAGCTTTTCGGCGCCAAGGTGCATATCAGCCCCGACGGGATCAGCGCGCTGCATTGGGCCGAACTGCGTGCAGCGCAGTTGGAGAAGGCGGGCCACAAGGTCAAGGTGATCCCTACCGGCGGCTCTACCGCTCTGGGCTGCCTGGGGTATGTCAGGGCCGCACAGGAAATCGCCGAGCAGGAGCAGGCCCTGGCCCTGCAGTTCACGCGGGTGTTCACGGCCAACGGAAGCTCCGGCACCCATGCCGGCCTCAGTGCAGGATTCGCCGCCCTCGGACGTGGCGCCAACCTGGTCAAATCCTACGCGGTACTGGCAGACGCGAGCACTGCACAACGCCAGACCCTCGACTTGTCACACCATGCCCAGACCCTGCTCGGCCTGCCGGCCGACATCGCAGCGCACGATATCGAGGTGGATGGCAGTTGCCTCGGCAAAGGCTATGGGCTACCGACTCCCGAGATGCTCAATGCCCTACGCCTGATGGCCCGCCATCAAGGCCTGCTGCTGGACCCTGTGTATTCCGGCAAGGCATTCGCCGGCTTGATCGCCGACCTGCAGAGCGACCGTTATGTGCGCGGCGACAACCTGCTGTTCGTCATGACCGGCGGAACACCTGGGTTGTTCGCCTATCGCGATGCCCTGCAAGACGCCTGATCGACTCGCTGACTACCTACCCGCACGTCCTCCATTTCTCCGGCACCCCGCAACGCCCGGCGATGATACGCGTCAGTCACTGGCAAAGCGGCGCCTGCGCCCCACCTCGCGCACAGCCTCGACCAGGGCGCGGGTCATTGGCGCAGGTTTGCCGGTGAAGGCATGGAAACGTGCCATCGCCAGCGGCGGCAAGCCCTCGCTTTCGTCCACCGCACGCAGCCCCTGGCGCAACTGACTCTGCGCCACGGGGCTGACGGCGAAGCCTGCCTGCGCCGCCGCCAGGCAACCGGCCATGCTGCGGCTCTCGAACGCCAGGCGCCAGTCGATATCCGCCGCAGCCAGGGCATTGATCGCCGACTCGCGGTACACGCAAGGCTCGGGAAACACCGACAGCGGTACGGGCTCATCGGACGGCAAGACGGTGTGTTCGGCGAAGGCCCACACCAGAGGCTCTTCCCACAGCAGTTCACTGTCGTCTTCGATGCGTGCGCAGCGTTTGCCGAACACCACGTCCAGTTCCCCCTCCGCCTGTTGGCGCAGCAGTTCGGTGGTGATGCCCACCCGCAACTCGATGGCGATGCCCGGATGCCCGCGGCGAAACACCTGCAGCACCTGTGCAAGCCAGGTGCCGGCGAAGTCTTCGGAAGCGCCGATCACCAACCGCCCGGCGGGCGACTCGCCTCGCAGGCGTGCCCGCACCTCCTGTTCCAGGTCGAGGATATTGCGGGCGTAGGTGTAAAGCGTTTCTCCCGCCGACGTCATGTCCAGCTGGCGGGTGGTGCGCGGCAACAGGCGCGTCCCCAGGCTCTCCTCGAGGCGCTTGATGTGGCCGCTGACCGCTGACGGCGTCAGCGTCAGGCGATCGGCCGCAGCGGCGAAACCGCGCAGGTCGACCACAGCTAGAAAGGTACGCAACAGCACGATATCCAGGGCAAGTGCCGACGACGAAGGATGCGAAGACATCTGGCGATCGCACTGTCGCTGGTATGTATCGGGATGCTTCGAAGCGGCACAGGCGCGGGGTTGACGCAGAGTATGCGCACAACGAGTACCCGAGGCTGAGCCGTTCGAAGTGATTGGGCCGTGCCCTGTGCGGCCACGGCGTGAAGTGCGAATTTCACGCCGTTTTTTATCTAGGCACTTGGCACCCGGACCAACGGCCTTGTAGCGTGACAGCACCCTTATGCGCCCCAGAGCTGACTAGCCCCCATGGAAATCCGCCATTTCCGCTACTTCCTGAGTGTTGCCCAGCACGGTCACTTCACCCGTGCCGCTGAGCAGTTGGGCATCGCTCCGCCAACGCTGAGCCGGCAGATCCAGGACATGGAAAACGAGCTTGGCGTACGCCTGTTCCAGCGCAGCCAGCGGGCCGTGCGTCTCACCGCGGCGGGTGAAGCGCTGCGGGTCGAGGCGTTGCAGGCGGTGCGCCAGTTCGATGCTGCGCAACTCGGCGCGCAGCGGGCCGGGCGGGGCGATGTCGGGCGTATCGAACTGGGTTATGTGGCTTCTGCCGCGTACTCGGGGCTTTTGCAGCAGCAAGTGACGCACTTCAGTCAATCCTGCCCCGGCGTCCAGCTCAATATTCGCGAGGTCGCCATGATGGCCTCGCCCGAGCTGGTTCGTGATGGGCAGCTTGACCTCGCCTATGTACGAATGCCCATGGAATTGCCAGAAGATCTGAACGCCATTACGCTGCTGGAAGAAGGCTTCGTCCTTGCCCTACCCTCCAGCTCCCGCCTCAACGAACTGCCGCAGATCAACGCCGCACGGCTGGCCGGGGAAACCTTCATCCTGCCCGAGCAGATCTCCGGCACCTTGGCGGTAGCCGCACAGGGAGGCTTCACCCCTTACCTGGGGCCGCAGCCCGGCAGCCTGGTGGCGGTGGTCGCTCTGGTCTCGCTGGGCCAGGGCATCGCGGTGGTGCCGGAGTCGATGGTGCGCAGGGTCAATCTGCCGCAGGTCAACTATCGCCCGATCAAAGATTGCCAGCCGCGCTCCTGCCTGGCCCTGCTGCATCGCCGTTTCGAAAAGGCGCCGACGGTGCAGCGCTATATCGAGATGCTGGGGCGCGTGCGCTAGGGTCTGTTCCGCCCTGCCCGGTTCTCCCGCCTGAAGGTGCTGGCTAAAGTCCGCCCATCACTTGCTCCCTGGAGCACCACCATGAACCGTATCGCATTCTGCACACTCGCCCTGGGCCTTGGCCTGACCGACCTACCATGGCCGCGCAGGTCAACTACCGCACCGCCGAAGTCGATGGCGTACAGATCGCCTGGCTCGACAAGCAAGGCTGAACCGGCCCGTATCGCAGCGACCTTGCCAGCCTTTGAAGCTGCGCAGCCTGTGTCGGGATGGCCGCGTTACGAGCGCCAGCCACCTCGCCAGTCATAGGATGTCTTCGCAACTGGCGAGCTAGAGCGACTGTAGCCTCAACACTGGAAAACCTCCGATAAATATGGAAGCAAAACCCTGTTCAAAAGCGTTGACAGCGTTTTCAGGGGTTGTTAATAATCGCCAAAGTTGTACGACAACACACAACAAAAACAACAACTCGTGAAGCCCATCATGTCGACATCCTACCCACGCTACTCGCACCCTCCTCTTTCCAACATTCGCCGCTGCGGCGAATCGCTGGCAGCAACGGGCACCTGAGCGCCCGATTCGCGCGTTTCACCTTGGTCCACGACGGGCCATTCACCCCACCGCCCCTGCAATCGGCCGCTCGCGCGTACCTGGCAGGCGGCTGCCTCACTGCTGGGAGCACAACAATAATGAAAATCCGCCAGACCCTGCCCTTCGCCCTGTTCGGCGCCACCGCCCTGGGGGCACTGCCCGACGCTGCACTGGCCGCCGGCTTCATCGAAGACTCCAAGGCGACCCTGAACCTGCGCAACTTCTACATCAACCGCAACTTCGTCGACCCGAGCAACCCGCAAAGCAAGGCCGAGGAGTGGACACAAAGCTTCATCCTCGACGCCCGTTCCGGATTCACCGAGGGGCCGATTGGCTTCGGCGTGGATGTGCTGGGGTTGTGGTCGGTCAAGCTCGACGGCGGTGGCGGCACTTATGGAACGGCCCTGCTGCCACGCCATGACGATGGACGCCCGGCGGACGATTTCGGTCGCCTGGCCGTGGCCGGCAAGGTGCGAGTCTCGAAGACCGAACTGAAGGTCGGTGAATGGATGCCGGTCCTGCCGATCCTGCGCTCCGACGATGGCCGCTCGCTGCCGCAGACCTTCCGTGGCGGCCAGGTGACATCCAGCGAGATCGCCGGGCTGACCCTCTATGGCGGGCAGTTCCGCGGCAACAGCCCGCGTAACGACGCGAGCATGGACGACATGAGTTTCGGCCGTGGGGTGTCCGATCGCTTCAACTTCGTCGGCGGCGAATACAGCTTCAACGACAAGCGCACCCTGGTCGGGCTGTGGAATGCCCAGCTCAAGGATGTCTACCAGCAGCAGTACCTGCAACTGAGCCACAGCCAGCCACTGGGCGACTGGACCCTGGGCGCCAACCTCGGCTACTTCCAGGGCGAAGACGACGGCGCCGAACGTGCCGGCAAGCTGGACAACAAGACCTACTCGGGCATGTTCTCGGCGCGCTATGCCGGCCATACCTTCTGGGTCGGCCTGCAGAAGGTCAGCGGCGATACCTGGATGCGGGTCAACGGCACCAGCGGCGGCACCCTGGCCAACGACAGCTACAACGCCAGCTTCGACAACGCCAACGAACGCTCCTGGCAAGTGCGCCACGACTTCAACTTCGTCACCGTCGGCATCCCCGGCCTGAGCATGATGAACCGCTACATCAGCGGCCGCGATGTGCACAGCGGCGCGGTGAGCGATGGCAAGGAGTGGGTGCGTGAATCGGAACTGGCCTACGTGATCCAGAGCGGCCCGTTCAAGGATCTGAGCGTGAAGTGGCGCAACTCCAACATCCGCCGCAGCTTCAGCAACAACGAGTTCGACGAGAACCGGCTGATCTTCAACTATCCGCTGTCGATCCTGTAAACCGATACCATCAATGCATTGACAAGCCGCGAACTCGCTGTCGATAATCGACCCATGTCGTACGACAACCTACAACAATCAACGACAAGAGCTGGCCATGACCACTACTCCCTTCAAACGCCTGCTGCTCACCGGAGCGGCAGGCGGCCTGGGCCAGGTGCTTCGCGAACGCCTCAAAGGCAGCGCCGAAGTCCTGCGCCTTTCCGATATCGCCCCGATGGCACCTGCTGCCGGTCCGCATGAAGAAGTGATCACCTGCGACCTGGCCGACAAGGCTGCGGTACACGCGCTGGTCGAAGGCGTCGATGCCATCCTGCATTTTGGCGGGGTGTCCACCGAGCACAGTTTCGAGGATATCCTCGGCCCCAATATCTGCGGGGTGTTCCACATCTACGAAGCGGCGCGCAAGCATGGGGTAAAACGCGTCGTCTTCGCCAGTTCCAACCATGTGATCGGCTTCTATCGCCAGGACGAGCGGCTCGATGCCCACTCCCCTCGCCGCCCCGATGGCTATTACGGCTTGTCCAAGAGCTACGGCGAGGACCTGGCCAGCTTCTACTTCGACCGCTACGGCATCGAGACCGTCAGCATCCGTATCGGCTCGTCCTTCCCGCAACCGCAGAACCCGCGAATGCTTTGCACCTGGCTGAGCTACGACGACCTGCTGCAACTCATCGAACGCAGCCTGCGCACCCCCGACGTCGGCCACACCGTGGTCTATGGCGCGTCCGACAACCGCACTGTCTGGTGGGACAACCGCCACGCCGAGCACCTGGGCTACCAGCCCAAGGACAGCTCGGAGGTGTTCCGCGCCGACGTCGAATCAAGGCCCGCGCCCCCCGCCGACGACCCCAGCATGGTCTACCAGGGCGGCGCCTTCGTCGCTGCCGGCCCCTTCGATTGAGCGCCACTGCGTGCAAGGAGCAGCACCATGCAGCACTGTGAACTGATCGTCGACGCGCGCAACGCCACCGGGGAAAGCCCGGTGTGGCATGCCGGCGAGCAGGCCCTGTACTGGGTCGATATTCCCGCCCGCCAACTGCAGCGCTGGCGCCTGGCCGATGGCAAGCACGACGTCTGGCAGGGCGATGAAATGCTGGCCTGCATCGCCCGTGGCGCACAGGGCTGGGTCGGGGCGATGGAGACCGGCCTGTTCATCCTTGAACCGACCGCGGACGGGCGCCTGCTCGGCACGCTCCTGGCCAGCGTCGAGCATGCCCGCGAGGGCATGCGCTTCAACGACGGGCGCTGTGACCGCCAGGGCCGTTTCTGGGCCGGCACCATGCTGATGGACATGCAGCAAGGCGCCCAGGTCGGCGCACTCTACCGCCTCGATGGCAAGGACCACCTGCATTGCCAGCTCGACGGCATGATCGTGCCCAACGGCCTGGCCTTCAGCCCGGACGGCAGGCGCATGTACCTGTCCGACTCGCACCCGACGGTGCAGAAGATCTGGTCGTTCGACTACGACACCGACAGCGGCACGCCCCATAACCAGCAGCTGTTCGTCGACATGCGCGAGCATCCAGGCCGCCCCGATGGCGCGGCCGTCGACCAGGACGGCTGCTACTGGATCTGCGGCAACGACGAGGGGGTGATCCATCGCTTTGCCCCCGATGGCCGCCTGGACCGCTCGCTGCACGTACCGGTGAAGAAGCCGGCGATGTGCGCCTTCGGTGGCCCCCGACTCGACACCCTGTACGTCACCTCGATCCGCCCCGGCGGCATCGACCTCGCCGACCAGCCGCTGGCCGGCGGCGTGTTCGCCCTGAACCCCGGCGTCAAGGGCCTGGAGGAAACACCCTGGCAAGGCTGACCGCCCAGCCCACCCACACCCGCACGACCGAAACCAGATAATAAAAACCACGGAGTTTCATCATGACCTTCAAACGCACGTTGCTTCTTGCCGCCCTCCCCTTGGCCCTCGGTCTGTCCAGTGCCGCCAGCGCACTGGACATCAAGTTCGCCGAGATCCACCCAGCCGGCTACCCGACAGTGGTCGCCGAGCAGAACATGGGCAAGAAGCTCGAACAGGCCAGCAATGGCGAGATCACCTTCAAGATGTTCGCCGGCGGTGTGCTCGGCTCGGAAAAGGAAGTCATCGAACAGTCGCAGATCGGCGCGGTGCAGATGACCCGCGTGAGCCTGGGGATCGTCGGCCCGGTGGTGCCGGATGTGAACGTGTTCAACATGCCGTTCGTGTTCCGCGACCAGGCGCACATGCGCAAGATCATCGATGGCGAGATCGGTCAGGAGATCCTCGACAAGATCACCAACTCCGAATTCAACCTGGTGGCACTGGCCTGGATGGATGGCGGCTCGCGCAGCATCTACACCAAGAAGCCGGTGCGCAGCATCGATGACCTCAAGGGCATGAAGATCCGCGTGCAGGGCAACCCGCTGTTCATCGACATGATCAACGCCATGGGCGGCAACGGTATCGCCATGGACACCGGCGAGATCTTCAGCGCCCTGCAGACCGGGGTGATCGACGGCGCCGAAAACAACCCGCCGACCCTGCTCGAGCACAACCACTACCAGAGCGCCAAGTACTTCACCCTGACCAACCACCTGATCCTGCCGGAGCCGGTGGTGATGTCCAAGACCACCTGGAACAAGCTCACACCTGACCAGCAGGCACTGGTGAAGAAAGTCGCGCGTGAAGCGCAGATGGAAGAGCGCGAACTGTGGGATGCCAAGTCCGCCGCCAGCGAAGAAAAGCTCAAGGCCGCGGGTGTCGAGTTCATCGCCGTGGACACCAAGCCGTTCTATGACGCCACGGCCCCGGTACGCGAAAAATACGGTGCGCAGTACGCCGACCTGATGAAACGCATCGACGCGGTCGAGTAAGCCACTCCTTCCAGACGACTCCGGCAGCACGGCGCCCGCCGTGCCGCCTCCTGGTGATGCCCATGAAAACGTTTTTCCTGCGCCTGAACGACAGGCTCTACAGCAGCTGCATCTGGATCGCTGGCCTGTCGATCCTGGCCATGTCGCTGATCATTCCCTGGGGCATCTTCGCCCGTTACGTGCTCGGCACCGGCTCCAGTTGGCCGGAGCCGGTGGCGATCCTGCTGATGGTGGTGTTCACCTTCGTCGGCGCCGCCGCCAGCTATCGCGCAGGCGCGCACATGGCGGTGGCGATGCTCACCGACCGCATGCCCGCACCACTGCGCCAGCTGGTTGGCGTGCTGGTGCAGGTGCTGATGATCGTGGTGTGCCTGTTCATGACCTGGTACGGCACCAAACTGTGCATCACGACGTGGAACCAGTTTCTCGCCTCGCTGCCGGGCGTGCGGGTGGGCATGACCTATGCGCCGATCCCGGTGGGCGGCGTGCTGACCTTGATCTTCGTGCTGGAAAAACTCGTGCTGGGCGATCAGAGCAACCGCAGGGTGGTGCGCTTCGACCTGGTGGAAGAAAGCGAAGGAGCGGCATAAATGGATGCGTTCATTCTGTTGGGCAGTTTCATCGCGCTCATCCTGCTGGGCATGCCGGTGGCTTATGCGCTGGGGCTCTCTGCACTGATCGGTGCCTGGTGGATCGACATTCCGCTGCAGGCAATGATGATCCAGGTGGCAAGCGGGGTTAACAAGTTTTCGCTGCTGGCCATTCCATTCTTCGTGCTGGCCGGTGCGATCATGGCCGAGGGCGGCATGTCGCGGCGCCTGGTGGCTTTCGCCGGGGTGCTGGTGGGCTTCGTGCGTGGCGGGCTGTCGCTGGTCAACATCATGGCCTCGACCTTCTTCGGCGCGATTTCCGGCTCCTCGGTGGCCGACACGGCGTCAGTCGGTTCGGTGCTGATTCCGGAAATGGAGCGCAAAGGTTATCCGCGCGAATTCTCCACGGCGGTGACCGTCAGCGGCTCGGTGCAGGCACTGCTCACCCCACCAAGCCACAACTCGGTGCTCTATTCGCTGGCCGCAGGCGGCTCGGTATCGATCGCCTCGCTGTTCATGGCCGGGGTGATGCCGGGGCTGCTGCTCAGTGCGGTGATGATGGGCCTGTGCCTGTTGTTCGCCAAGAAGCGCAACTACCCCAAGGGCGAAGTGATCCCGATGCGCCAGGCGCTGAAGATCGCCGGTGAAGCGCTTTGGGGCCTGATGGCCATGGTGATCATCCTCGGCGGCATTCTCTCGGGCGTGTTCACCGCCACCGAGTCGGCGGCCGTGGCGGTGGTGTGGTCGTTCTTCGTGACCATGTTCATCTACCGCGACTACAAGTGGCGCGACCTGCCCAAGCTGATGCATCGCACGGTGCGGACCATCTCCATCGTGATGATCCTGATCGGCTTCGCAGCCAGCTTCGGCTACGTGATGACGCTGATGCAGATCCCATCGAAGATCACCACCGCGTTCCTGACCCTGTCGGACAACCGCTACGTGATCCTGATGTGCATCAACTTCATGCTCCTGCTGCTGGGCACGGTGATGGACATGGCGCCGCTGATCCTGATCCTCACCCCGATCCTGCTGCCGGTGATCACTGGCATCGGCGTGGACCCTGTGCACTTCGGCATGATCATGCTGGTCAACCTCGGTATCGGCCTGATCACCCCGCCGGTGGGGGCGGTGTTGTTCGTCGGCTCGGCGATCGGCAAGGTCAGTATCGAGGCGACGGTCAAGGCGCTGCTGCCGTTCTACCTGGCGCTGTTCATGGTACTGATGGCGGTGACCTACATCCCGGCCATCTCGCTGTGGCTGCCAAGCGTGGTTCTGTAAGTTCGCGGACAGCCTGCTCTCTCCCGGTGGGAGCACCTGTCTTGTTCAAGTCCTAAAGGCCAGCCCAATCCCCTGTGGGAGCGGCGGTTCGGCGCCCCGACTTGTCCCGCGATCACCGGCAGAGCCGGTGCCATGCAGCGCGGTGTTCTTGGCGTAGGCCCCCGCTCCGGCAAGCCCCCCACTGTCGACCTCTTTTGCAAATGGACCCTGCACATGGCTGTTCCCGCTTCACCTTCCCTCTTCCCGCGCAAGCTGGCCATCGCCCTCCTGGCGCTGCTGGCCTGCTCGTTCGCCGGCAACCACATCGCCGCGCGCATCGCCTTCGATGACGGCACCGGCGTGCTGCTGGCGATTCTCTGCCGCTCGGGCATCACCTTCCTGGCCCTGGCCAGCCTGGTGCTCTGGCAACGCCAGGCCCTGGGGCTGCCCAGCGGCACCCGGAGCTGGCAACTGCTGCTGGGGCTGCTGATCGCCACCCAGAGCCTGTGCCTGTACTCGGCGGTGGCGCGCATCCCGGTGGCGTTGGCACTGCTGGTGGGCAACACCTTCCCGATCCTGCTGGCGCTGCTCAACTGGGCGCTCAACGGCGTACGCCCAACCGGGCGCACGGTGCTGTTCATGGCCCTGATCCTCTGCGGCCTGGTGCTGGCCCTGGATGTGCCGGGACGCCTGGCCGACAGTGGCACGAGCAATCCGCACTGGACCCTCGGGGTCAGCCTGGCCTTCGGTGCCGCCTGCGTGTTCGCCTGTGCGCTGTGGATCACCGACAACAAGCTGGCCGCTGTGCATGGCCCGGTCCGCAGCCTGCTGACCTTGCTGATCGTGTTCACCAGCATGCTGGTGGCAGGCGCTGGTGGTTGGGTGCCGGCGGGCCTGTCGTTGCCGGGCAGCGCAGGGGGATGGATGGCCCTGGCCAGCCTGGTGGTGCTGTACGGGGTGGCATTCACCTTGCTGTTCGTCTGCGTGCCGCGGCTGAACATGGCACAGAACGCGCCAGTGATGAACATCGAACCGATCGCCACCCTGCTGCTGGGATGGGCCCTGCTCGACCAACAGTTGAGCGGCCTGCAACTGCTCGGCGGGGCGGTGGTGGTCAGTGGCATCGTGCTGCTGACGTACCGCCGCCAGCCCGCGGTGAAATGATCACGGCCCTGCCGGAGAACAGCGCAATGACCGAACTGCACCTGCAGGACCGACTGACCCGTCTCACCCTGGCCCCCGCGCTGGGCGCCAGCCTGGTCAACTGGCAGGTCAAGGCCACCGGCCAGGCGTTGTTGCGCCACAGCGACGCCGCAGCACGTGCCAGCGGCTCACCCCGGCGCCTGGCCTGCTATCCGCTGGTGCCCTGGTCCAATCGCATCGCCGCTGGCGGCTTTGCCCGCCCGGACGGCTGGCAGGCCCTGGCCGCGAACACCGATCACGATCCCTACCCGATCCACGGTAGCGCCTGGCAGCAGCCGTGGCGTGTGGAGCACCACAGCCAGCGGCGGGCCCGGCTGATCCTCGACAGCCAGCAGCCCTTCGCCTACCAGGCCATGCTGGATGTGCACCTGCACGAGGGGCGTCTTGACCTGGAGCTGCACGTCACCCACCTTGCCGCCCAGGCGACCTGGCACGGGCTGGGCCTGCATCCGTATTTTCCAAGGTCTGCCAACACCCGCCTGCAGGCATCCGCCCGCCAGGTGTGGCTTGGCGAGAGCGGTGAGCTGCCATCACGGCTGGCGCCCATTCCCGAGGCCTGGCGCTTCGACAGCGCCCGCCACTTGCCCCTGACACCGGTCGACCACGCCTTCGCAGGCTGGACAGGCAACTGCACCATCGAACAGCCCGACGCGGGCTATCGCCTGGAATGCCAGGCCACCGGCACCGACCACTTTCTGTTGTTCTGTCCGCAAGATCGCGACTTCTTCTGCTTCGAGCCGGTCAGCCACCCGATCAACGCCCATCACCTGCCCGGGCGTCCGGGCCTGCGCTTGCTGCAGCAGGGCGAGCAGGTCAGTCTGGGGTTGCGCCTGCGTTATCTGCCAGGCTGACGGGCAGTCAGTCCAGGCCCTTGGCGCGCACGTCGGCGGCCAGCATGTCGATAAACGCGCGCACCTTGGCCGAGCCGTACTTGCTCTCGCGGTGCAGGATATGGATGGGCCAGGGCGCCTCCTCGAAATCGGCGAGCACTACCTGCAGGCGACCGCTGGCGATCTCCTCGACCACCTGGTACGACAGCAGCCGGGCGATACCCAGGCCTGCGCATGCGGCGGCAATGGCACCGTCGTTGCTGGTCACGGTGAGGCGGGGCTTCATGCGCACCATGGTCGGCTCGTCGGTCAGGCCAAAACGCCAGCCCGCACGTGGCGACAGGTTGGTGGTGGCGATCACCACATGCTCGTGCAGGTCGGAGGGGTGAGTCGGTACGCCGTGCCTGGCGAGGTAATCGGGCGAGGCGCAGAGCATGCGCCTGACCTTGCCGACACGCAGGGCCTTGAGCCCGGAGTCGGGCAACTGGCCGATGCGCACCGCCACATCCATGCCCTCCTCGACCATGTTCACCACCCGATCGAGGAAGTACGCCGACACGTCCACCTCAGGGTACTGCTGCAAGTAACGCACGATGCTGGGCATGACGAACTTCTTGCCGAACAGGATCGGCGCGGTCACCGCCAGTTCGCCCTTGGGCGTGGCGTTGACTCCGGCAGCCGCCTCGTTGGCCTCGGCGATGCTGGCGAGGATGCTGCGGCAGTCTTCCAGGTAACGGCCGCCGGCCTCGGTAAGGCGCACGCTGCGGGTGGTACGCAGCAGCAGCTTGACCCCCAGGCGTTCTTCGAGGGCGCTGACCGCGCGGGTCACCGCAGCGGGCGACATGTCCAGCCGCCGTGCCGCGCCAGCGAAGCTTTCCAGCTCGCCGACGGCGACGAATACCTTCATCAGGTGGATGTGGTCCATGCCCTGCCCTTCTGCCTGGAAACGATGTGCGATTATTTCAGCAGCCGGGGCGAATGAGTAGGTCGGGATGAGTGATGACCTGCGGCAGCAGGTAACTGGCCTCACACTCTGCAGCACAGGGCAGCGCCGGGACATCGAGCATGTCGATATCAGGGCAGCTGTCCCCAGGCCACGCGGCAGACTGCTCGAGCGGTTCGACGACGTTCATCACTCATCTCCTGTCGCGAGGATCAGGCCTCGGCCTGTAGACCTGCCGCCGTGCGCGGCATCGCCACGAAATCATCCAGCGCCTCGATCCGCGCCAGCCACCCTCGCACATTCGGGTAGGCATCCAGCGACACGTTGCCTTCCGGTGCGTGGGCGATATAGGAGTAGTTGGCGATGTCGGCGATGCTCGGCTCGCTGCCGGTGAGGAACGACGCCTTGCCCAGCTCAGCCTCCATCACCTTGAGCAGGTTGTGGGCACGACCGATGACTTCGTCGGCATTGAAGCCTGCACCGAACACGGTGATCAGTCGGGCAGCGGCCGGTCCGAAGGCGAGGGGGCCGGCGGCAATGGAGAGCCAGCGTTGTACACGGGCCTCGCCGGCGGCATCCTGGGGCAGCCAGCGGCCCTGGCCATAGGTCTTGGCCAGGTAGACGAGGATGGCGTTGGAGTCGCCGATGATGGTGCCGTTGTCGTCGATCACAGGCACTTGCCCGAACGGGTTGAGGGCCAGGAACTCAGGCTTTTTCTGCTCGCCCTTGGCCAGGTCGACGAAGATGACTTCCGGCTCCAGCTTGAGCAGCGACAGCATCAGCCGGGCACGATGAGCGTGGCCGGACGTGGGGAAGTGATAGAGCTTGATAGGGTTGGACATGGTCTGGACTCCGGTTCAAAGGGTTGAGGTCTGAGCGCCGGTATCCAAGGGTGGCGCTGCTGGAGGGAATCCTGCACCTGTTCGCCGTTCAACAGAATCCGTGTGGCCAGCAATCCATAATTTCGCTGATCGGAATAATAAAAGCGGTGGCAGGTCGATGGCCACCGGTTGCTCTGGGTGTCGACTTCGCTATGAAGCGCCAGTGATCAGTTGCGTATCAGCTTCTGATAGCGATACAGACCGCGGACCGCCTCGATCACGCCTGGCACGCAGGCCTGATGTTCGTCGAAGCTCATCGCATCGAGCAGCTCGAAATTGTCTTCCAGGCCATGCAGGGAAATGGCCTTGAGCAGGGCGTCCTGCTGCGCTGGCAACTTGCTCCACTCGGCAACCTGGGTGCCGCGCATGTAGCCGAAACACCACTCTTCGAGAATGATCGCTGGCCCTTCCTCGCCCTCGCTTTCCTCGAACAACGGCTCGAAGCCGTCGAGGTTCTCGGCGACCTGGTCGGCGTAGCGCAGCATCAGCGCAGTGTAGGCTTCCTCGTGGGCGGGCTTCTTGAACTTGGGCACCTTGCCGCCGGCAACGGCTGGCAGCCATTGCTCGGGGTTGACCCTGACAGGCGAACTGGCCAGCGCAGTGAAGAAACCGTTGAGCTCGGCGAGGTTGAGTACCGAGTAGTCGTTGCCGTAGGTGATCAGGAGGTCTTCGAGGCGGTGGAGTTCTTTTTCGCTGAGCGGCGGGAGCATGGGCTGGCGTCCTGATTGAATAGGGGTGCACCCTAGCACAGAGCCATGCAAAACGTGCCCGCTCATGCGGGCACCGGCTCAGTGGGCCAACCAGTCATCCAACTCTGTGAGGGCTGAGCTGCCCAGCAGCAACCAGAGCAAGATGCGACACTTGCGCGGGCAGAGCACACCAGCCATGCGCATGCCCTTCGCCTGCAGGTCGATCTCACCCCCCACAAAACCGTAGGTCGCACGAGCCGTCGAGCCACTGCCGGTGCGGGTAGCGACGATGACCGGCATGTGCCCGACCACATCAGCCAACGTATCGGCCCAGGGCTCGGAAACATGGCCGGCGCCAAACCCGGCGACGACCAGCCCGTCATACCCCAAGCCCGGGAGGGCCTGCAGCAAGGTCGTATCGGCATCGAGGCAGGCCTCGAGCAGGACAACGCGCTGGCTGGTGCGCTGCGGGAGAGGCAGCACTCGGCGTCGTGAAGCGACCTGACGATAGTGTGCACAGCCCTCTACCACCTGCCCTATGGGCCCGCTGCCCGGGGATTCGAACGCCGCCATCGCAAGGCTTGCCGTCTTGCGAACCGCTTTGGCCTCATGGATCTGGTCATTGATCACGGCCAGAACACCCCTCCCCCGGCTGTTCTCGGACAGGGCCACCCGCACGGCCGCCAGTAGATTGGCCGGCCCATCGGCACCAGGGTGGCTGGCAGCGCGCATGGCACCGGTCATGATCATTGGTGCATCGCATGGCCAGAGCAGGTCGAGGAAGTACGCCGCCTCCTCGAGGGTATCGGTACCCTGGGTCAGCACCACAGCCTGTGCACCCTGCCCGACTTGCGCCTTGGCCCACGCCAAGACTTCCAGCAACCCGGTGAAGTCCAGTGATGCACTCGGTACCAGGCATAAAGTCGCCGTGCTGAACTGCGCCAGCCCGACCAGTTGCGGCAATGCAGCCAGCATTGCATCACAATCGAGTTTCGGTGTGACCCCCTGCCCCGGAGCTGCGGCCTGCATGCTGACCGTCCCCCCCAGGCTGCCGATGGCGACACGCGGCAATGCCGTTTCCTGCGTCATGCTTCACCTCCTGCCAGCCATCCGACCAGAGGCACGATCGCCAGGGTACAGATGGCCATGGACAACACATTGCCGATATAACCGTGCATGTAGCGTGGCAAACGCTGAGTGATGGCCACGGCCAAGGGCGGTGCGAACACTGCGCCAAACACTGCGCTGGCCACCACCACCTGCCAACTGCCGCCCCATGTGAGGACCGTCGCCGGCACGACCGAGACGATGGGAATGTAGGTGGGATACCAGCCCCGCATCATCCACTGCCGTCGCCACAATAACACGCCGACCAACGAGGCCAGCGCCTGCCCTGCCACCATGTGCAGCACCAACTGTGAGCCATAGGCCGGGGCACCTGGTGCGAGTATGTAAGCCAGCAGTACGCCCAACAGCAGGCCCAGGCTGGCCAGTTCATTGCCGAAAAATGGCGCCTCGCTGAAGTCTGCCAGCACCCGCCGCAGGGTCCAGGCAACGCCATGGTCGGGGTTGCATGCGCCCGCGGTCGACGGGGCGGCTGCGAGGCCATCACGTACCAGCACGGGATAGCGCTTGCACAACAGGAAGGCCACCACGCTGCCCAGTGCCATGCCGCAGACATTGCCGATGACTACCGGCAAGCCCAGCGGGTAGCACAAGTAATTGACCATCATCAGGCTCGCCGGGGTCACTAGCACGGCACCGAGCAGAGCACCATTGATCGCGACTCGCCAGCCCCCGCCAAAGAACAGCACCATGGCCGCTGGCAGTGACACAAAGGCCACGAATGTCGGTTGCCAGGTACCGCTGGAAAGCGTCCAGCCCCACAACCCGTGGCTGAGCAGCAACCCCAGCATCGAACTAAGCAGCAGCCATGGCCAGAGCCCGCTGCCGTAACAGATGGCGAAGCCTTGCCAACGATAGCCCCGAACCTGGGCCCAATGCGCAAGGCTCGCGCCCAACAGCAGGCCCAGGGCGGGGAGCTCATGCTTGTAGAACGCAACCTCGCTGATGTCACCAATGATCCAGCGCAACCGACTCAGTGGCTGATCCAGGGTCGCGGCGACGTGGGCGTAATCAGGCCACTGTCCCAACACCAAAACCACGAGCAGCATCCCGGCCACGGCGGCCACGATGAAAGTGCAGGTGAATGACCGTCGTGTCGAATCGTGTACGTGTTCCATACCCTCTCCTCAACGCGGCAGCGGTGCATGCAACCGATAACCCAGGGTCGCGTCGTACAGGTCGATACGTCGATCCCGGGGCAGATCATTGAGGCTGTTCCAGATGGGCGCCGAACGTGCTGCGCTAAGGTCGACATCCGCATAGAGGATGCACTCCTGCTCGGCTCCGGCCACTTCCCCAAGCGGCCAGCCATGGGTGCCAGCGATCAGCGAGCAGCCGAGGAAACGCCCGCCACGTTCATGGCCGATACGATTGGCGGCGGCGATGTAGAGGTTGTTGACATGGGCTGCCGTCATGGTGAGATACGACGCCATGCAGCGCCCCGCCTCGTCGAACAGCGGCGGTGGCGTCCACACCCAGTTGTTCAGGCTGCAGATGATATCGGCACCCTGCGCGGCCATCAGGCGGGGGACTTCAGGGAACCAGATATCCCAGCAGATCAACAGGCCGATCCTGCCTATTGGCGTCTCGAAGACCGGGAAGCCCAGGTCACCAGGGGTGAACCAAAGCTTCTCCTGGTTCCACAGATGCGCCTTGCGGTAATGCCCCAGCAGGCCGCCGGGCCCCAGGAGCACGGCGCTGTCATAGAGCCTGAGGCCATCACGTTCGGCGAAGCCCGCGACTAGGTAGACCTGCAGCTCGCGGGCAAGCTCCGTCCAGGCCTTGAGGCTTCGCCCCTCAGACAAGGTTTCGGCATGGTCATAGGCTTCTGAGCGGGACTGGAAGGTATAGCCGGTATTGGACAGCTCGGGCAGTACGATGAGTTTGGCGCCTTCGCGCGCAGCCTGCCGTACAAGGGCCAGGCTTTGACAGAGATTGGCGTCGCAATGTTCGAGACCAACTTGCGGGTCGTACTGGATGACAGCGACGCGCACAGGGCTGACGGGGTGGTGCATGGCGGCTTCCTCTTGTGGTTGTTTTGGAAGGCCGCCAGTAGATCTGGGGAAGTACAAAGAGAAACAGTCAGGGATCTCTCATCACCATGCAAGAAAGGTTCAAATCTCTTGAAAGATAGATCCTACTTGCCTACGCATCGGTCAAGACCGCCGGACCTCATAATGCGGATAGCACTCAAGAGTGAAATCGCCCTTGAACTGAGCCTGGGTGTGGTCGCAGAGGTTGATCACCACATCGATGGCTGTACGCAGACAAGGCTCGGTCCAGCCGGCATCGACAGAAAAGGACTCACCGGCAAGGTACAGCCCTGAAGCACCGGCCAGGTCACGGTTGTACTTCATCAGGCTGACGGCGTCATAGTAGGTACCAGCTCGGTACAATTTCGCGCACCCCAACGAATTACGATCTGTCATCCAGCGTTGTATGCGAATGTTTTGCTTATCGATGTAGGGAGAGATGGGTTCAGCGATATTGACGCATCGCATCAGAATTCGATCCAGCTCAGCCACACACTTGTCCACCAGTTCATCGTCCGAGAACACCGCAAGCTTGGTCGCATCATCCTCCCATGTGTAGCTGAGCAGGATGCAGTCATGCGCACAGTGGTCGTTGTAGCGATAGGCATAGACATCGTGGACAAAGCTGTCGGTAATCAATATCTGCGGCAGTTGGGGATTATGGTCGAGGAAGCGCTTATCGAGAGGCGCGTAAACCTTGCAACTGGTCTCCCAGTGCGCATGTTTCCAGGCATCGATAATCGGCTGTGGCAATACAGCCTGACTGAATCCCTCGAGGCGAATATTGGTTTCGATCAACCAGGAAGGCATCGTCAGGATTACGCTGTCGAAGACGTCGCTAAGCAGTTTCTCCTCCGCGGGCTCGCTTGGCTGCCATCGATAATCAACCTGGATACGGCCATCGGCCAGCTTGTGCAGTGCACATACCGAACTGCTAGTGAGCAGCCCGTTGTCGCGGGCAACACACTGTTCATAGAGTGAAGTGCCACCCGCCTCCAGCGGCATGAAAAGCAGGCATTCATCCATTGCCGCCAAGCCTACATAAGTCGGCGCCTGGAACCTCTCCCCTCTGCTATCGGGGATTCCATCACGCTCCAAATAAGGCGCGGGCAACGGTACACCTTGGTCATCCACCCTGCCGTGGACCAACTGCAAATGGCTGCTGAATCCAAAAATTGCAGTCCGTAGCGGATACAGGCAGCAGACGTCATAGAAGGCGCCCCAACTACCGTCACCTATCCCGATGGCATAAAAGATCGCCGATTCGTCGCTATCCATTCCCAACCCACCGAACGCGCCAGGATCGGCCGCACTCCATGTGTCGAGAACAGGCAGGTGCACCAGATCGCGAAAGGACAAACGATGGTAGTGCTCAACGATGGCAGACCACATGGCCTCCCACTCCGCCGTCCCATACACAGCGGCCACTTTCTCGGCAAACCGCTTGGCAAAGCGCTGCCATTTACCGTGAACCGACTGCAAGATTTCGGTTGGTGGGGGTGTAATGCCCTCTGGATTCTTCCAAATGAGCAACTTGGGATCTCCCTCGCCATGCAGCAAACCTTCCCGCAGGTATATACCCGTAGCATTGACCCACGGTGTGCCTGGATTAGGAAAGTCGGAGATCTTCAGATCAAATAACTGGGCGTAATGGGCCATGAGTGAACGCCCTGCCTTGGGAGGCTCGCCGGTTCGATTGAAGAACGGCATACGCATGGCTCCCATCTCGAACGGCGTCGAAGACTGAGCGTGGCTCTCTGGATGACCTACCACGGTCAGATGTCGCCCGCCAATACGCTGGGACTGCTCGATCAAGGTAATCTGGGTGAAACCACAACGCAGCAGTTCACGCGCTGTGGTGAGGCCTGTAACGCCCGCACCAACGATGCAGATGCGATGCTCCGGGCGAGTTGCAAGGGCAATACCGTCTACTTGCTCTACCAGTCGGCGATAGTCAAAACATAGGTCAGGTGGATTGGGAAATCGTGCAGCCCAGGGCTTAAGGGGAGAGTTCGGCTTGATAGCCAGATCGGCAGGATGATTGTGTGACGATCCTATAGTCATGATTCAGGCACTTCCTTCGAGGAAAAAAGAAACCTGAAAATGCCGCGCCCAAGCAAATGGCAAGTGGTAATTAGTTGTTTTGAACTGTGAAAACCTTCGCGGGCGTATCGTAACCTCGACTTGCCCGCGAAGGCACCTCAGGCCTTACACCGCCAGCGCGCGCTCACGCAGCTCGCTGTTGAGGATGCGGTCGTTCTCGCTGTAGTCGACCGGGCAGTCGATCACATGCACGCCCGGGGTCTTGATGCAGTGCTCAAGCAGCGGCAGCAGGCCTTCGGCGCTTTCCACGCGGTGACCATTGGCGCCGTAGGCTTCGGCATACTTGACGAAGTCCGGGTTGCCGTAGTCCAGGCCGAAGTCGGTGAAGCCCATGTTGGCCTGCTTCCAGCGGATCATGCCGTAGCCGTCGTCACGCAGGATCACCACGGTGATGTGCATGCCCAGACGTACCGCGGTTTCCAGCTCCTGGCTGTTCATCATGAAGCCACCGTCGCCGCATACCGAGATCACCGGGCGGTCCGGGTACACCAGGTGCGAAGCCATGGCCGACGGCAGGCCGGCGCCCATGGTCGCCAGGGCGTTGTCCAGCAGTACGGTGTTGGGCTTGTGCGCCTTGTAGTTGCGGGCGAACCAGATCTTGTAGATGCCGTTGTCCAAAGCGACGATGCCTTCGGAGGGCAGTACGCGACGGATGTCGGCAACCAGGCGCTGCGGGTAGACCGGGAAGCGGTCGTCATCGGCACCTTCGGCGATCTGCGCCTCGTTGGCTTCACGGATCGCCATCAGGCGGGTGAAGTCCCAGTGCGAGGTGTCGGTCAGCGCTTCACTGATCTGCCACACGGCGTTGGCGATGTCGCCGATCACTTCGACCTGCGGGAAGTACACGGCATCGACTTCGGCAGAGCGGAAGCTGATGTGAATGACTTCGGTGCCGCCACGGACCATGAAGAATGGCGGCTTCTCGATCACGTCGTGGCCGATGTTGATGATCAGATCGGCCGCCTCTACGGCGCGGTGCACGAAATCACCGGACGACAGCGCAGCGTTGCCCAGGAAGCGTGGGTGACGCTCGTCGACCACGCCTTTACCCATCTGCGTGGTGATGAACGGGATGCCGGTCTTGTCGATCAGTTGCTTGAGGACCTTGGCGGTCATCTTGCGGTTGGCACCGGCACCGATCACCAGGATCGGGTTGCGGGCGTTCTGCAGCTTCTGCACAGCGGCTTCGATGGCCACGTGCTCGGCCAGCGGGCGGCGGTGCAGGCTGCGCGGGATCGGCAGCGCGTCGGTCTGCTCGGCAGCGATGTCTTCGGGCAGTTCCAGGTGCACGGCACCGGGCTTTTCTTCTTCGGCCAGGCGGAATGCTTCGCGCATGCGCGCCGGGATGTTGTCGGCCGAGGCGAACTGGTGGGTGTACTTGGTGATGGGGTCCATCATGCCGCACACGTCGATGATCTGGAAACGGCCCTGCTTGGACTTCTTGATCGGCTTCTGGCCGGTAATCATCATCATCGGCATGCCGCCCAGGTACGCGTAGGCACTGGCGGTCACCAGGTTGGTCGCACCTGGGCCCAGGGTCGACAGGCTGACGCCGGTCTTGCCGGTCAGGCGGCCATAAGTGGCAGCCATGAAGCCTGCGGATTGCTCGTGGCGGGTCAGTACCAGCTTGATCTTCGACTTGCGCAGGGATTCGAGCAGGTCGAGGTTCTCCTCGCCGGGAATGCCGAACACATACTCGACACCTTCGTTTTCCAGGCATTGCACAACGACATCGGCGGCCTTGGCCATCTTGCTTGTTACCTCAATTGATTGGACGTGGGTGGAGTCCAGGGACGGTCAGCGCGGTGCGCTGACATCGGTCTGTCCGGTGGCCAGCAAAGCCCCCCGAACAAAGCCTTGACGCAGGCAACGCTCGACAAAGTCACTTACAAATGCGGCCGAATTGTCGCAGCCCCTCGGAACGGCCATGGCCTGGCGGATCGCGGTGAACGCACCGTCGAGCACACGGTAGCGCGGATCGGTGTCGGCGACCTTCTGCAAAGGCTGGCGCACACCTGCGGCGGCGTCCAGGCCTTCGTCGACAAACAGATCGACGGCAGCTGCGGAGGTGTCGGCGCGACACAGTTCGGCATGCTGCAGGGTGCGGCTGAGGTAGAGGTCATAGGCCGCGCCCTTGCCGACGGCCAGGCGCAGGCCGGATTGGTCGAGTTCGTCGACGTGCTGGAAGGGGGCGTCTTTTCTGACCAGGTAGGTGCCCTCGATCAGCACGTAGGGCGCGCTGAAGGCGATCTGCGCCTCGCGCACCGGTTCGATGGCGAGGAAGGCCAAGGTCCAGGCGCCCTCCTCCAGGGCGGCGAACACCTTGCCCGCGGCGTCAAAGGTGCGCATCTCGAGGCGCACGCCCAGTTCTTCGGCCAACTGCTTGGCCAGGGCGACCGAGACGCCCTGGGGCTCGCCGTCAGGGCCGCGTTGGGCGAGGACCGGGTTGCCGTAGTTGATGGCAGCACGCAGGACGCCATCAGGGGCAATTTCGTCGAGGACGGCCTGGGGGATAGTGAGCGTCATTGGAACTCCGCTGGGCAATGAGTGGGATTGAGAGTTACAGCCTCTGGCGAATCAGAAGACCTGTGGGAGCGGGCTGGCCCGCGAAAAGGCCAGCAGCGATTCAAGAATCGGCTCAGGCAGAAAAGACCATGCACACCGGGCTGCCGGTGGACACCGAGAAACCAGTCTGGCGCAGCCTGCCCTGCTCGGGATCGACGACGAAAGCCACGATGCTGTCGCTGTCTTCGTTGAGCGCGAAGAGGAAACGCTGATTGGGGGTAAGGGCGAAAAAGCGAGGAGTCTTGCCGGCACTGGGCTGCACTTCGACCAGGCTCAGAAGACCACTGGCTGCATCGACCGCATACACCGCAAGGCTGTCGTAGCCCCGGTTGGAGGCATAGACGAAACGACCGTTGCGGTCGATCTCGATCTCCGCGGCGCGGCTGTTGCCGGTGTAGGTCGAGGGCAGCGTCGAGAGGATCTGCAGCGGCTGCAACGCGCCGTTGTGCGAGTCGAAACGGTAGGTGGTGACGGTCGAGTCCAGCTCGTTGACCACATAGGCGAACGGCGCCTTGGGGTGCACTGCAAGATGCCGCGGGCCGGCGCCTTCGCGAGTGGTGACGAAAGGCTGCTCGGCGGGATGCAGGCGGCCGTCGTCGAAGCGAAAGGTGAATATCCGGTCCAGCCCCTTGTCCGGCACCAGGACGAACTGGCCCGAGGCATCGAAGAGGTTGAAGTGCGGCTTGGCGAAGGGCTGCTCGATACGGTGCGGGCCGATCGGCCCCTCAAGCGTGAGCAACTGGCTGAGGGGGCCGATGCGCCCGTCCTGTTCGACATTGAGCACGGCAAGCGTGCCCGTGATGTGGTTCGACACCACCAGGAAGCGCTCGCTCGGGTCCAGTGCCAGGTGCACCGGATTTCTGCCCTCGCAGCGCTGACGGTTGAGCAACGCGAGCCGACCAGTGGCCTTGTCGACAGTGAAGGCGCTGACCTCGTCGAGGTCGCCATGCACCGTGTAGAGCCGATCCCCAGAGCGATTCAGCGCCAGGAAGGAAGGGTTGACCAGATCACCGACGACCTGGACCTGCTCCAGGCTGCCGTTGGCCTGATCGAGGCGGTAGACAGTGATGCCGTCGCCACGGGCATTGCGCTCCCGGGTCGTGCGCGAGCCGACATAGGCGTACATAGGGGTCGTTCTCCCAGTTGCGGATAGGTGGATCACCTGGCTGGCTGCCCATGGTCAGGGACGCGGAGCTACCAGGCAAGTCCGCGCCCTTCATATGTGCAAACGATGCCGGGGCCTCAGCCGCGGGTGCGCTGCACCACCTTGCGGATCACGTAAGGCAGTACACCGCCATTGGTGAGATAGCGGATCTCCTGCTGCGAGTCGAGCCGTGCGATGAGTTCGGCCTCATCGACACCGCCATCGACGCGACGCACCTGCAGGCGGATGCGGTTGTCACCGACCCTCAGTTCGTCCAGGCCGATGAAATCGAACTGCTCGCTGCCGTCGAGCTGCAGGTCATCGACGCCCTGCCCTGCCGGGAACAGCAAAGGCAGCACACCCATGCCGATCAGGTTGCTGCGGTGGATACGCTCGATGCTGCGCGCCACCACAGCTCGCACGCCAAGCAACGCCTGGGCCTTGGCCGCCCAATCGCGACTGGAGCCTGCGCCGTAGTTGATACCGGCGAACACCACCATGGGGGTGCCGACATAGCTCTGCGCGGCCTCGTAAAGCGGCAGGCACTGACTGTGGTCGGCATTCCAGGCCCAGGCGCCGACGCCAGGCTGGGTATCACCGAGCAGACGGTTTTTCACCGACTTGTTGGTGAAGGCACCACGCAGCATGACTTCGTGGTTGCTGCGCCGGGTCGAATACTGATTGAGGTCCTGCGGGTCTTCGCCGCGGTCCAGCAGCCACTGGCCGGCCAGGCTACTGGCGGGAATGGCGCCGGCTGGAGAGATGTGGTCGGTGGTGACATTGTCCCCCAGCACCATCAAGGTACGGGCGTTCTCGATTGCCAGGCTGGCCTTGGGTTCGGCCTGGATATCGGCCAGGTATTGCGGGCGGCGCAGGTAGGTCGAGCGTGCATCCCAGGGGAACTGCACGCTGCCCTCGGCCGAGAGGGCCTGCCAATGATGGGTGCCGGCCCACACCGTGGCCAGGCGCTGCTGGAAGAACTCGGGCTTGACCACCTGGGCCACCAGCGCCTGCACTTCATCATCAGTGGGCATCAGGTCGTGCAGGTGAACCGGGTTACCGGCGCTATCCTGACCGAGCGGCTCGTGGGTCAGGTCGATATCGATGCGCCCGGCAATGGCGAAGGCTACGCACAGCGCAGGCGATGCCAGGTAGCCCGCAGGCACCTTGGGGTTTACCCGACCTTCGAAGTTGCGGTTGCCTGAAAGCACCACCACCCCCTTCAGGCCTTGATCAGCAAAGGCCTCGACATGTGCCTCGAGCTTGCCGGAGTTGCCGATGCAGGTCATGCAGCCGAACCCGGCCAGGTCGAAGCCCAGCGCGGAGAAGTCCTGCAGCAAGTCGGCTTCGCTCAGGTAATCAGCCACCACCTGCGAGCCGGGCGACAGCGAGGTCTTCACCCAGGGCTTGCGCTTGAGCCCCAACCGCCGCGCGCGGCGGGCCAGCAGACCGGCCTGGATCATCTGCGCGGGGTTGGCGGTGTTGGTGCAACTGGTGATGGCCGAGAGCACCACCGCGCCATGGTCGATGGCCTCGCCGAAGCTGGGCGCGAGGTAGCGGCTGCCGATCAGCTCGCTACCGCCCAGCACCTGTTCGCGGAACGACTCACCGGCGCGCGACAGCGGCTGACGCTGGTGCGGCTGGTAGGGGCCTGCGACGCTGGGCTCGATACTGGCAAGGTCGAGCTCGATCAGTTCGTCGAATTCAGGCTCCGGCAGCGCGTCGTGGCGATACAGCCCCTGGGCCTGCAGGTAGGTGGTGGCCTGCAGGCACAGCTCGGCGGAGCGACCGCTGAGCTTGAGGTAATCGAGGGTCTGGTCATCGAAGGGGAAGAACACCACGGTGGCACCATACTCGGGCGCCATGTTCGATACCGTGCCACGCGCAGCCCAACCGAGGTTCGATAGACCCGGGCCTGTGAACTCGACGAACTTGCCCACCACCGAACGCTGGCGCAGGATCTCGGCCACGTGCAGCGACAGGTCGGTGGCGGTCACTCCAGAACGCAGGGCGTTGCTGACGCGAAAACCGATAACCTGGGGGAAGTTGATCGGCACCGGCTCACCCACCATCGCCGCCTGGCCTTCCAGGCCGCCTACACCCCAGCCGAGCACACCGATGGCGTTGATCATCGGCGTGTGGCTGTCGGTGGCGACCATGTCGTCAGGGTGCAGCAAACGCTGCCCCTCGGCGGTGCGGGTTTCCCACACCACCTTGGCCAGGGCCTCCATGTTCATCTGGTGGATGATGCCAGTCCCCGGCGGAATGACACCGAAATTGTCCAGGCTCTTCTGCGCCCACTTGATGAAGCGATAGCGCTCGCTGTTACGACGAAAATCGATCTCGAGGTTCTGCTCCACCGCATCGGCTTCTGCGTAGTGTTCGACGATCACCGAATGGTCGATGGTCAGCACCGCAGGAATCAGCGGGTTCATCGCCGCCGGGTCGCCGCCGAGTTCGGCGACCACATCGCGCATACCGGCAAAGTCGGCCAGGGCTGGCAGGCACGTGGTGTCATGGAACATCAGGCGGTTGGGCTGGAATGGCACCTCGCAGTCCGGCCCCTCGCCGATGGCGCGGGCAAGCACGGCGTCCAGCGCCTCGGGAGAACAGCGTGCCACGTTCTCCAGAAGGATGCGGATGGCGTAGGGCAAGCGCTGCAGTTGGGTGGGCGTCAGCAGTTTCTTGAGATCGAGGTAGGTGAAGTGATCCTGGTCGATCTGCAGGGGGCTCATCAGGTGGGCATTGTCGATCATGCGCGTGTCGCTCGGCTTCTTGTCATCATGGCGTCGTTCAGGCGACGACGCTGCAGGTGAGCCAATGCTAGGCGCTGGAGCGAGGGGTGAAAATTGATCGATTATCACGTCAGCGTTCTCCATCGGAGAACGCTCGAAAGGAAGGTTATGGCTGGGAGGGAGCGCCCAGGTGGTCGATGAAGGTCTTGAGCGTCGGCGAGGCGAGCTCGTACTTCTTGAATACCAGCAGCAATGAGCGGTGGGCCCAGGGCTCTGACAGGGTCACACGCTTGAGGCTGTGGCTGCGCACGTAGGGCTCCACCGCGCTACGTGGCAGCACGGTAATACCCAGGCCATTGGCGACCATGCGACACATGCAGTCGAAGCTGCTGATACGAATACGCAACTTGAGCGGTTGACCCATTTCTTTGGCCTGTTCGGTGAGCAGGCTGTGCAGGGTGCTGTCCAGGTGCGGGCCGACGAACTCGTATGCCAGCACCTCGCTGAACTGTACGGTGCGGCGTTTGGCCAGCTCGTGCTCTACCGGCACCACCAGCACCAGTTCATCGTGCCGGTAAGGCAGGGTTTCAAGCCCCAGTGGGGCTGTGTGCGACGAGATGATACCGAGGTCGGCGTGATCATCCGCGACAGCGCGGACTACCGCCGAGCCTACACCTTCCTCGATATCGAACTTGATCTGTGGGTAAAGCTGGGTGAAGCCAGCCATGTCCTGGGGCAGGAACTGCGACAGCGCCGAGGTGATGGCGTGAATGCGGATATGGCCTTTGACCCCTGCGGCGAACTCGCTGAGTTCGTTGTCCAGCTGTGCCAGGGTCTGCTTGAGCTGACGGGCGTAATAGAGCAGGGATTGACCGGCAGGCGTCAACTCGACACCGCGCGCGTTGCGAATCAGCAGCGGCGAACCGATCTGCGCCTCAAGTTCGCTGATGCGTTTGCTGATCGCCGAGACCGCCAGGTGCTTGATACCCGCAGCGCGCGTCAGATTGCGCTCCTGGGCGACAGTGATGAACAGGTCCAGGCTGGTAAGGTCGTAGCGCATGCGGGCCGGGTCAGGGAAGAATAGAGGTGCACCATACCCTGTAGAGGCAGGCTTGTCCCGTGGCATGGGCGGTCCGGTCTGGCGAACGCCAGAAAGACAAAACCCCTACCTGCTCACGCAGATAGGGGTTTTGCGAAATGAATCTTGACGATGACC
>NZ_JABWRM010000024.1:0-67958 GCF_014268955.1 Pseudomonas sp. RW3S2 | reverse complement strand
CCCACAGGAACTCCGCTGGTTTCAAGATCAGCGGAGTTCCTGTGGGAGCGGGCTTGTCCCGCGATAGGGCCGGCACTGACGTCGCGATCAGAGAATCGACAGCGGGTAGTCGACGATCACCCGGAACTCGTTGACATCCCCTTCGGCCTGGTCGGCATTGCCCCGGTGGATCGCCTCGCGCAGGCGCACCGACAGGTCCTTGGCCGGGCCGGACTGCACCACGTACTTGGCTTCGAGGTTGGTCTCATGATGCTTGCCATCCTCGCCATAGCCATAGCCCAGGTACTTGCTGTCAGAGGCCATCTTGCTGCCGTCGATGCCATGGCCGTTGACGTAGCGGGCCATGAAGCTCAACCCCGGCACGCCGAAGGTGTTCATGTCCAGGTCGTAGCGCACCTGCCATGACTTTTCCTCCGGGCCGTTGAAGTCCGAGTACTGGATGGAGTTGGCCAGGAAGATTCCGTCACCGGTGTCTCCCGGGCCGTTGATGCCGAAGGCGACGTAGTCGAACGGGGTGTCGCCGTGCACTTTCTGGTAGGCCAGGGTGATGGTGTGCGCCGAGAGGAAGTTGTACGCGGTGGAGAACGACCAGGTGGTGTTGTTGATCGAGCCGGCGTCGGCGCGGCCATCGTCGTTGGTGCGGTAGAGGTTGAAGTCGAAGTTCAGCGACTGGTCGTCGGCCAGCGCCAGGATGTAGTTGGCGTTGCCGTAGTACTGGCGCCAGATGTCCTGCAGCTTGGAGCCATACAGCGACACCGACAGGGCGTCGTTGACCGCGTATTTGCCGCCTATGTAGTCGATGCTGTCGGCCTGGATGTTGGCGTAGGAGGCCCACAGGCCATGGTCGCCATTGGTGGTGACCGGGCCGTTGCCACCAGTGAAGTGGCCCGCCTCCAAGTCCAGCCCCTTGATCTCGCTGCTGAGCAGGTTGAAGCCAGTGGCCGTTTGCGGCAGCAGCCGTGTACCGCCGGCAGCGAACACCGGCGCGGTGGGTTGCAGGTCGCCCCAGCGCAGTTCGGTCTTGGAGATGCGCAGCTTCAATGCGCCCCCGGCGCGGCCATAGTCGTCTTCGGGGGCACCGTTGTCCCTGACGGGCAGGTTGCCGGTGCCGGAGGTGCCCTTGCCGCCGTCGAGCTTGACTGCCAGGTGGCCGAACGCTTCGACGCCAAAGCCCACGGTGCCCTGGGTGAAGCCGGAGCTGTAGTTGAGGGTGAAGCCTTGGGTCCAGTCGCGGCGATCCGGGCCTTGCGACTTGCCATCACGGTTGAAGTAGTAGTTGCGCAGGCGTGCGTTCAGCTCGCTGCCTTCGAAGAATCCCTTGGCTTCGGACTGGCTCGAAACGGCTTCGGCGAATGCGGCTTGCAACGGCGCGCACAGTAGCGCCGCGCTCAGCATGGAGAGTCGCAATGGCGACATGTCATACCCCTTGGTTGGAATTGTTGAGGCAGGTGTCTGAATAAAGGAATGTAATTGTTGTAAGGGTGCAGCCGGTATTGATGCCGGGCTACTAGTAACAAATGCCGCGCCGCGCATGCCATTTCGTTTCGTTGATAATCGAAATCACGGTTTTTGATTGCAGTATCGAGTGGCCAAGGGGTTAAAGTCGGCCCCGATAAAGTATTCGTGCACTCAGGACATCCCCCGTGCTAGAGCACCTCCTGGGTGGGCTCCACTTTATCGCCCTTTGGTTGTTTGCCGCCTGATCTCAGGCGGCTTTTTTATGCCTGGTATTTAATGAACTGTGGCGAAGAGCCATCTTTTCGCGCATTGATTTCAGTGCGCCTGGAAGGGCAGGGGGCAACTTTCCTGGCGCTGAAACAACAAGGCCGGTGACAAAAAATGTCACCGGCCTTGTTGTTTGCCGCAGGCGTTATATCAGTTGATCACGCCACCGCTTCGCGCCGGCTGCTGGCAACCTGAGTGTGGCGCAGTGTCGGCAGCAGGAAGGCGATCGACAGCAGGCAGGCACCGACCAGCAGCACGAAGCCGCCGTCCCAGCCGAAGTGGTCGACGGTGAAGCCCATCGCGGCACTGGCTGCGACCGAGCCGCCCAGGTAGCCGAACAAACCGGTGAACCCGGCAGCGGTGCCGGCGGCTTTCTTCGGCGCCAGTTCCAGCGCCTGCAGGCCGATCAGCATCACCGGGCCGTAGATCAGGAAGCCGATGGAGAACAGCGCGATCATGTCGACAGTGGGGTTGCCCGGTGGGTTGAGCCAGTACACCAGGGTGGCGACGGTGACCAGGGCCATGAACACGATGCCGGTCAGGCCGCGATTGCCACGGAAGATCTTGTCCGACATCCAGCCGCACAGCAGGGTGCCGGGGATGCCTGCCCACTCGTAGAAGAAGTAGGCCCAGGAGGTCTTGTCGACGGTGAAGTGCTTGGCCTCCTTGAGGTAGGTCGGCGCCCAGTCGAGCACGCCGTAGCGCAGCAGGTAGACGAAGACGTTGGCCAGGGCGATGTACCAGAGCATCTTGTTGCGCAGCACGTACTTGACGAAGATCTGCTTGGCGCTGAATTCCTGTTCGTGGCTGGCGTCGTAGCCTTCGGGGTAGTCGTTCTTGTATTCCTCGATCGGCGGCAGGCCCACCGATTGCGGGGTGTCGCGCATGGTAACGAAGGCGAATACGGCCACCAGCACGGCCACGGCGGCCGGTACATAGAAGGCGGCATGCCAGTCGTTGGTCCAGCCCAGGCCGAGGATGAACAGCGGGCCAATCAGGCCGCCACCCACGTTATGTGCCACGTTCCACACCGACACCACGCCGCCGCGCTCTTTCTGCGACCACCAGTGCACCATGGTCCGCCCGCTCGGCGGCCAGCCCATGCCCTGGGCCCAGCCGTTGATGAACAGCAGGATGAACATGATGGTGACGCTGGAGGTGGCCCAGTGTGCGAATCCGAACACGAACATCACCGCTGCCGACACCAGCAGGCCGAAAGGCAGGAAGTAACGGGGGTTGGAGCGGTCGGACACCAGGCCCATGAGGAACTTGGACAGGCCGTAGGCAATGGCGATGGCCGAGATGGCCAGGCCGAGCTGACCGCGGGTGTAGCCTTCCTCGTCGATCAGGTAGGGCATGGCCAGGGAGAAGTTCTTGCGCAGCAGGTAGTAGCCTGCATAACCGAAGAAGATGCCGGCGAAGATCTGCCAGCGCAGGCGGCGATAGGTACTGTCGACCTGTTCAGCGGGCAGCGGCGCCCGGTGCACGGCGGGGCGGAAGAAGGCAAACATCGGGGTACTCCAACGTTGTTGTTTTATCTGCGAAAGCGAATATTACATTTTCGTTACAGAAAAAAATATCGCTTTCACAGGCTGGAGTGTTGCTTTGCGAACGTTCCGTCAGATCGTGATCAGGGACGGGGTCTGGCTGTTGGGGTGGCGATGTCGCTGCGTTTGCTGGAGGCATCGGTGGTGGTGCTGGGCGGGGTAGGCTTGGCGGTTTAGGGCCATGGCGGGTGCGGTTCAAAACATCAAGGCCAGCCATCCCCCTGTGGGGGCGGGCTGGCCTTGATTTAGCGCATCACTGATTACGCGTCACCCGCCACACGGTATTGGCCAGGTCGTCGGCGATGATCAGCGCGCCTTTCGGATCCACTGTCACCCCCACCGGGCGGCCGCGGGTCTTGCCATCCTCACCCCGAAAACCGGTGGCGAAGTCGATTGGCTCACCCGCTGGTTTGCCATTGCTGAACGGCACGAAGATCACCTTGTAGCCGACAGGATTGGGCCGGTTCCAGCTGCCGTGCTCGCCCACGAACACGCCATCGGCAAATTTCTCGCCCATCGCCGGCAGGGAAAAATCGACTCCCAGGGCGGCGACATGTGAACCGAGGCTGTAGTCCGGCTTGATCGCGGCGGCGACTTTCTCCGGATTCTGCGGTTGCGCGCGGGTATCGACGTTCTGCCCCCAGTAGCTCCAGGGCCATCCGTAGAAGGCGCCTTCGCGCACCGAGGTCAGGTAGTCGGGCACCAGGTCCGGCCCCAACTCGTCACGTTCGTTGACCACCGCCCACAGTTGCCCCGAATCAGGCTGGATGGTCAGCGCCGTCGGGTTGCGCAGGCCGGTGGCGTAGGGCTTGTGCGCGCCGGTCTGGGCGTCGATCTGCCAGACCATCGCGCGGTCGATCTCCACTTCCATGCCGCGCTCGGTGATGTTGCTGTTCGAGCCGATGCCCACATACAGGTAGCGACCGTCCGGGCTGATGGTCAGCGCCTTGGTCCAATGGTGGTTGATCGCCGAGGGCAGCTCGGTAAGCGTGGTCGGCGGGCCATCGGCCTTGGTCTGGCCGTCCTGGTAATCGAAGCGCACCAGGGCATCCTGGTTGGCCACGTACAGCTTGCCATCGGCAAACGCCAGGCCGTAAGGGGCGTTGAGGTTGTCGGCGAACACTGTCTGCACTTCGTAGCGGCCGTCGCCATCGGCATCGCGCAGCAGCGTGAGGCGGTTGCCGCTTTTGACCTGGGTGTTGCCCTTGGCCTTGATCTGGCTGGCGATCACATCCTTGGGCTTGAGCTTGGCGGCATTGCCGCCACGGCCTTCTGCCACGATGATGTCGCCGTTGGGCAGGATCAGGGTCTGGCGCGGGATCTTCAGGTCGGTGGCGATGGCCGTGATGCTGTAGCCGTCCGGCACCTTGGGTTTCTGCTCGCCCCACAGTGCCGGTTCGGCGATCTTCATGCTCGGCAGCAGGCCACGTTCGGGGGCCGGAAGTTTCGGGTCGGGGCCGCGGGCCTGGGTGGCATCGCCGTCACCACCGCAGGCGGCCAGCAGCAGGCTCATGCTCAGGATCGACAGGGCAAGAGGCGTCTTCATGCGGCACCTCCCGAGCGCAGGTTGGTCAGGCCGACCCAGGTGGCGATGCAGGCCAGCACGCTGACGATCACCGACAGCACCAGCCCCGAGGGCATGACCGCCCAGGCGTCCTTGGCATGTTCGAAGGCGTTGACCAGCCCCAGCAGCCAGGTCACCACCAACAGCAGCACGTACAGCACCGGGCGACCGGCCTTGCGCTCGGCGCGCACCAGGTTGGCCAGTGCGAACAGCACGGCCAGGCCGCAGAACAGCAGCCCTCCGGCGATCAGCCAGGCGGCGAAGTTGCTCCACTGGATCTGGAAGGTCTGGTAGTAGGCGATGTCACTGATCAATGCCCCGAGAAACAGCGGCACGGTGCCGGCCAGCAGGGTCGCATGCAGCGGCCCGGGCGTGCACCGGTAGGGGTCGTGGACGGTCGTGGTCATGGCGGCTCCTTGTCGTTGGCGATGAAAGCCAGCGCGTTTACGCTGGCTGCGCCTAGGGAAGGATCACGCCGCAGGTCGGTTGGTTCAGTGCAATTTCGCGCTCAAGTATTTGGTTCGTGCAGCAAGTCCCCGTTCCGGTCCAGGTGATAGCGCTGAAGATCGCGCGCCAGGATCAAGCTGCCGTCGTAGTGGGCCTGGGCTTCGGCGTGGAGATCATCGATGCACGGGCTGCGCCGTGGATCGCCCTGGTAACGGGCGCTGAAGTGAGTCAACACCAGGTTCTTGACCCCAGCCGATTGGGCGAATTTCGCCACCGCCTCGGCACTGCTGTGTCCGAAGCTGATGCCGGTGCGCTCGATCAGTGGCTGGGTGAAGGTCGCTTCGTGCACCAGTACATCCGCGCCCTTGGCAACTTCTGCCAACAGCTCGGGGCGATCGTTGTCGCCACAGACGATGACCCGTCGCGCCGGTCGGGAGGCGCGCAGGTAGTGCCGTGGATAGAGCCTGCGGCCCTCGTGAACCACGGCAATGCCCTTTGCCAGCTCGCCCCACAGCGGGCCGCGCGGGATGCCGTCGGCCTCCAGGCGCGGGATGTCCAGGCGCGGCTCGGGATTGATCTCGGTGAACACATAACCACGGCTCGGCACTCGATGGGACAGCTCGACCGCATTGACCTGCAGGCTGGCGTTGCTCCAGTTGCCGAAGGTTTCGGCAGCGTGCAGGCACAGCTCGAAGGGCAGGTAGGTGTCGCTGACCGAAAGGCTCTGGCGCACCCAGTCGTGCAGGACAGTTGGCAGGATCAGCTCGAGTGGCTCGCTGCGCCCGGACATACCGGCGCTGGCCAGCAGACCGGGCAGACCGAAGCAGTGGTCGCCATGCACGTGGGTGATGAAGATCGCGCGAAGGTCGCGGACCGACAACGGCGTGTGCAGGAGCTGGTGCTGGGTGGCCTCGCCGCAATCGACCAGATACCAGCCGCTGCCGCTGGTGTCGATGACGGCCGTGGCGCTGACATTGCGCGCCTTGGTAGGCGCCCCGGCGCTGGTGCCCAGAAACAGCAGGTCCATGTGAAATGCTTCCAGAGAGTGTTGGCCCATTCTAAGGCGCGACACGCCTGTGGGCACAACTCGCGGTAGGCAGTGTGTCAGGCAAAGCTGCCGGTCTGCACCTCGCCACTGCGTCGGTAATGGGCGAGCAGTACCCCGCGTGGCGAGCTCAAGGACTCGACCAGGCTCAAGGCCGCCGGTTGCGCGTTGTCTGCGAACAGCCGTTTGCCGTGCCCGAGCATCACCGGGTTGATCAACAGGCGCAGCTCGTCCACCAATCCGGCTGCCAACAGTTGCTGCACCAGTTCGGCGCTGCCTTGGGTGAGCAGTGCCGGGCCGTCCTGCTGCTTGAGCGCGCGCACGGCCTGGATCACGTCAGCGCCCAAGGCGCGGCTGTTTTGCCAGTCGAGGGTGTCGGGGTGATGGGTGGCGACGTGCTTGGGCACCTTGTTGAACAGCTCGGCCATGGGCGTGTTGTCCGAATCCGCACCGACCTTGGGCCAGTAGTCGGCAAAGATGTCGTAGGTCCGCCGCCCCAGCAGCAACTCGAAAGGCTGGCTGAACAGCGCTTGCATGACATGGCCAAAGGTTTCGTCGGCGTAGGGTACGAGCCAGCCGCCGAAACCGAAGCCTTGGCTGGTGTCTTCCTGCGGGCCGCCGGGGGCTTGCATGACGCCGTCCAGGCTGACGAACGCGGCAACGATGAGTGTGCGCATGGGTATGTCCTCGCGAGGGGGTGTTCGGGGCAGTGGAAGAATAGGTCACTGCGGTGCCTGAACATTGGTCGAACGGGCAGGGCGCGAATCGACAGCCTGTTCTTTACCACTGGCAATCAGTCCCGCCTTTGGCACAAGCATCGCCTTGCAGGTGCGTTATAGTCCGGCGCGTGAACCCTTTCCCCACAGGAGTGCCGCCCGTGACCGAGTACACCGCGTTCAAGGTCGAACTGACCGACAACATCGCCCATGTGCAGATCAATCGCCCGGAAAAAATCAACGCGATGAACGCTGCCTTCTGGGAGGAAATCGTAGAGATCTTCCAGTGGGTCGACGACACCGAGGCGGTGCGTGCGGTGGTTGTCAGTGGCGCGGGCAAGCATTTTTCCTCGGGGATCGACCTGATGATGCTGGCCTCGCTGGCCGGCCAGATGGGCAAGGACGCCGGCCGCAATGCGCGCCTGCTGCGCCGTACCATCCTGCGTCTGCAAAGCTCGTTCACGGCTGTCGACAAATGCCGCAAGCCGGTGCTGGCGGCGATCCAGGGCTATTGCATCGGCGGTGCCATCGACCTGGTGTCGGCCTGCGACATGCGCTATTGCAGCGCCGATGCGCAGTTCTCGATCAAGGAAATCGACATGGGCATGGCCGCCGATGTCGGCACCCTGCAACGTTTGCCACGTATCATCGGCGACGGCATGATGCGTGAGCTGGCCTACACCGGGCGTATGATCGATGCCAACGAGGCGTTGCGCATCGGCCTGGTCAACCGGGTGTATGACGACCAGGCGGCATTGCTCGACGGAGTCTTTGCCATCGCCCGGGAAATTGCAGGAAAATCACCCATCGCCGTGGCCGGTACCAAGGAGATGATCAGCTACATGCGCGACCATCGTATCGACGATGGCCTGCAGTACATCGCCACCTGGAACGCTGCCATGCTGCAGTCAGAAGACCTGCGGGTCGCGGTGGCGGCCCATATGAACAAACAGAAACCGACGTTCGCCGACTGACCTCCTGACGGCGCACGCGCCTGAAGAGAGCCGAACATGTCAGCACGCTGGACTACCGCAGTACTCGACCCGCAGACCGCTGGCGGCCTGGCCGTCGCCCGCAGCCCTGCGGGGTTCCTGGTGGATGACAACGGTGCGTTGTTCCCGCGTGACTGGCTCAAGCGCCAGGAGCTGGACGTGCTCTGCGAGCACGGAATCGGTCATTTCGACGGCGAGCCGGTGTTCCTCCTGGAGCTGCGCACTGCCAGCGAACTGCCGGGCATGAGCTGGCGCGGCCTGCGCCAGTTCATGCTCGAAGGCGACTTCGACACCTACAAGCTGCTGGGTTATGCCGCACAGATCGGCACCTGGGCGCGCGAGCATCGTTTCTGCGGCAGTTGCGGCCAGCCGATGACGCAGATCCGCTGGGAGCGGGCGATGTACTGCCAGGCCTGCGACCTGCGCAGCTACCCGCGCATCTCGCCCAGCATGATCGTGCTGGTGACCCGTGGCGACGAAATCCTGCTGGCGCGTTCACCGCGCTTCGTCACCGGGGTGTACAGCACCCTGGCCGGCTTTGCCGAACCGGGCGAGTCGGCTGAGGATTGCCTGGTGCGCGAAGTGCGCGAGGAAGTGGCGGTGCAGGTCAAGAACATCCAGTACGTGGGCAGCCAGTGCTGGCCGTTCCCGCATTCGATGATGCTGGGCTTCCACGCCGAGTACGCGGGCGGCGAGATCGTCATGCAGCCTGACGAGATCGAGGATGCCCAGTGGTTCAGCGTACACGACCTGCCGCCATTGCCCGCCGGACGCTCCATCGCCCGTTACCTGATCGACCTGTACGTGGCGCGGCGGCTGGGGTTGGCGGAGCCGGTGCTGCCGACCTGACTCAGCCCTCAGGCCTGGCCGAACCAATGCTGCCAGGCCAGGCGCACGGTCAGTGCCAGCACCACGGTGATGAACACCGGGCGAATGAACTTGCTGCCGCCGCTGATCGCGGTGCGGGCGCCGAAGAACGCGCCGATCATCACCGACACGCCCATGGCCAGGCCGACGATATAGTCCACTTGCCCGGAAATCACGAACACCGTCAGCGCCGCGATGTTGCTGACGAAGTTCATGCTGCGCGCCACACCACTGGCACGTACCAGGTCGATGGGGTAGAGCAGCAGGGTGCTTACCGTCCAGAACGCACCCGTGCCGGGGCCTGCCACGCCGTCGTAGAAGCCTAGGCTGAAACCCTGGGGGAACTGCCATTTTTTCCTGATCGGTGCATCGGCATCCAGCGGCGCCTTGGGGGTGCCGCCGAACAGCAGGTACAGGCCACAGGCGAAGACGATCACCGGCAGCATCTTGTTCAGCCATTCGGCAGGCATGTAGTGGGCGATCACCGCGCCGATCAGCGCGCCGCTCAAGGTGCCGACGATCGCCAGGCGCCACTGGGCCGGGTGGAACAACTTGCGCCGGTAGTAGGTGAACCCGGCGGTGGCCGAGCCGAAGGTCGAGCTGAGCTTGTTGGTGCCCAGCACCAGGTGCGGCGGCATGCCGGCGGTGAGCAGGGCGGGGGTGGTGAGCAGGCCGCCACCACCGGCAATGGCATCGATGAAACCGGCGACGAAGGCCACTGCGGCGAGAATCAGCAGGGTAAGCGGTTCTACGGTGAGTTCGAAGGGCATGGGACGGCTTTCAGGCTGCAGGCGAGGGCGCGGCAAAAGGTCGCGCCAGAGGCTGCACATGGTAGCCCCCGGGGCGCGCCCTTGCCAGCGTGCTCGGGCGTCCGTTGCTTCTAGCCCTGCGCAAACAACTCGCTGATCACCCGGCGCAACCACACACTGCGTGGCGCCTGCTGGAAGCGTGCGTGCCAGAACTGCTTGAGGTCGTAGCAGGGGATCTCTACCGGCGGCTCGACGATCTGCACGTTCACGGTATCCAGGTACAGGTTGGCCACGGTGCGCGGCAGTACCACCACCAGGTCGGACTGCTCGATGATCGAGGGCACGCTCATGTAGTGCGAGGTCTCGAGCACGATGTTGCGCTTGATCCCCGCTTCGTTCAGGTGCGCCTCGAACATCTCCTGGCGGCGGCAGCCGACGCGCACCTGCAGGTGCTCCATGCGGGCGAAATCCTCGAGCGCCAGGCGCTCGCGGGCCAGTGGGTGACCGCGGCGCAGCATGCAGGTGAGGTCGTGGGAGAACAGCCGTTGCTGGTAGATGTTGGGGGCCGTGAGGTCGGGGAAATAACCGAGCACGGCATCGACCTTGCCGTCATGCAGGCTGTCGGTGAGCGCATCGGGCGCCAGGCTGAGCGTGCGCAGGCGAACGCGTGGCGCGAGCTGGCGCAGCTTCTGGAACAACGGCGGCAGGAACACCACCTCGCCGATCTCGCTCAGGCATAACACGAACTCGTCTTCGGCGATGGCGGGGTCGAAGGTCGGGCTGCTGAGGATGTCACGGTCGATGATTTCGATGACTTCGCGGGTGCGCTCGATGATGCCCTGGGCTCGTGGCGTGGCCTCCATGCCGGCACCGGAGCGGATGAACAGCGGATCCTGCAGCGAATGGCGCAGACGGGCGAGGGCGGCGCTGGCGGCGGGCTGGCTGATGCCCAGCTGTTTCGCCGCAGCGGTGACGTTGCCGGTTTCGTAGACGGCCAGCAGGACGCGTAGCAGATTGAGGTCGGTGCGCATCTCTATAATCAAATCAAATAGTGCGAATAAAGAGAATTAGCTTCTGCGATTAAGCGCCGGTTGCGAGGATGAGTCCAGACAAAAATAAAACCAAGGGACTCCACCCATGATCAACCTGCACGATATCCGCTACGTGCGCCTGGGGACCGCCAACCTGGACGACGCACGCCGCTACGCGACGCAGATCCTCGGTTTGCAGGTGGCCCGCGAGGCCAACGGTGCGGTGTATTTTCGCTCCGACAGCCGCGATCACACCCTGTGCTACTACGAGGGCGACCCGCGTGAAACCACCACCGCCTTCGAGGTCACCAGCAGCGATGAGCTGGAGCACGCTGCCGTGCTGCTCGAGCGCAATGCCTTCAAGGTGGTGCATGGCTCGCGTGAAGACGCCGAGGTGCGCCACGTCAACGAGCTGATCCGCTTCAAGGACCACAGCGGCAACAACATCGAACTGGTGCTGCGCCCCCATGCCAGCTGGCCGGCTGAAGCGCCTCCCGCGCACTCCTGGTCCCTGATCGAACACCAGCGCCCGCTTCCTGACAGAAGCGGCGTCGGGCGCGGCTTGCCTGCGCCCGGTGTTCGGCGCTGCACATAACAACAAGAAACGAGGAACACACAGTATGTCTTGCAAACGGTCTTCTTCCGTTCCCGGGCTGATCGCCCTGGCGCTGGCCCCCCCTGACCACCCAGGCCGCCGGCCTGATCGAGGATTCACGCGCGCGCCTGGAAATGCGCAACATCTACTTTAACCAGGACAATCGCAGCGGCAGCGCCAACCCGTCCAAGCAGGAGGAGTGGGGCCAGGGCTTTCTGTTCGACTTCACTTCCGGCTACACCGAGGGCGCCGTCGGTGTCGGTGTCGATGCCCTGGGCATGCTTGGCATCCGTCTGGATTCGGGCAAGGGCACCCACTACAACCCGCAGAGTACCAATCGCGGTGGCCTGGCGTTTCCCACCGACAGCGATGGTCGTGCGGTCGATGAGTTCAGCACCCTGGGCGTGACCGGCAAGCTGCGCGTTGCCAAGACCGAGGCGCGGCTCGGCACGTTGCGTCCGAAGATGCCGGTGCTGACGCTCAACGACGGTCGCCTGTTGCCGGAAACCTTCGAAGGCCTGCAGATCACCTCGCGCGACCTGGACAACTTCACCTTCACCGGCGGGCAGATCCAGCGGGTCAAGAGCCGCAACTCGTCGAGCAACGAAGGCATGGCGATCGCCGGGGCGGGCGGGCCGTTGGGCAAGCGCAGCAATGCGTTCAACTTCTTCGGCGTCGACTACGCCGTGAGCCGCGACCTGACCTTGCAGTACTACTACGGCGAGCTTGAGGACTTCTACCGCCAGCACTTTGTCGGCCTGGTGCACCAACTGGCATTGCCGGTGGGCAGCCTCAAGACCGACCTGCGCTACTTCGACAGTGGGCCGTCGGGGCGCAACGGCAGTGTGGCCGGGCGCGCCGAGGGCTATCGCAGTGCCGGTTTCGGCAATAACGGCAAAGTCGACAACCAGGCGTTCGCCGGGTTGTTCACCTACAGCCTCGGCGGTCATGGATTCAGCCTGGGTTACCAGCAACTCGAAGGCGACAGCGATTTCCCCTTCGTCAACCAGGGCGATGGCTCGGCCACCTACCTGATCACCGACCGCCAGACCGGCGCGCGTTTCCAGAAAGCCGGGGAGCGGACCTGGGTGGCGCAGCACACCTACAACTTCGCCGCTGTCGGCATTCCGGGCCTGACGACGCTGCTGGCCTACCAGCGCGGCGACAACATCAAGTCGGCGCAGGGCGACCAGCATGAATGGGAACGCAATTTCTGGGTGACCTATGCCGTGCAGGGCGAGACCTTCAAGGGCCTGTCGTTCTCCTGGCGCAACGCCAGCTTGCGCAGCACCTACGCCAACCAGCGTGACCTGGACGAGAACCGTCTCTACATCACCTACAGCTTGCCGTTGTTCTGAAGCACAGCCGACCGCTTCGCGGCCCCATCGCAGCAAGCCCGCGCCTGTGAGGGCGGGTTTGCCTGCAAGGGGCCGGCACCGTCAACCCCTACCATCGACTTCGAGACTCCCCATGACCCACTGGCTCGGCAACCTGGGCATCAAGCTCAAACTGGCGCTGGGCTTTGCCCTGGTGCTGGCCCTCACTGTGGTCCTCGCGCTGCAGAGCGGGTCCAGCCTGGGCAAGTTGATCGGCAGCAGCGATCACCTGGAAGACATCGCGCAACAGACCAACCTGCTGGCCTTGAATGCCGCCATCGAGGCGGCACGGGCAGGGGAGGCGGGGCGTGGTTTTGCCGTGGTGGCCGACGAGGTGCGCAGCCTCGCCCAGCGTACACAGCAGTCCACCGAGGAAATCGAAGCGCTGTTCGAGGACCTGCGCAGTGGTGCCGAACAGGCGGCTACGATCATGGATGCCGGGCGTGGCTTGACCGAGCGCAGTGTCGAGCTTACGCGTCAGGCCGGGGTGGCGCTGGGCAGCATCACCCAGGCGGTGTCGAGCATTCAGGGGATGAACCAGCAGATTGCTGCTGCCGCCGAACAGCAGAGCCTGGTGGCCGAGGAGATCAGCCAGCAATGTGCTGGGTGTGCGCCAGGTGTGTGAGCAGACGGCAGCGGCCAGTGAAGAAACAGCGGCCTCGAGCGCCGAGCTGGCGCGGTTGGGGGAGCAGTTGCAGGAGATGGTCGAGCGGTTCGTGGTGTGATTGCGGGTAAGCCGCGCCCCCCCACCTTAGCTGTGGTCAACGCCGGCAAGGGCGATGGTCGTCCGGGCCTCAGGCGCAGCACGGCAGGAGGGCCAGCGGAACCCTGGCATGATGCACTTCGCTGCCCGAGCATTCACGCGCGATCACCGCCAGTGCTACAGTCGCTTCTTTTTTGCCCCGAGGATGGAACATGCGAGCACTACTGCCGATGGCTGCAGCCCTGATGTTGATTGGCTGCGCTTCGTCGACCATGGAGGCCGCGCGCAACGGCAAGCCGAGCGCGCGCCTCGACTCGCAGAAAGCGCCGGAGCTGGTGGCCCAGTGCATCCAGTTCAGTTGGCAGGAAGAGTCGCGCTTCGGCGTTGACGCCAGTGGTTACCTGGAAACGCGCAAGGGCGGTGGCTTGACGGTGTACACCCGCGAGGCGGAGTCCTTCGTTGACGTCTACCCGCAGGCCGGCGGGACCCGGGTCGATTACTACGCCCGCAAGAACGACATGGTTGCACTGCAGCGCAAGGCTGCGGCGGCGACCTGCCTGTGAGTCAGCGTGGCATGTAGCGCAACTGCCAACGCCGTGGAATCTTCCACGAGACCACGGCAAGCAGCAGGGCGGTCAGCGCGCTGGCCAGCAGTGCCGCACGCTCGAAGCGCTGTTCCAGCAACACCCCCAACACCGCCCCGATGAACATGCCGCTCCAGGGCACCAGTTGCACGCGCCACCCGAGCCGTTGTTGACCCAACAGGGTGCGGCCCAAGCCGCGACCGAAACGCGACAGCGCGCCGGTGACGTAGGTCAGCCCGATCGGCAGGCCGTTCACTTCCTCGACCACCGCATTGATCATGCCCATCGCGGTCACCGCCGCCAGTAGCGCGAGCAGTTGCATGGGCTCTGGCAGCATGCCGGCGACCGCCAGCAGCAGGGCGATCACACCCAGCAACGGCCAGTGGCGCCGACCGCTTCTGGCGGCAACGACCACCCCCAGTGCGTTGCCCAGCACGAACGCCGCGATCACCAGCGCCAGGCGCAGCACCGGCCCCAGATCGGCGCTGCCCAGCGAGGCCGCCAGGCGCGTCGTGTTGCCGCTCATGAACGAAACGAAATCGCCGGTGGCCATGAAACCGATGGCATCGGTCATGCCGGCGAGTACCGACAAGGCGGCAACGAAGTACAACCCCACCGTGCCGCGGCGCTGTACCCGCTGTTGACGCTGGCTGTCGAGTGACGCAGTTCCCGGTAGCATCGCAGCTCTCTCCCTGAATCAGCCCAACCGCCCCTCGGCTTGCAGGGTCAGCTTGTGGTGTTCGCGCAATGCCTGGAAGCGGAAGGCAAAGCTGTTTTCAACCATGGGGCGGTTCCTGGAAGCGGGCCGGAAGCGCGAGTATACCCGAGCCGTAAACTACAGGTTGACGGGCAAATGCGGTTTTTTCTCATCCGGGTACTCCTCGCATCTTTCATAAATTGATATGTTATTACATGAAATTTAGGAGCGTCGTTGATGAAGCTTTCCCCCGCCCGGCTCTGCCTGGGTTTTTCCCTGTCTGTGTTCGGCCTGCCCGGCAGTGCTGCCGAACCTGTAATACTCGAGGCCCTGACCGTCAGCGACAGTCATCTGCAGGAGCGCGCGGACGGCCCGGTGCAGGGCTACCGCGCCACCCGCTCGAGCACCGCGACGCGCACCGATACCGATGTGCGCGACACGCCGCAGAGCATCGCCGTGGTGCCCAGCCAGGTGCTTGAAGACCTCAACAGCACGCGCATCGACCGTGCCCTGGACTTTGCCGGTGGCGTCACCCGGCAGAACAACTTCGGTGGCTTGACCTTCCTCAACTACAGCGTGCGCGGTTTCACCACCGGTGAGTTGTACAAGAACGGCTTTGCCATCAACCGCGGCAGCTACAGTGCACCGGACACCTCGACCATCGAGCGCATCGAAGTGCTCAAGGGCCCGGCCGCCAGCCTCTACGGGCGCGGTGATCCGGGCGGCCTGGTCAATATCGTCAGCAAGCGTCCGCAGGAAGAGGCGTTCACGCGCCTGAAGGCCAGCGCCGGGACCTGGGATCGCTACCGCGGCAGCCTGGACGTCAACACGCCGCTGGACGAGGAGGGGCGCCTGCTGTCGCGCATCAACCTGGCAGTGGAGGACAACGGCAGCTTCCGTGATCACGTCGACAGCCGCCGACAGATCGTCAGCCCCTCGCTTATCTGGCAACTCGACCCTGACACGCGCCTGTTGCTGGATGCCGAGTTCTCGCGCACCGAATCGGTGTTCGACCGGGGCATTCCTGCGGTCAACAATCAGTTGGGTTCAGTGAAGCGCTCGACCTTTCTCGGCGAGCCCAACGACGGCCACATTCGCAACGACAACCAGACCCTTGATCTGGCCCTGGAACGTCACCTGAACGACAACTGGAAACTGCGCCTGGCCAACCACTACACCCAGGGCCATCTGCGCGGCAACAGTTCGGAGCCGTCGCGGGTAGTCGGCCAGACGATCAGCCGTTTCTACCGCGAACGCAATTTCGAGTGGAACGACAACATCACCCAGGCCGAACTGCACGGGCAGTTCGATTTTCTCGGCTGGCAGCACCAGAGCCTGATCGGCCTGGAGTACGAGAACTACCGCAACAGCCAGAAATACCCACAGAGCGCCACGTCGCTCGGCTACGGGCTGGACATCTACCAGCCGGTCTACGGGCAGCCCAAGCCGCCGCTGATCAACCCCAACGACTTCTTCGAACGCACCGAAAGCCAGGCCCTCAACCTGCAAGATCAGATCATCTTCGACGAGCGTTGGCGTGGCCTGCTCGGTGTGCGCCTGGAGCGGGTCGAGCAGACCGCGCTGAACCGCGCCACCGGGGTAAGCAACAGCCAGGTCAAGGAAGTCGCAACACCGCGTGTGGGGCTGTTGTATCAATGGACGCCCGAAGTTGGGGTGTTCGCCAATGCCTCCACCTCGTTCAAACCCAACGCCATCGGCACCCAGGGCCAGGTGTACAAGCCTGAGAAAGGGCTGGGGTATGAGACAGGGCTGAAGCTCGACCTGTTCGACAGTCGGCTGGGTGCGACTGTCGCGTTGTTCAGCATCGACAAGGAAAACGTCGTCACCACCGATGCCTTCGGTGAAAGCATCGCTGCTGGCAAGGCGCGCAGCCAGGGGCTGGACGTGCAGTTCAGCGGGCAGCTCACCGAGGCCGTGCGGGTGATCGGTGCCTATGCCTACATCGATGCCGAGGTCACCAAGGGCGATGCAGCACTGCCCAAGGGCAGCGACCTGTTGGGCATTCCACGGCACAGCGGCAGCCTGATGGTGGTGCACGAGTTCCAGAATGGCTGGCTGCGGGGCTCGGATGTCGGCGCCTCGGCCAACTACGTGGGCGAGCGTTCCGGGCAGGCGGGTGGCGACCTGCGCTTGCCGGCGTACAGCACGCTGGACTTGCTGGCGCACTACAAGGCCAGCGAGCAGTTGAGTTTCGGGGTGAACCTGAACAACGTCTTCGACCGCAAGTACTACGAACGCGGCTACAACGCGGCGTGGAACATGCCGGGCGAGCCGCGCAACCTGAGTGTGAGCATGAGTTTGTCGCTGTGACCTGAGGGACCGCACAGCGGTCCCAACCTCATCAACCTTGACGCATCCACTCCGGGCAGCGGTCCTCGAACGAATGCCCGGTCGGCACCAGCTGCTCGTCCTCGATCTCATCGAAACACCCCAGCAGCAACGCCACCGTTGGCGCATCGTCAATTGCCCCGATCGAACTGCCGCAGCACCGGCAGAACGCTCGACTGGAATAATCCGAAGAGCGCCAGGTGTCGGGTGCTCCGCCAGCACCCACCCAGCGCACCCGCGCACGATCGAATTCCACCCAGCTCGCCACCAGTGCCCCGGTATGCTGCTGACACCAGCGGCACGAGCAGTGGTGGGGATTGCCCGCTGGCCCCTCGGCCTCGAAGCGGATCGCGCCGCACAGGCAGCCGCCCTTGTAGGTCTTCATGCTGACGCTCTCTCCTTGAATGACAGGTTGTCGGCCTGCACCCTGGCCGGTTAACGTGGCGGTTTTCCGCACAGGGAAGTGTCCATGAATCCGTCACTGGAACTCAACCGCGCCAATTGGGACGAGCGGGCGCCGTTGCACGCCGCCTCGCCGGGCTATGAAGTCGAATGCTTCGTGCAGTCTGCCACGCATCTTTCGGAAGTCGTGCGCTTCGACCTGCCGCGCCTGGGCAATATCCAAGGCCTCAAGACCTTGCACCTGCAATGCCATATCGGCACCGACACCTTGTCGCTCGCGCGCCTGGGCGCGCAGGTCAGCGGGCTGGATTTTTCGCTGGCATCGCTGGCGCAGGCGCGGTTGCTGGCCGAGCGCTGTGGCGTGGAGATCGACTATGTCGAGGCGGACGTCTACCGCGCCAGCGAGGTGCTGCCCAAGGCGAGCTATGACTTGATCTACACCGGGATCGGCGCCCTGTGCTGGCTGCCGGACATCCAGCGCTGGGCGCAGAACGTCGCGGCGTTGCTCAAGCCGGGAGGGCGGCTGTTCCTGCGTGAGGGCCATCCGATGCTGTGGACGCTCGACGAAACCCACGCCGATCGCCTGCAGGTCGACTTTCCGTACTTCGAGCACGAGGCGCCGGTCATCTTCCACAGCGACCAGACCTACGTCGAAAGCGAGCATCGCCTGGCGCAGACCGAGACCCATTCCTGGAACCGCGGCCTCGGTGAAATCATCACGGCGCTGCTTGAGCAGGGCATGCAACTGACCGCCCTGGTCGAGCACCGGAGCATCCCGTGGGAGGCGTTGCCTGGGCAGATGCTCAAGGGCGAAGACGGCGAGTGGCGCCTGGCCGAGCGGCCCGAGCGCCTGCCGTTGAGCTACACGCTGCAGGCGCGCAAGGGCTGATCAGGAAAGGAAGCCGCCGTCGACATTGAGCGCCGTGCCGGTGGTATAGCTCGACGCGTCGCTGGCCAGGTACAGCACCGCGCCGGCCATCTCGCTCGGGTCGGCCACGCGCTTGAGCGGGATTTGCTGCAGGGCGGCGTTGAGGATGGCGTCGTTCTTCACCAGCGCCGAGGCGAACTTGGTGTCGGTCAGGCCCGGCAGCAGGGCATTGCAGCGGATGCCGAATTGCGCGCACTCCTTGGCGAAGACCTTGGTCATGTTGATCACCGCAGCCTTGGTCACCGAGTAGATGCCCTGGAACAAGCCTGGTGTCACGCCATTGATCGACGCCACGTTGATGATGCTGCCACCGCCGTGCTCGCGCATCAGCTTGCCGGCTTCGACCGACATGAAGAAGTAGCCGCGGATGTTCACGTCGACAGTCTTCTGGAAGGCACTGACGTCGGTGTCCAGCACGTTGCAGAACTGCGGGTTGGTGGCGGCATTGTTGACCAGGATATCCAGGCGTCCGAACTGCTCGCGGATGCCGGCGAACACCTGCTGGATCTGCTCCAGCTCACCGATATGGCAGGCCACCGGCGTAGCCTTGCCGCCGGCTGCGATGATGGCGTCGGCGACCTGCTGGCAGCCGTCGAGCTTGCGGCTGGAGACGATCACATGGGCCCCTTGCTGGGCCAGCAGGTGGGCGATGGCTTCGCCGATGCCGCGGCTGGCGCCGGAAACGAAGGCGATCTTGCCGTCAAGGTCGAACAGTTGGGTCTTGGACATGCTGGATTTCCTTGTTGTCGCCGGTTACAGGGTGGATTTGCCGATCAGTTGCAGGCTCATCTGCTCCAGCAGCCGGTTCATGTGGATGAACTGGGCGAAGCGCTTGTCCTGCGTCTGGCCGTGGAAGAAGCGGTAGTAGATCTGCTGCACGATCCCGGCCAGGCGGAACAGGCCGTAGCAGTAGTAGAAGTCGAAGTTGTCGATGCGAATGCCGGCTCGCTCGGCGTAGTAGTCGACGAACTGGCGGCGAGTCAGCATGCCCGGGGCGTTGCTCGGCTGGCGGCGCATCAGTTGCACCGGTGCCGGGTCGTCGGCCTCGATCCAGTAGGCCAGGCTGTTGCCCAGGTCCATCAGCGGGTCACCGATGGTCGCCATCTCCCAGTCCAGTACGCCGATGATGCGCATGGGGTTGCTGGCATCGAGGATGACGTTGTCGAAGCGGTAGTCGTTGTGCACGATGCCCGGGCGCGGGTGGTCGGCGGGCATCTTCTTGCGCAGCCAGGCGATCACCTGTTCCCAGCGCGGCGCATCCGGGGTCAGGGCTTTTTCGTAGCGGCTCGACCAACCTTCGATCTGGCGCTGCACATAGCCTTCGGGCTTGCCCAGGTCAGCCAGGCCGCAGGCGTTGTAGTCGACCTGGTGCAGTTCCACCAGGCGGTCGATGAAGCTCTTGCACAGCGCCTCGGTGCGGCCGGCGTCGAGGTTCAGTTCGGGCGGCAGGTCCGAGCGCAGGATGATGCCCTCGACCCGCTCCATCACGTAGAACTCACCGCCGATCAGCGATTCGTCGGTGCAGTGCACATAGGCCTTGGGGCAGAACGGGAAACCGTCGTTGAGCTGGTTGAGGATGCGGAACTCGCGGCCCATGTCATGGGCCGACTTGGCCTTGTGCCCGAAGGGCGGGCGACGCAGCACGAACTCGCGTTCGGGATAGGCGACCAGGTACGTGAGGTTGGAGGCGCCGCCGGGGAACTGGCTGATGCTCGGAGTGCCTGCGAGGCCCGGGATATGCGCCTTGAGGTAAGGGTCGATGATGGCTGCATCGAGTTCTTCGCCGGGGCGGACCTGGGTGGACTGGTCGGTGAGCGTCATGCGTTTTCCTTATTCTCGGTCGCAAGGATCATTGGCTAATCTAATGGCCAACCTGGGTTGGGACAAGCGTGCCAGACGTCATATCGACGCGGGTGTTGCCGGTCGATCACTGCCCCTGATGAATGGCGGATGCAGGCTGCGGGCAAAAAAAAACCGAAGCCGGTCAGGCCTCGGTTTTCTTCATGCGCGTGTTCGCATCACTCAGGACGGGAACAGCTCGCTCAGCTTCATCGACAGCATCATGTCGCCTTCGACGCGCAGCTTGCCGCCCATGAAGGCCTGCATGCCATCGGTCTCGCCACTGACGATGCCTTTGAGGGTTTCGCTGTCCAGAACCAGGGTGCAGTTGGCGTCAGGGTTCTCGCCTTCCTGGATCTCGCAGGTGCCGTCCTTGACGAGCAGGGCGTAGTGCTTGTCTTCGTCGGTGATGTTGAAGCCGAACACCAGGTCCAGGCCGGCGGCGGCGGCAGGGTTGAACTTGGCTTTCATCGCTTCGACTGCTTTAGCTACGTCGCTCATGGTGTATTCCTTGTTGGGTGAAAGTCGCGTGCACGGGGCACAACAGGCCGTGCTCATCGATAGGTGAGAAGCTCCGGCATCCGCAACAGCTGCACGTGGGCCTGGCTGTTGAAGGAGGTCAATGCCACGTCGCGGCCACGGAACTTCAGTTGGCTGAGCGACGTGTTGATGATCTGCCAGTTCAGCGCGAACGCCTGGGCTGGGGTGATTCCGGTGACCTGGTGGAGCAGGGCGGCGATGCTGCCGCCGGAGGTGAAGATGGCAATGTTGTCGCGGCTTGACGCTTGCGCCAGCACGCGTTGCAGGCCGGCATCAACGCGCGCGGTGAACGCGGCCCAGGTCTCCAGGCCATCGTGAGCCTCGTGCTCGCCGTCATGCCAGCGCTGCACCATCAGCGCGAACAGGCGCTGGAACTCGCTGCGATTCTGCGCAGCATTGCGCAGCACGTGCAGCGCTTCGGGCTCGTGCGGCAGCAGGGCAGGAAGCAGGGCGCGGATCACACCGTCGGCATCGAACTCGTTGAAGGCTGCGTCGGTCTCTATGGCCGGGATCGCGTAGCCAGCAGCGGCCATTGCGTCGAGTGTCAGTCGTGCGGTGTCCTGCTGGCGCCGCAGGTCGCCGGCCAGGCAGCGGTCCAGGCGCATGTCCAGTTGGGCCAGGTGCTCCCCCAATGCCTGACTCTGGCGCACACCCAGCGGCGACAGGACATCGTAGTCGTCGGCGCCGAAGGAGGCTTGGCCATGTCGGATCAGGTAGATATTGCCCACTGGAATGTCCGGCCGGGATGGAGGTTGCTGCGAGGTTAGGATGCGCCAGAGAGGCTGTCAATGAAAAAACATACAAGCGTTTGAAAAGGTTGTTTGAACTGTGTTGCCAGCATTTTCCCATGCTGGCGGCAGCCCAGGCGCACCGGTATGCTTGCATCAGTTACGCGTCGTGCAGGCGCAGGTCTATTAAGGAGTCAATGTGGAGTTTCTTGCCGAATACGCAAGCTTTCTCGCCAAAACCGCCACTGTGGTGATCGCCATCCTGGTCATCCTTTCCGGTATCGCCAACCTGCGTGGCAAGGGTCGACGCAAACCCGGCGGGCAATTGCAGGTTACCCGGCTGAATACCTTCTACAAGGAGCTGCGCGAGCGCCTGGAAGCCGGTCTGCTCGACAAGGCCGAGCTCAAGGCCCTGCGCAAGCAGCAGGCCAAGATGGAAAAACAGAAGAAGAAAGGCAAGGCCAAGCCCGAGGAAAAGGGTCGGGTCTTCGTGCTGGACTTCGACGGCGACATCAAGGCCTCCGCCACCGAGAGCCTGCGTAACGAAATCACCGCGCTGCTCACCCTCGCCACCCCACGTGACGAAGTGGTGCTGCGCCTCGAGAGCGGTGGCGGGCTGGTGCACAGCTACGGCCTGGCCGCCTCGCAGTTGGCGCGTATCCGCCAGGCCGGCATTCCGCTGACCGTGTGCATCGACAAGGTCGCGGCCAGCGGCGGCTACATGATGGCCTGTATCGGCGAGAAGATCGTCAGTGCGCCGTTCGCTGTGCTTGGCTCGATCGGCGTGGTCGCGCAGTTGCCCAACGTCAACCGCCTGCTGAAAAAGCACGACGTTGACTTCGAAGTCTTCACGGCCGGCGAATACAAGCGCACCGTGACCGTATTTGGCGAGAACACCGAGAAAGGCCGGGAGAAGTTTCAGGAAGACCTGGATATCACCCACCAGCTGTTCAAGGACTTCGTCGCCCGCTACCGTCCGCAACTGCATATCGACGAAGTCGCCACCGGTGAAGTGTGGCTGGGCATTGCCGCACTCAACCGCAAGCTGGTGGACGAGCTGCGCACCAGTGACGAGTACCTGAGTGATCGCGCCAATGACGCCAATCTGTTCCACGTCCGCTATGCCGAGCGTAAATCCCTGCAGGAGCGCATCGGCGTGGCCGCCAGCGGTGCCGTGGAGAACACTTTGGTAGGGCTCTGGAGCAAGCTTGGCCGCTTGCGCTAACACCTTGAACCCCTTGAAGATTTTTTTCTTCAAGGGGGTTGCAAGGTGAGGGGAATGCCGACATAATGGCGTCCATCGAAACGCAGCTCACTTGAAAAAGTCGAGCGGTTTCAAGGAGATAGCGAAAGCTGACTCCGAACTTTGAGGCCGAGTAGCAAAGTGGTTATGCTCCGGATTGCAAATCCGTCTACGCCGGTTCGATTCCGACCTCGGCCTCCACCATTCGAAAGCCCCGCAGATTAACGTCTGCGGGGTTTTTCTTTGGGCGCAGAAAATCCGGATCGTTTCCGCATATTTAGGCGTCGTTTCCGCATCACCCCTCTACTTGGTCGGGCTGACCACCTCGCCGACGCGGCGATAAACGCGCTTGGTGATTTCCTCCTTGGAGTGCCCAAGCAGCCGACTGGCGTGGCTGATGTCCTCAATCTCCGACGCCGCCTTCGGTCGGATATCGCGGAACTGGAACTGCCGAACTTTGATGGCCAGGTCTGTATTTCCATCGGCAATCAGCTTGCGCGCAGCCCTGTCCCGCGCTTCGCTGAAGCGGTTCCTCAGCATTTCCCAGCTCATGCGCAGGCCTGAGTCGTTGGTGATGAGGCGTGAGTTGCGCACACCCTGCAGCTTTCGCCGCTCCAGAAGCGCCTCGATGAACAGGCCAAGGCCGGTGAGCTCACCGTTGACGTGCCGCCGGATGCGCAGCTTCTTGTCGGTCTTGTTCTGATCGACCCACAGGTAGTCCTCGTCCAAGTCGACGGTGCTGAACTTCAGGGTGTCTGCTGGGCGCTGCCCTGCCAGGTAGGCCAGGTCCATGGCATCTTTGAGGCCCTGGTCGCCTTCGGCATACACCGCATCCCAGATTTCGTCGGCCGCGTAGAAGTCGCGCACCTTCTCCTTGTTGCGGCGAACTGCCAGGCATGGGTTGCGCTCTGCAAATCCCCATTCCATAGCCATGGTGAAGACATGGGATAGAAGGGCGATCTCCCGGTTTGCCCGGGTCTTCGCGCTGCGGGCGTCCCGGTACTGGGCGATGACAGGCGGGCTGATCGCCTCAATGGGGGCGTCAGTGAACGCCTTGCGCAGGCGCTCCAGCTCGTACTTGTTGTCCTTTTGCGTGCGTGGGGACTTGCCCGGGATGATGTCCCGCTCGTAACGGTCAAACAGCTCGCCCATCGTCGCCATCACTTTCGGCTTCGCCCTATGCTCCAGGCGGGCCCATTCCAACTTGGCCTCAGCTAGGTCAGTCCCCAGCGGTACTTCCTGCCGCTTCCCTTCAGCATCCCTCCCGTCGTAGTAGTAGCCAACCCACAGCTTGCCGCTTTTCAGCTTGCGGACCCGCCGCAGCATTCTGGGCGGCAGGTCCTTGTTCGATGCCTTCCTGTTGCGCATCCTTTACCCCACGCGCGATAAGTCCAATGTCCAGGTTTCAGTTGTTGCATTCGTCGCGTTTGGCTTCACACCGGCCATCTTGAGCCTGGCGTATACCCGTCCGACAATGGGCCGCCTGGCTCGGGTGAGCGTGTACTGCCAGCCGTTGTTGGCCAGCCAGGCGATTTGTTTGCTCGGGATCTGGTAGCCGGTGATGCGGATCACCTCTTCCTCGTCGAGAAACTCGCTTGCATGTTCCATGGGATGGTCTCCACGCCGCCGGTGGCGGCAGGTTTGTGGTCAGTCGCAGCTGCTGGAGCTGGATCCGCTGTCGCTGGAACTGCTGCTGTCGCTCGACGAAAAGCTGCTGCCGCTGTCGTAGCTGCTGTAGTCCCGGCTGGTACACGAACTGCTCGAGCGAGCCGGTTCGTAGCTGTCCGCCAGATGTATGGGATGCATAGGGCTGACTGGGCTCATGGGGTTGAGCGGGTCGAGCATCGGATCTTGCCGGCCAGATGCGGGGCTGTGGCCGCGGGCATACCCGGTCGGGGCGAGCGCGGCGCGTTGCGCTGGCTTCTTCTTGCGCTTTAACAGGCGGGCCAAGAAATTGAACATGAGTCTCTCCATGCCCGCAGTCGGCGGGCTTGAGTAGTTGGGGGAGGGGTTAGGCTGCCTGCTTGCGCTTGGGAGGGGTCGGTGGATAGCCGAAATGCCTCCGGACGCGGCCGGTGTATCCGCATTCTCGGCAGCCGGCCGACTGATGGGCGTTGTAGCCATAGCTGCAGCTTGAGCAGTCGCAGCTGCAGCCTGAGCACTCCATCGAGAAAACCCCAATCACCTCGACTTCGCCTTCTCTGCTGATGGAGTAGTTGTAGCGACGATCCAGGCGGAACCCGGTGATCTTTTCGGCCTCCTCGTAGGTGGACGGAACTACGCGGAATCCCCACTTGGCAGCGGGGTCATCGACAGTGCGGGTTAGCTTTCTCATCGCGGCCCCCGATAGATCAGGCAGGCCATGTAGGCGAGGTCGATCATAGAAGGTGTCCTCCGGCTTCGAGCAGGCTGTCGCGGTCCTCTCGCAGACGATTGAGCTCCTTGCGCAGCGCTGCAGTTTCAGCGATGAGAGCCAGCACCGCCGCCGGTGTCGCCTGAGTGGCGAACTCCAGCCAGGCCACTTCTGCAGGGCTGTAGCTTCGGTCTTCGGTCCACGCTTGGCAGGGAATGTACTCGCCGGCTGCAATGCACGCCTCGGCCAGGGTTTTCAGGTTTGGCAGGTGTTCGCTCATGGCATCAGCTCCGTCGGCACCTGGACGAACTCGCCCAGCTTGTGGCGCACGAATCCTCGGCAGAACGCGACCAGGGCGGTGGGGCCGTAGCACCAGATCCCGGCACAAGCCGGACCACCGCTGTAGGAGACGTCAACGGTAAGCGCTGGATTGTGCTGGGCGCCGCCACGATACTTGTCCAGCAGCGGGCCTCCCTGGCTCCAGTTCCAGCTTGGCCTCCAGGCGCTGGTGTCATCTGGCAACTTTCGCACCCATCCTTGGTGATCGATGAAGACCGGCACCGATTCAGCCTTTGCCACAGCCCAGTCGAGCGCCGCCCCGGCCAGGCTGGATACCCTCACTTCGATCAGGTCGGTCATTGCTCAACTCCAGGAGCCTCAGGCAGGGGCTGCCAATGGGTGACCTCATCACCGGAGCCTGGCGAAACAAGAGGCTCCCAGTACTGCTCGAAGTCGGCGTGGGTTTCGAGCGAATGCCAGCCACTAAATGGCGTGCCGTCCTCGGGATCGTCCGGTTCGGGGTCTTCCCTGTGGAGCAGCTTTTCGTTCAGCCACTCGGCAGCGAAGACGTAGGTCTTGCCGTTGTGCGCTCGCTTGACCGCGACAATGAAGGTCGTGTCGGTGTCTGCGTCCGTCGCGGGCAGCCTGTCGCTGCACTTGATCCATTCGCTCACAGCTGATACCTCTCATCAATCCAGCGCCCCTGGGCGCGTGCGGGTGTAGGTCCGTTGTCTTCTTGCTCGTGCGGGGAGAGCTGGCGCTGGTTGCCGGCGTTCTCGCGGAACAGCTTGCGGCAGGCCTCGGACTTGCCGAGATCGTTGATCAGGCACTTCTCCGGTTCAGGCGGAGCCAGCATCCAGTTGGGCAGGCAGGCCATGCCGCTGTCGGACTGCCAGCAGGTGACGGCGCGCGTCTTGTCTTCCTTTACTTCCAGGTGGCCTGGTTGCTCGATGCAGCCGCCCAGGGTAGCCAGCAGCAGGAGGCAGATGGCGAGGCGGGTCATGGCTTGGCCCCAGCGATGGCGGCGATGAGCACGTCTTCTTTCGTGATGGTGTGGGTGGCCATCTTCTCGATAGTGAAGAAGTTGGGCTGGCAGAACTTTCGGGCCCAAGTCTGCAGCGGCTCCAGCGCCTGCCCGAGAGCTGCTGTCGCCTCGTCGTCGAGGTCAGGATAGTTGTCGACCCATTCCCCCGCGTCGCTTCCGGCGGCCGCCTCGAACATGTGGTTGAGCAGGTCATCAGCATCGGGGAGGAACCCGGCAGGGTCGGCCTTGCAGACGGTGCCAGTGTGTACGGTGTCACCCACTTTGAGGCCGTTACCCCGGCCTGGGCCGAAGCTTGTGCCATCCGCCTCGCTGCCGAAGTTGTCGCGGATTAGAGCGGTAAGGTTCGGGTAGTCCCACGATCCGTCATCGCCATTCACTGACCAGGCTTCCTCGGCCTTCCGCCTCGCCCAGCTGACGCAAGGGCCATCCTCTGTATCGAAGATCCCGAGCAGGAACCATTCAGGCCCGGGGCATTCAGGCTCCCAGCCTAGGCAGTGGCACTCGCCGTCGTCATAGGGGTGGTGATCGCTGATATCCGAGTCCATGTGCCACTGCTTCAGTTCCAAGCCCTGCTGCACGAGCCAGGCGTTGAAGGCGGCATAGTCTTCGTCAAAGTCAGGCTCGTCGGGGTGACTCCACCAGCCGTCTTGATCGCGCTCGACGGCCACACGTTGGATCAGCTTGATTTCTTCAGGCATGACGATTCCTTGGCCGCCATATCGCGGCAGTGAATAGAGGGGAGAGGGGTTACAGCTGGAGTGTTTCCGGGTACGTTCAGCCTTTTCAGGAGGACACCCGGTGATAGTTCATGGAATTGAGTACGCTTTTTGCCGAGCCTCAAGCGTCACCGAAGGGCACGATGGTTTGGGCCTTGAGTGCTCGCGCGGCGACCAAATCATCTTCGAGATTTTCCGAAACGATGAGACGCTCAAGTTTGAAGTGACGCTATTCGAACGTGATGTCCCTTTGGAGCTGCTCGAGTACGCCGTGCCTGCCGCTCGCGAGCTGCTCGGTGACTTCATGCCCTACGTTCCGGGGTGATCGGTGTTGCTGGATCGGTTTTCTGTGGGCATGGGATACCTCGTCGCGTATGATGCGACCAGTTAAAGGAAGGGACGAAAATGTTAAACGACTACGGGAAAAGTCTATTCAAGCCCTGGTGTTCCGTGCAAAACGTGGTGCTATTTCTGGCTTTCCTATTCGTCACAGGATTAGCAATAAGAACTTATGGACTAAATAGCTCTGAGATAGCCAGTTGGGTGCAAGCATTCGGCTCTATTTTAGCAATCATCGTTGCCGCATATTTCCCTATCCTGCATTCTAAGAAAGCGCTAGAAAGCAGGCAGAAATCGCTTGCAGAGATACTTCGAGTTTTATCTGATGATGCAGTTGAATCGCTTCATTTGTTGAGCGGAGCATTTTATTGCCCTGTACGCGAAAGACGAGAAATGATGCGGTACGAAACTTTTCATCGTAACCGTGATTGGCAGGCCTTGATTGACCAGCTGTCACAAATACCCGTTGCCGAGCTAACTCCCCAGTTAGCTAAAGACCTCAGTTATCTCAAGGATGCCGTCGGCTTCGGGGCCCATGTAGCATCGAAGATACCTGAATGGATGAAATCAGGTGGGCACTCCGAACCTGATGTTGTCCGTGTGCTACGGGCCAAGCGCGATCTTGTCGGACTAATAAGATCTCGTCTGCCGGTTCCGCAGGGGGTCAAGTCACCGGACGTTACTCCAGGGCAAATGAGGTCGCAAGTGTACGAAACGAATAAACCCCCACTTGAGCCGATTGCATTCGATGACGCTGAAATTTACAGAAGGTACTACTGGAAGGACTTCCGGTCAGCGATGCCTGATCGTATTTATATTCATGGGATTTATCCATATTTTAATAATTTCGGACCAAGTCTACTTGAGCTTCCGCCTATGAGTGGAGGCTTTAAGGAAATCGAAGAGTACGTCTGCTCTTATTGTCGTGTGCTTCATGAGGAGCATTTAGAGTCTGAGCTAATACGTATTTCAGAGGACGCGCTCTGATTAATCGCCGCAGAAGCAGTCGATGTCTTCGGCCTGGTAATCGAAGTCGAAGTCGGTTTGTCTTGCGCGCTGATCTGCTGACCAGGCCAATGCTCGGTAGTTGGGGCGATCTTGTCGGAACACCTGGCCAAAACGTTCTTCGGTGCCAGACCACCAGATCACCCTGGATGGGTCTTCTTGGATGGTCCTGATCAGCTTCGCCTCGTTCTTCTTCCAGCACAGGTCGCAATTGCCGTAGTCCGAATCCATGCCCAGGTCGAAAGGCTGGTCGGCCCAGAAAGCTGCTACGTCATCCTTGATGATACCGGCGACGTAGGATGGGCACACGTTGTCCCAGCGTGCATTGCCTCGCTCATTGGCTGTCATCATCCGGCTGTAGCGGCGGGGCTCGTCGTAGCGGATGCCGACGATGCAATCCCACTCGTCATAGCCCAAGGCCCGCATGTGCTTCTCGCCGATCTTCACCTTCAGGTATGCGGTGCACATGTTGTTGCTGAAGTTCGGCAGCACGGCCGGCAAGTTCTTTTCTACCTTTCGGTAGGCCTGGCAATACTCGAGCATCATCGTGAACGGTTCGCCGTTGCGGCTGGCCGTCTCGAAGTCGACGATCTTGTACCAGGGTGCGTCGTCCGGCTGGCCGTACACCCGGCACCACTCCATCCAGACGATGTTGACGCCCCAGTGCTTGGCCATGGCGTCGATGAAGACCAGCGTCTCCTCGCGCTCCTTGCCGGTGTTTTTAAAGAACGCGTGCACATCTGCCGGTAGCTTGCCGCCGTGGGCCTCCAGAATTTTCCAGAGCATGTGTCCGCTAGTGCGGCCACCACTGACACCGATCTGCGCGGGCCCAGTGATCTGATAGGGGTTCATGGCAATCTCCATTGCAGACGCCGCTCTCGCCGGGGTGGCGTGTTTCGTTGAAGTGGGATTTGGGTATCGGGGGGGGGCAGCCCAGCGGGTTCAGGCGACTGTCAGCTTCGAGGCTGCTGCAGCTGGTCAATAAATGATGGCTATTTGCTGTATCATCCTACGCAAAAAAAGGGGGCGCTATGGAATTGTTTGAAAAATTCGAGTTGAGCACGCAAGGGATTAGTTATGACGGGAACCGCCTAAGTAACGACAATAAATATCAGGCTAGTGTCGGTTCAAAGGCGGAGCCTTTGTATATTCATACGGATTCCGATACTGATTGGGCTGGTCTTTCACCATCAATTGCTGGTGTGGTTGTTGCACTTATTGCTGCATGGTTAACTATGAGGGTTCAGAAGACTCAAATTAAAGCAAATTTGAGTAACTTTCGAAGTCAGTGGATGACTGATTTGAGGGTGTGTGCGTCTGAATACTTAATAGTAATGCTTGATATGGCTGTAAAGACGCAAAAGGATCCGAATTTTCGCACCTCGAAAGCGCACTATGAAGGGTATCTAAAGCTAATGGCTTTGGGGGCGAAGTTCGATTTGCTGTTAACGGGTGAGGAAGAGGATTCCAAAATTTTAAGAAATACGGAAAATGAGACTTCAAAAATAATTTTGGCTATGAATTCTGGTGATGACGCGCAGCCGGCAATTAAAAGTATCAATAATTTTAAAGATTTGCTCAGAATCAAGCTTCATGACACTTGGTGTGAGATTAAAAAAGATGTTGGTGAAATTACTTAGGAAGGATCATTGGATCCGGATTAACGTGCCGAAGTCGACTCGGTGTGCCCGTTCTGGTCTATCCAGAGCCGATCTTCTGGCACCACGGCGGGATATAGTAGACCTTCGTTCGCGGTGATGTTACCGAAAGTCTTCAACGTTCTCTCCAGGGCAGGCGCCGCCCTCGCCGGGTAGGCGGTAAATTAGGCGTAGGTCAAGAGGCGGTGACGGTGCCGCCGAAGGTTTAGGAGGAGCATTTGGAGATGGTCAGCAAGATCGATAGAAATGGGGTTTGCGAGTTATGCCTTGAACATGGCGAGTTGCAGGATAGCCATTTGCTGCCCAAATCGGCATATAAATATGCGGCGTCTCAGGACCCACAATATGGGCGCTCACCCGTGAAAATTGACGTCGGAGCTGGCTCCGCAAACTTCGGTGATACGCAGATCAGGATCCATCTGCTATGTCTAGCGTGCGAACAAAGGCTAAGCAGACTAGGAGAAACCCCTGTCTCCCGCCTCTGGAACAAGCACGGCGTATTTCCACTTCGTGATCAGCTCTTGGCAACTCAACCGGTTGCCAGTGACGAGCGTATATCCATTTTCAGTCCCGGCTCGCTCGCACCCTCTGACCTGTTTGCTCTCGAGTTCACGGCTTTCAGCATCTTCTGGAGGGCACATGTGTGGAGATGGGCTAGGGGAGGTGATCCTTATCGTAAAGCGCTTGGCGCTGAATACTCGGAAAAGATCCGTAGTTATCTACTCGGAGGCGATCGGCCGTTGGGTGCTTTCTTTTTTATCGAGGTGGACTCAGGCGATCTGGGTGGCATGTTCAGCCTGCCTGTATCTAAGAAAGTACAAGGCGGAAGGGCGCATATATTCAATTTGCTGGGTATTCGCTTCACCCTTCTTCTTGGGCGACATATCGGGAAAAACTTGATAACCGCGCATACGCTCATGGGGGCAAGTACCGTGCTGACGTTGGAAGACTTTAGTAAAGGCCGGTACTTTCTTGACCTAGCGAAGGTCGTCCAAACCAAGGTCACCGCTCGGGGCCGTCTCGCAGGACTGGAGGCCAGGGAGGATCTAGAGCCTTCCTGATTGATACCTCCATGCACGCGCTGCGCGCGGTCGCTGTCTGCGGCATGGTGGCAATTTGGTTTGGGATGGGGTATTACGGGTGACCGGCATGGGACCGGGTCAAGGAGCGTGTATGCAGCTTGGAATCGATCGTCCTCGTGCGAAGTTCATCACTATCAAAGGTGGGAAGGGTGACGGAAAGCAAGTGCTTGCTCATCCTGTGTGGGGAGAGCCGAAAGATCCAATCCCGGTTGCCATGAAAGTCTTCGTCAATACGGATTCGGGCGAAAAATGGATTGACGATATCAAGGGACCCTTCGATAGCCTGGAACAGGCAGAGAGCATGGCCGTTGAGAGCGCAGCGGATTGGTATGAACGCGGCAACGGTTAAAAGGCTGGACTGATGACCTCGTCGCCCGGATCCTGCTGAATCATAAGCATGCTCTTCATATCGAAGGCCAGGGCCAAGCGCGGCGATATGCTGATTTCATGACGCGGCGGGGTGAGAAACTTCGCCGCGTGCAGTCGGCCTAGGGCGTGAATGCCGTGGATCAGTGCCTCGATCATCTGGCTGTAGGTGGCGTCAGCCCACCCGCATATCGCTCGCAGGTGCTGCCCGGTTCGCTTCCTGGCTGACAGCCGCAGCGACTCAGTCCGCGCCACAACTCGGTGACCTTCGATTTCGTGGCGCGCAATCCTGAACAGCGCGTGATGCCCGAGCGCCTCGACGTGATGAATCATCAGCATCATCGCCTCGCCCTGTTCCTCGATCCCGGCCCACTCCATCAGCTCCAGCAGGGCCTGCTTAGTCCCTGGTCGAACCTTCAAGCGCAGGTCTTCTTCCTGCAGGCGCTCGGCCTTGGCGCGGCGCTTCTCGTCGCGGTCCTTCTGAGACATCGCCATACGGCACCTCCTTCAATCCGCTGGGCGGTAGGTTGAACTGCTCACGCCGCCTTGTTCTTTGCAGCGCGCTTCGGATTTTTCTGCTCAATTTCCATGTCCATGTCGTTCCAACCGGCAAGGAACCATGAGCCGTGGAACGTGTGAGAGGCGAATGGGTTGGCCAGTTTGCCGCCTCCGTTGCGGCGACATTCCCGGCCAAGGTAGTAGACGCTGGGATGCTCGCCGCAATCGCTCATGGCTATGCACCTAGCAGGTGGTGGAGTGGGGCGAACGGGATATCGTCGTCGAAGCTTTCGTAGTCCGGGCCATTGCCGCCCTGTTGGTTCTGCTGCTGGGCGGGCGGCCGCTGCTGAGCGCGCTGTTGCTGGCGTGGCTGCTGTGCCTGCTGGCTGCTCTGCGATTGCTGCGGCGGGCTGCCGGCGAACTTGATGATGATCACCCGGCCAGTGAGCTTCACCCCCTGCGTCTGATCGGACTTGGTGAAAACCTCGACGTGTGCGTCGTCGATGGTGAAGTGAACCTGTTGGCCTTTGACCAGGTACTGGGCCATGGACTCGGCCTGCTTGCCCCAGAGCGTGGCATCCACCCACTGCGTGGGGCGCTTGCCATCCTGCCCCTTGCGGCCGTAGTCGCAGGCGATTGCCAAGTTGCACACGGGGTCGCCGTTCGGGGTGTAGCGCAGTTCTGCGTCGCGGCCAATGCGGCCGATATGGCCACTCAACTCAGGCACCGAATGGCATGGTCCGGGTGACCCTGGCCAAATTCCAAGCGATCGTCGATCAAGCCATCAGGAACAACCAGGTATGAGCCAGGCACTCGCCCGACAGGTCATCGAGATCAAGCTGATGGCCTGGGCCACGGCGCGCCCGATCCGGGTCGCGAACTTCGAGCAAGGATTCGAGGCCGGGGCTGACGAAACGTATCTGCAGGCGTTCCAATTGCCGGCGGGAACCACGTGCCGCTACTTGGGCGGCGATGCCTACGAGTACTCTGGCGTTTACCAAGTGAGCATCGTCTGCCCGGCTGGCCAGCCACTGGCTACCGCCGAGAGCCTGGTCGATGAGCTTTCGAGCCTCTTCCGCGTGGACTCGGAACTCAGCCGCAACGGCTTCGAGGGCCTGGTCACCGAACCGGTTGGACAGGGCCCAGCCATCACCGAGTCGGCGACCTACACGGTCCCGGCCAGCTTCACCTACCGCGGCGTAGCTGACTCATAAGTTCTCTCCCGCGCAAGGGAGTAGCAAGGAGCCAAGCGATTTCCGGGATTTTGGGTCTCAAGCTCGCCTGCAAAGGCGCGCCTTAGTAGCACGTTAAGTGTTTTCTATTTCTGGTATCTAAGGCAACATGCCGCTGAGCTCGGCACCGTACCATAAGGCCGTCTCTTTAAAACTAAATACACTGGGTCGGACCAGTTAAGCGAATAAGGACCTTTAGATGTTGGTAAGGATGTTTTTGCTCTTGAGTTTTATGGTGCTTGGTGCTTGCGCGAGCAATTTAAATTTAATTCAGCGTGCGGACGAAACTAAGCCTCTCGATCCTAATAAGGCTGTAATTGTCGGCTTTGTTTCCGAAGCTTTCCTCACGCAGCCCCATGGGCTTAAAGTTATGCTGAAATATCAAGACCCCAATAAAGATGCGGTGGATACCCGTATATCTCTTGATACGCTAGGGCGGAAAAATGAAGTCACTGGCGACGACATACTAAAGAGTAATGTGCTGGGAAATAGCTTTGTATACGAAGTGCCTGCAGGCACATATGAGTTGACGCACTGGTACTACACCTATTATGACGGTCTGAGTGTGAAGCAAAACAAGAAACTTGAGTTCACCGTAAAGCCTGGTGAGGTAGCATATATTGGCAGTTTTCACGCTAACTCGCTATTTATGTGTCTCTACGGAAAAGATGATTACTCAAACGCGATTGCGGTTGTTAAGAAAGCGCACCCGTTCTTGGCGAATGCGGTCATTTCCAATCGCTCACAAACAATGACATTCCCAGGCTGGCCTAATGTAAACGCTGAGGACGTCCTGCAAAAAGGATTGTGCAACATCCAGTAGCCCAATGCCTTCCGGGGTGATACCACTGCAAGACCCTATTTATCCATCAAGCCCGCCGCGTGCGGGCTTTTTCGTTTCTACCCAAGAGGAAAACACCATGGCCGCACGCTTCAGCCACACAAGCGACATGGGTTCTGGTTTTACGCTGCGGTCTTGAAAAGCGCTGATCAGGCTCGAAAATCAATTCCGCAACTCCTGGTATGCCCCTTGATTTTAAAGGGCTGCAACGTTGTTAAAAAAGCTTCTATGCGGAACTGAAAGGCTGGTAAGCTACTGAAATTCAAGGAAATGCAGGGCGGATTGCAAATCCGTCTACGCCGGTTCGATTCCGACCTCGGCCTCCACCATTCGAAAGCCCCGCAGATTAACGTCTGCGGGGTTTTTCTTTATGGGCCCAAAAAGCCAAGAGTTCCGAAACAAAAGGCATGGGGCATGCGCTACAGCGGACCCGCAACAGAAGGCCATATCGCGGCAGTTGAAAAAGTTTGTGAGAGAGGGAGATTGCGTCAGACCATGACTGCTGCCATGGCGTGGGGGCGGCAGCGCGCCCGGGACTGGATCACCGAGAGCTTTTCGCCTGCGCCTACCGGCCTTGAAGTTAAACCCTCTGGACGCAGGCCTTCACGTACTTCCAGATAAGGATGCTGGAAAACGGAACGCTCTTGAAAAGCCATCGGTCGTATCTCCATCGGAGGCGCATTTGAGGCGCACAATTGGAGAAAATGATGAGCCTTCAGTCCATAAGCCATAACCTGTACGAGCACACCTACCTTGGGTACCAGGCATCTATCTACGTGCTGTGGGAGGCTAGCCTTGATTTTCCCACTGGGATGCTGGTTGAAGTAGGGAGACCAGGCACTACGGCGCGCACCATGCGTGTGAATCGCCCATTCTCCTCCCCGTTTGAAGCAGTTATCGAAGGAAAGGTAATGGTCGAACAGTACGTGCAGAGTCAGAACGGCTGAGCATGATTGACGTGCACAGCTTTCAGGCCGCTGCTTTGGGCCGAACCGCATTCAGGTGAAAGCCGTTTGCTGTCGCATCCAGCTCTATCAGGTCCGCTAGATGGCATTACCAACCCTCGAGCCTCGAAGGCTCGGGGTTGGGCTGCGCTGAATGCCTTCTGCTACAAGCAGGTCAAACTAAGAAAGTCGTTCGACCAATGGCAGTGCATTTACCTGTGGTCGAGCGAAAAGAAATCCTTGCATCAAATCAATCCCCAATGCTGCCAATGCTTGGCACTCTGCATCTGTCTCGATCCCCTCGGCGATCAGCGTGATGCCCAGCCGTTCGGCTACCAGAACGATACCTGCGACGATGGCTTGCCGAACCGGATCCTGGCTGATTCTCCGCGTGAGTGCCATATCCAGCTTCAGTACGTCTGGCTGAAATTCTGCGAGGAGATTCAAGCCTGAGTAACCCGAGCCGAAGTCATCTATCGCAGTGGTGAAGCCCTGTCGGCCGTATTCCTTGAAGATTGCTTTCAAGTGCTCGGTATCGTCGATCCGCTCACCTTCGGTCACTTCGAACATGAGCTGATTGGCAGGGAAGTCGAATGTCCGGGTGGCTTCCAGGGTAGCTCGGATACAGGTACTGGCACGGTAGACGGCGTTGGGCAGAAAGTTGATGCTCAATTTACAGTCCGCATGCCGTCCCAGTCCTAGTGCTGCCGCTTGCTCGATGGCCTTCACTCGACAGGCCTGATCGAAACGGTACAGATTATCGGGCGACACCTTGGCCAGGATTTGCGCAGCGCTTTCACCGCTTGGACTGCGAACCAATGCCTCATAGGCAAACGGCCTACCTGAAGGAACGTGAATGATTGGCTGGAAGGCCATCGTAATGTCGAAACCCAGGCTCGCAAGGTCGCGACATTGGGAGCAGCCAATCGCTAGAAAGGGCTGGGAGAAAACGGGCTTGCTCATGGGTTATCGCCGAGGTGCGTGAGTACGATGTTGAGAGCGCTTGAATCCACAGCAAGTTCCAATTTGTACCCACTCGCCCTGGCTCAGGGGCAGTCTGCCGTGAGGCTCAGTCTGTAGACGCGTCCACCTGGCGTTAGGGCGAACTGTGTTCTAACGGCATCGGACCTTCGGGAGTTTATTTGTGGGCTAGAAACCTGTTTCTTATACATGGTCGTCGCTGGCGTACAAGATTCAGGGCCGCCTGTCAGACTGCGACGGATTTTGACGCCTATTTTATGGATGTCGCCGGAGGCAGCGCTAATGTGGGTACGTCACCTACATAAACGCGTATGTCGAAGGAGGCCGACATGATTATCAGAGGAGAGGTGTTTTGGGGCTGGGCCGACCCGACCCTGCATCACCGCGATCACGTAGAGGCGCTGGATGACGGAACCGTGATCGATGTTCAGGCGAGGCTGTCTCGAATAGGGGGCACGCAGCTTTTCATCGGCGTTTACTCGTCTTCAGGCGCCAGGCTTCTTGAAGAGGCCTACGATGAACGTCCTGGAGAGTCGATGACCCGCGCTCTTGCATGGGGTGTGGGACGCGCCAGGAGGATTGCGATGGAGGGTGCGCCCAGGAAGATTGCAGCCAGGGCATGACCCTTGAGGTCAACCACGAAGCCCAGCTCCGCGCTGGGCTTTTTGCATCTGGCGACACTACGCCCCCACAGTGCTCTCTCAAAGGGGGATACATGAAATACTGCTCGCATTGCTAGCCATGCCCGGCGTGGTTGGATACTCATCGCCGGATGCATTGAGCAAACCCGGCTAGGTACGCTTTCCGAGCATCGACGATCCTTGCCTCACCGTAACCACTGGGCCTTGCCACCAATGTCCTGCATACCTCCCAACGCGATCTACGCCAAGCGCTTCGAAGCGGTGCTCACTCATATCCAGGCCAATCTTGAAGGTGACCTGTCGGTGAATACCCTGAGCGAGATCGCGAACTTCTCGACCTTTCACTTCCATCGGCAGTTCACTGCGTACGTCGGCGTGCCCGTCGCGCGATACGTGCAGCTGATGCGACTGCGTCGGGCTGGGCAACGACTGGCGGGGGATGACAGCCATTCGGTGCTGGACGCTGCGTTGGACGCCGGCTTCGAAAGCCCCGAGGCGTTCAGCCGTGCGTTTCGCCGGGCCTTTGGCATGTCGCCGAGCACCTTTCGCCAGGCGCCGAGCTGGCAGCTGTGGAATGCGGTATTTGCCATTCCTCATTTTTCCAGGAGTATCGTCATGCAAGTTCGGATCGTGGACTTTGTCGAGGTCAAGGTGGTAGCGCTGGAGCACCATGGTGCACCGGCATTGCTGGACCAGACGGTCGGGCGCTTCATCGATTGGCGCAAGCGCACGGGCCAGTCGCCGGTGGAGAGCAGTCGCACATTCGGCATCCCATACGGCAACCCCGACACCACACCAGCGCAGGATTTTCGCTTTGCCATCTGTGGCGAGATCAATCAGCCGCTGGTGCCTGGTGACGAAGCGGTGCGAGAGCTCATCATCCCTGCCGGGCGTTGTGCGGTGGTGCGTCATGTCGGCTCGCCGCATGCCATTGGCGAGACTATCTATCCGGTCTATCGCGACTGGTTGCCGGGCAGTGGTGAGGAACTGCGCGACCATCCGCTGTACTTCGAGTACTTGAGCGTGTATCCGCAGACGCCGCTCGAGCAATGGCAGACGGATATCTACATCCCCCTGCGTTGAGAGCTGATCAATAGGTGGCGGTGATCGCCAGCGCCAGTTGTCGGTCGCTCATGAAGGGGGGTGTGGCGCTGGCGCGGTATTCACGGCGTGCCTGTTCGAAGCGAGCTCCGCGAATGGCGCCGTCGGAGCCGATGAAGGCGAGTGCGTCGTCCTTGGACGATTTCATGGCGTCGGCGCCATCGGAGGTGAGTGCACTGGTGCCGGCGAAAACAATGGTCGGTGCCAGGGTTGTAAGCATCAGCGCCACTTCGAAAGGATTGGCGTTTTCGTTGGCATTGGCCATATGGCTGACGGTGGTCAGGAGGGCGATGCCGATGACTGTCCGTGCGTGCATGTTTGTCTGTCGCTTCCGTTCTTGTGCAAGTACGCGCTTGGGGACGCTGGGCGAACCCATTAGGGCACAGCCTGCCATGCGCTTTTCGTCGGGGAAGGTTTAGCCTGAAGCAGTTAGCGGCGTGGCGCAGAAAAAGAAAAACCCGCCATTTGGGCGGGTTCAAGAACGTATCGAAGCCAGGTCACTATGCCCCTGTGAATGTCAGCATTTCGTGAAAGGCATGTCGACAGACTGTTTCTAGATGTGGCTGAGTTCCAGTCGGCTGATCACGCACACCGAGCCGTCTTCGGCGGCGGTGGAGTCGCTGTAGTCCACCTGGTTATACACGCCGCCATGGAAATTGAAGGCGCGGACGTTCCAGCTCTGGGTCATCTGCAGGACGCCGGTGCTGCACGTGCGCCCGTTGCAGGTGGCGCTGAGCGTTGCCGCACCGGCGCTGGTGACTTCGATGCTGATCTCGAATGGGGTGTTCAGCGGCACGTCGGCCAGTACGTTGCTACTCAGCGGCGTGAGCTGGTTGAAGTCCTGGCGAAACCCCAGGGTGATCTTGCCCCTGTTCCAGAACACCTTGATCACAGGGCTGTCGTCGTCCTTGACGTGCATCTGCGAAATCACCACTTTTTGCGCCGAATTGACCTTTTCCAGGGTCATGCGCTGATGATTGCTGTGGCGGGTGGCGCTGGTCAGGGACCAATAGCGCGCTTCCTTCCACTCGCAGCGGGTGCGGTGGGTGCTCTTGCTCGACGCGCCGCGGGTCGGAGCGCTCATGCGGATCGAGCCGTCGCTGAGGCGGGCGATTACCTGGGTGAGGGTGGCCAGGGCCTGGGCCCCGGTCAGTTCCAGCGCCACCGGATTGCTGGGTGACTTGGGCACGGGCGTGGTGATGATGAGGTTTTCCATGTTCACGGCCATTGCTGTTCTCCTTGCAAAAAAGACAGGTCCTACACCTAGTGCGAACCTGGAGGAGCGGCGCAAGTTTCAGCTGATCCATGAGCGGCAAAAAAACGCCCGCCATGGCGGCGGGCAAGACGTTCTGAAGGGAGCAGCGCAAGATTACGGCCTGCGCAGTTAAGCGAGCGTTAACCGGTTCAATGATTGACCGCGACTTCCGATAAGCCTATACAGGCCCCCCAACACGGAGCTGCGCGATGCACGAAGAAGACGATCTCCCCGAACCTGAGCACGATCACTTGCTCGATCACGAATTTCTCTACGAGGACTTCGACCCTGAGGCCGATGCCCAGGGCGCCGAGGATGAGATCGAGGAAGACGAGGCGCTACAGGATGATCTCGACGATGACGAGCAAGACCATCCTGCCTGGCATGACCACCCTGACGACTGAGTCAGCGCCGGTCCAGCGAGAAGCGTCCGGCGCCTGTCACAGCCAATAGCAGCAGCCCGCCGATGATGCTCATGTTCTTGAAGAACTGGGTCATGTTGGCTGCGCGCGCAGGCTCGACCATGTTCCAGAACGGGTGGCCGATCAGCGCCGTGCCAAGCACGAACAGGGCGAACAGCAACGCCAGCGGCCGGGTGTAGAAACCGAGTATCAGGAGGATGGCGACGAAGAACTCTATGATCACTGCGACCGCCGCCGCGACCGTGGGGGCAGGGGCGCCCAGGGAGGCGAGATAGCCCACGGTGCCTTCGAAGCCGGTCAGTTTGCTCCAGCCAGAGAGGACGAAGAGGATCATCAGGAGGATGCGCGCCAGAAAGATGATGGCATCGCGTTGACCGTCGAAGAGGGTGTAGCGCATGTCAGTGCTCCGGTGGACAGTGTCAGCATCCACTCTAGCAGCTGCGCAAGCCTTTGCTGCACGAACGAAAAAGGCGCCTGTTCAGGCGCCTTGGACGAGGAATATGGTGCGAGTGGTGGGACTCGAACCCACAAGGCTTGCGCCGACAGATTTTAAGTCTGCTGTGTATACCAATTCCACCACACTCGCACACTTGATCGGGTCACCGGGACCGGCACGCTTCAATGCTGAAGGGCAACACAATCAAGCGCGCTTTATAACCCATCGTTATAGGTGAGTCAACCGCGCTGCCGGTTCAGGGGCGAATCAACTGGGCGATTTCGCGCATGTCGTCGGCGCTGTTGCGAAGCTCCTGCACCTGTTCGCCCATGGCGGCGGCATCGTCCTGATGCACCGAGTGGCGCAGAAAACGGGTATGGCCATCGAGTGCCTGGCACAGGTGGTCGATCTGCCGGGCGGTGTGGCGTAGGTCGTCCCGCAGGCCCAGCAGACGGAAATTGATGGCCATATAGGTTCCATGACAAGTGGGGGGCTGGGGTACTATAGGGTAATCCCCGGCTTGCTGTCATTGCGCCATGTATCCGACAGTGATGCCGTGCACTAAGCTCCTCTACAGTTCCTCTTGTCGTGCTCGTGGAGCCCGCATGGTTTCGACCGATCGTCCTGCCCCGCCGCTCATGACCGCCAATCGCTACGAACAGCTGGTGCAGGCGGTGGTGGATTACGCCATCTACATGCTCGATCCGACCGGCCACGTCGTGTCCTGGAACCCAGGGGCCGAGCGGATCAAGGGCTATTGTGCCGACGAGGTGATCGGTCGGCATTTCTCGTTGTTCTTCACGCCACAGGATTGCGCCGACGGCCGCCCGGCACGCCTGTTGCGCCAGGCGCTGGAACAGGGCGTGGCACAGGACGAAGGCTGGCGGGTGCGCAAGGACGGTACGCAATTCTGGGCTCTGGCGGCGCTGGACGTGGTGCGCGATGAGCATGGCGAAATCATTGGTCTGGCCAAGGTGACGCGCGATATCACGGATCGACGGGATTCGGCGTTGCAGCTCGACTCGATGCGGGTACAGCTGTTCCAGGCGCAGAAGCTCGAAGCACTGGGGCAACTGACCGGTGGTCTGGCCCATGACTTCAACAACCTGCTGACCATCATCCTCAGTTCGGCGCGCCTGGCGCGTGCCAGTGGCGATCCGCAGCGGATAGAGCGCCTGCTCGAGCATATCCTCGATGCCGGGGAACGTGGCGCGCAATTGACAAGCCAGTTGCTCAGCTTCGCTCGCCATCGGCAACTGGACATCAGCACAATCTCCCCTGAGGAGTTGGTTGCGTCCACCCGTAGCCTGGCGGAGCACGCCCTGCCTGACGGCATCGAGCTGAACGTGCGCGTGGCGCCGGAGTTGCCGGAAATCGAAGTGGATGCCGGACAGTTGCAGATGGTCCTGCTCAACTTGCTGTTCAATGCCCGTGATGCCATCAGCGGCAACGGGGCAATCGGCCTGGACGTGGCAGTCGTCGAACTGGCGGGTGAGGTGGAAGCGTTGCACGGGCGTTTCCTGCGTTTCGATGTGCAGGACAGCGGGCATGGGATCGATGCGCAGGTGCTGCCGCGGATATTCGAGCCTTTTTTCACCACCAAGGCCTTTGGTAAGGGAACCGGACTGGGGCTGAGTCAGGTCTATGGTTTTGCCAAGCAGAGCAATGGCGCGATCTGCGTTGCAAGTTCGGTCGGTGAGGGCACGTGCATGAGCCTTTACCTGCCGATTTCATCGAATGTGCCTGAACCCTGAGACACGAGGTGCACAGTACGTCATGGTAGAAACACTCAAGCGACTGGCGACCGGTATCGAAGGTCTGGACGCGCTGCTCAAGGGCGGCCTGGTGGCAGGGGCTTCCTACATCGTCCAGGGGCCGCCCGGGGCGGGCAAGACCATCCTCGCCAACCAGTTGGCCTGCGGTCATGTGCGTGACGGTGGGCGGGTGCTGGTGGCGACGCTGCTCAGCGAATCGCATGAGCGTCTGTTCAAGTACCTCTCGACCCTGGAGTTCTTCGACCCGGCGCTGGTGGGTGACCAGATCCAGTTCGTCAGTGCCTTCGATACGCTGCAGGACGAAGGGCTGGAGGCGGTGGTGCGTCTGTTGCGCCAGGAGATCGCCAGGCAGCAGGCCAGCCTGTTGATCGTCGATGGCCTGCTCAATGCTCGGGCACGGGCCGAAACCAGTCTCGATACCAAGAAATTCGTCGCCGAACTGCAAGGGCACGCGGCCTTTGCCGGCTGCACGGTGCTGCTGCTGACCAGCGCCCGCCTCGATGAGGGCAGCCCAGAGCACACCATGGTCGATGGCGTCATCGAGTTGGGCGAACAGCTCGAGGGCAGCCGCGCCGTGCGTCACATACAGTTGCGCAAGACCCGAGGCAGCGGCGCGTTGTCTGGCGTTCATGAATGCCTGATCAACGAAGCGGGGCTGCAGGTCTATCCGCGCCTGGAGGCGTTGTACAGCCACCCGAGCAACCTGGGTTCTGACACCCTGGTGCGTATCACTACGGGTGTGAAAGCGTTGGACGAGATGCTTGATGGCGGCCTGGCCGAAGGGTCGGTGAGCCTGCTCATGGGGCCATCGGGAGCGGGCAAGTCATCCCTTGGGCTCGGCTTTCTTGCGGCGGCCACGCCTGAGGCGCCAGCGCTGCATTTTGGTTTCTATGAGCCGCCGGCGCGCCTGAGGTTGAAGGCGGCTTCGCTGGGCTACGATTTTGCCGAAATGGAACGCCAGGGTGCCTTGCGACTCAGTTGGCAGCCGACCACCGAGGGCCTTCTCGATCAGGTTGGGGCACGCTTGCTGGCGCAGGTGCAAGCCTTGGGGGCGCGGCGTGTAGTGATTGACAGTCTGGGCGCCTTCGGGCGACTCGCTTTCGATCAGGCGCGGCTCAATGGCTTCTTTCGGGCTCTGACCGGCGAGCTGCGGGCGCGGGGTGTCAGCGTGATGCTGACCTGGGAGATGCGCGACCTTTTCGGCTCGGAAATCACTTCGCCGGCGCCGGACCTCTCGAGCATCGTCGACAACCTGTTCCTCATGCGTTTTGTCGAGCTGGACTCGCAGTTGCGGCGCGTGTTGTCGATTCTCAAGGTACGTGACAGCCACTATGATCCGGCACTCCACGAGCTGGCTATTGGCGCCGATGGCATTACCCTGCGCAACGCATTCGCGGGGGCCAGCGGTGTGCTGTCGGGAACGGCCGTACCCCAGGGGGACCGCTGACGGTACCGTGCAATGAATACCATCCTGATCGTCGATGACGAATACCTGATCGCCGACATCCTCGGATTCGCCCTGGAGGATGAGGGGTTTCTGGTAGAAAAGGCCAGCAACGGGCGCAAGGCGCTCGAGGCCCTGAGGGACAAGCGGGTGGACCTGGTGATCACCGACTACATGATGCCGGTGCTCAATGGCGAGGAGTTGGCGCGGGCGATCCGCGACGAACTGGAGCTGGTCGACCTGCCGGTCATTCTCATGAGTGGCGCGCAGGCCAGCCAAGGGCGCGACAGCCCGGGGTTGTTCGAGGCGGTGTTCGACAAGCCGTTCGACATGGACAGAATGATCGCCAAGGTACGCGAGCTGCTCCATACCTGAAATGCAGGCGGTATCCCGCTGGGACGTGCCGGATTATCAAGCGCGTCCGTGCGGCTTGAGGCGAGGGTGGTCAGTGTTGGTCGTCGGCTTTCTCCGGGGCGGGGTTGCCGGCCTGAATGCGCTTGAAAATCTCTTCACGATGGACCTGGACATCCTTTGGCGCATCGATGCCGATCCTCACTTGCATCCCCTTGACGCCCAGAATGGTGACTTTGATGTCATCGTTGATGACGATGCTTTCGCCAACCTTGCGGGTGAGTATCAGCATTTAGTTCTCCTTGGTGATGTAGAAATCCGTTGGGCCATGTGCCGCAGCGGTGGGAGCCTGTCCCTCTTCCTTCTAATTAAAGACGCTTTCGGAAGATATTAATTCCTGAGCGGACAAAATCTGTTGGCGGTCTTCAGTTGCAGGTGCCGAAATCAACCGGGTCAGGTCAATCGGCGAAGGTGCTCGGTGGCAAGGATAGGGGGCTGGAGCGAATATGGGAAATTTCTCTGCTTTATGTTGTAAATAGCCCTGGTCAATGAAACTTCAGAGCGCTTCCAGTGCCTGCAGAAAACGTAGCAAGGCCACCTCTTCCTGTTCCAGGCCCTTGCGTGCCCGGGCTCGCGGAAGTTCGGCGAGACGGCCCAGGTGGAAGTGCTCGAGCAGCGCTGGATGGATGTAGCAGCGTCGGCACACCGCCGGCGTATTGCCAAGACGCGTGGCCACCTCGCGGACGATGGCCGCGACCTGGCGCCTGGCCTCGGCCTCCGGCTCCCAGGCCAGCGGGCGCAGCAGGCTCAGGGCCAAGGCGCTGCCGCCCCAGGTACGGTAGTCCTTGGCGGTGAAGTCGGCACCTGTCAGTTGCTGGAGGAACAGGTTGATGTCACTGGAGCCGATGCGATGGCGCTGGCCGTCCTCATCCAGGTATTGGAAGAGTTCCTGGCCAGGCAACTCCATGCAGCGCTTGAGCAGTTGCGCCAGGCGCCGGTCGCGCACGGTGATGCTGTGCTCGACGCCGCGTTTGCCGCGAAACTGGAAGCGAATGGTGCTGCCCCTGACCTCGACATGCCGGTTGTGCAGGGTGGTCAGTCCGTAGGACTGGTTGTCGCGCAGGTATTGACGGTTGCCGATGCGGATCAGGGTGTTGTCGAGCAGGCTGACCACCAGTGCCATGACCTTTTCCCGGTCCATCCCGGGGCGTGCCAGGTGCTGGTCCAGGTGTTGGCGCAGCCTTGGCAACGCCTGCGCGAAGGCCAGCATGCGCCCGTACTTGTGCTCGTCGCGTAGTGTGCGCCACTCGGCGTGGTAGCGGTACTGCTTGCGCCCACGGGCGTCGCGACCGGTGGCTTGCAGGTGGCCCTGCGGGTCGAGGCAGATCCACACATCGGTGTAGGCGGGCGGGATGACCAGTGCGGCAATGCGTTCCAGCGTATTCGCGTCGCGCACCCGCGTGCCATCAGGGGTCAGGTAGATGAAGCGTCCGCGCCAAAGGCGTCGGCTCAGGCCAGGTTGGGTGTCGTCGACATAGTGCAGGGTGCGGGGCAGGGTGATCTCGGGCATGGCGCAGTCCATCGACCAGTTGTCTTATCGGTGGACAACGGCAGCGCCTGAGTTGCTCAGGCCAACAGTGCCACCGATTTGATCTGCGCCCATAACGCCTGGCCCGGCTGCAGTCCGAGCTGGTCTGCCGAGTACCGGGTGATGCGCGCGAGCAAGGCGCTGCCGGCAGCGTCGAGGCTGACCAGCACGTGCGCCGGGTTGTCGGCCGGGCGGCATTCGCGCACGGTCACCGGCAAGCGGTTGAGGATGCTCGAGGTGCCGTCGTGGGTGAGGGTGAGGCTGACGTCGCGGGCCTGGACCTTGAGGCGCAGGGTGCTGCCGACATGCAGGGCGGGATGGGCGATGCGCAGCAGCGCACCGTCGCTGCCCGGCAGGCGCAGGTCGAACAGTTCGTAGTCGGGCTGGTGGCCGATCACCACACCTTCGAGCACCACGCCCGCTTCCTCGCTCTGCGCCAGCGAGAGGTCGAGGCGCGCAAGCGTCTGGCCGATCGGACCGCTGGCCATGACCTTGCCCTGCTCCAGCAGCACCAGGTGATCGGCCAGGCGTGCGACCTCGTCCTGGGAGTGGCTGACGTACACCACGGGGATGTCGAGTTCGTCGTGCAGGCGTTCGAGGTAGGGCAGAATCTCGCGCTTGCGCGGGCCGTCGAGGGCGGCCAGGGGCTCGTCCATCAGCAGCAGTCGGGGGCTGCTGAGCAGGGCGCGGGCGATGCCGACACGCTGCGCTTCGCCGCCGGAGAGAGTGATGGGCTTGCGTTCGAGCAGGTGCCCGATCCCCAGCAACTGGCAGGCCTGGTCCAGTCCGACCTTGCGTTCGCTGGCCGAGACCCGTCGCCAGCCGAATTCCAGGTTACCGCGCACCGAGAGGTGCGCAAACAGGCTGGACTCCTGGAACACATAGCCTACCGGGCGTCGATGCGGGGCGAGGAAGGTGCCATTAAGACTGTCTTCCCACACCTCGCCGTTGATCTCGATGTAGGCCTCGCTGGCGCGTTCCAGGCCGGCCAGGCAGCGCAGGCAGGAGGTCTTGCCTGAGCCCGAATGGCCGAACAGTGCGCTGATCCCGCGGCCCGGCAGGTCGAGGTCGACGTCCAGGGTGAAGTCGTCGCGTGCCAGTTTCAGGCGCGCGTGCATGCGTGAACTCATCTCAGCTCCAGCCAGCCTTGCCACGGCGGCCAGCATAGAGCATCAGCAGCACCAGGAAGGAGAACACCAGCATCGCACCGGCCAGCCAGTGCGCTTGCGAATAGGCCATGGCTTCGACGTGATCGAAGATCTGTACCGAAACCACGCGGGTCTTGTCGGGAATGTTGCCACCGATCATCAGCACTACACCGAACTCGCCGACGGTGTGGGCGAAGCCGAGGATGCTGGCAGTGATGAAGCCGGGCCGGGCCAGTGGCAGCACCACGTGGATGAAGGTATCCCAAGGGCTGGCCCGCAGCGTTGCGGCCACTTCCAGCGGGCGCTGGCCGATGGCGCTGAAGGCGTTCTGCAGTGGCTGGACCACGAAGGGCATCGAGTACACCACCGAGCCGATCACCAGCCCGGTAAAGCTGAACACCACGGTGCCCAGCCCCAGCGCCTGCGTGGCCTGACCAAGCCAGCCGTGGGGGCCGAGCGCGATCAGCAAGTAGAAACCGATCACTGTCGGTGGCAGCACCAGGGGCAGCGCCACGACTGCCCCGACGGGCCCGCGCAGCCATGAGCGGGTGCGGGCCAGCCACCAGGCAATGGGCGTGCCCACCACCAGCAGGATCAGTGTGGTCAGGCTGGCCAGTTTGACGGTCAGCCATATTGCCCCCAGGTCACTGGCGTCGAGTGGCATCAGATTTCATAGCCGTACGACTTGATCACCGCAGCGGCTTTCGGGCCCTTGAGGTACTCGACCAAGGCCTTGGCCGCCGGATTGTCCTTGCCCTTGTTGAGAATGACGGCGTCCTGGCGGATCGGCTCGTGCAGGCTGGACGGGACGATCCACGCCGAACCGTTCTCGACCTTGCCATCCTTGTAGATCTGCGACAGGGCGACGAAACCAAGCTCGGCGTTGCCGGTGGAGACGAACTGGAAGGCCTGGGTGATGTTCTGGCCTTCGACGATCTTGCCCTTGGTGGCGTCAGTCAGCTTGAGCTTGTCCAGCACCTGGGTGGCGGCCAGGCCATAGGGGGCGGCCTTGGGGTTGGCGATGGACAGGTGCTTGAAGTCGTTCTTCTTCAGTACTTCACCCTTGTCGTCGACATAACCGGGCTTGGCGGACCACAGGGCGAGGGTACCGATGGCGTAGGTGAAGCGCGAGCCTTCGACGATTTCCTTTTCCTGCTCAAGCTTGGCAGGCGTGCTGTCGTCGGCGGCGAGGAACACTTCGAACGGCGCGCCGTTCTTGATCTGTGCGTAGAACTGTCCAGTGGCGCCAAAGGCTGCAACCAACTTGTGCCCGGTGTCTTTCTCGAAGTCCTTGGCGATCGCCTGGATCGGCGCGGTAAAGTTGGCCGCCACGGCGACCTGAACTTCATCGGCCCAGGCGCTATTGAGTGAAATCAGGCTGGCCAGGGCGGTGGCGGCCAGGTGGGACAGGCGAATACGCATGAAGACGACTCCTCGGAGGCTTATCGTTATATTGCGAAATATATAGCGATAAGTCGTTCGCCGGGAAGAGGTGAAATCATGGCAGGGTGCTATCGACGCGCCAAGCCTGTTTCAACGGTGCAGGCGTACAGGGCGGCGAGCGCGCCCTGAGCGGTGTAGCCGTTGGGTTACAGCGCCTTGCTGACCTGAATGTCGCTGATTTTCTCGGCGTCTTCGCCATGGATCTTGCGCAACGCCTCCAGGGCTTGCTCCTGAGAGGCATCGGGCATCACGGCAAAGTCCCAGCGGCGTTGGCCATCGAGCTTGTACTTGATCACGTATTTGAGGTTCTGGGTCATGGCAGGGCTTATCCGAGTTTCGACGACGAGCGACGGATGATCTTGATCTTGTGGGTGAAGCTTGGCTTGCGCGTCACCGAGATCGGGCGCGTGGTCACGGTATCGAGCGTGATGTTCCAGAAGCCGGTGCTGGGGACGGTGATTTTCGCCGGGAAGCGCTCGAACAGACCGCCGTGGTAGGTGTGGCGGCCGCCGTTCTTGAAACTGCGGAAGTTGGCGTCGTTCATCAGGCGGATGTTGCAGCGCTGAGAGCACTCGATAACGACGATGTCGTCCTCGTTGAGGTGCTCGCGCTGGTGGACGAATTTCATGTGGGGCTCCGCGAGGTTGGGATTTCTGCAAACGCCCAAGATACCACGATGTCAGGGTACACTGGCGGGCTGGACGGCCGGGCCAGGGAGAAATCTGCCAAAGCAGGGAGCAAAACCGCCCGGACGTTGTCGAACGATTTCTTTGATTGGCAGAGGTGCAACGAATGAAGTGGGTGATGGCGGCGGTGACGCTGGTACTGGGTGGTTGCGTCAGCGTCTCGGAGCTGGAGCAGTCGCGAGAGACGCTGGACGTGATCTCCGGCAAGACGCCGCGTGAGTATGCCGATTGCGTCAAGCAGAAGCTGGGCGACAGCCGTGATCCGCTGGTGGAAGAGTCACGTGGTGAAGGTCTGCGTCTGATCGTGCCGCAGAAGCTCAGTGCCGGTGTCGGCCCGGCAGCCCTCGTCGATATCGACAAGCGTGGCAGCGGTAGCGCCATCAAGCTGCATGAACGGTTGAACAACTTCCCTCTGCGCCTGGGTGATGTGCGCAGCGCAGCCACCCAGTGCATCTCCGGTTCTTGATCCAGCGCAAGCAATACCTCGTTAGGCGGGCAATCAAGGCCTTGTGACTTGTAGGGACATTGTTCCGGTTTACCTATCCGGACTAGTATCCATTTCCTTATGTCTTTTAAGACTAAGCTTATAACAAGGAAATGGAGTGTCCCTGATGAACCCGATGAGTCGCGTCATGATCGGCAGCCTGCTGATCCTGGCCTGGCCCGCGGCGCATGCCGTCGATGGCCAGAAAATCTTCACCCAGGGCGGGCAGAATCCTGCCGCAATGGCCTGCCTTGGTTGCCACGGCCCGGACGGCAAGGGTATCGCCGCCGCCGGTTTTCCCCGCCTGTCCGGCTTGTCTGCCGGGTACCTGAGCAAGCAACTCGATGACTTTCGTTCGGGCAGCCGCAAGCAGCCGGTCATGGAGCCGCTGGCCAAGGCGCTGAGCGACGAGGAAATTCGTGCGGTCAGCGCTTGGCTGTCCACTCAGCCTTCCGACCCGGTTACGGGGGTGCGCCGTCAGCAAATAGCCAGCAATCCAACCGAGCGCCTGGCCTTGTATGGCGACTGGAATCGGGAGATTCCTGGTTGTGTGCAGTGCCATGGCCCAGGTGGTGCGGGAGTTGGCGAGCACTTTCCACCGCTGGCCGGACAGCCGGCGGCTTATCTGGTTGCACAGCTCAATGCCTGGCGCGACGGCAGCAGGCGCAATGACCCCAACCAACTGATGGTCGGTGTGGCCAAGGCCATGGCCGATGCCGAGGTGACGGCAATCGCCGACTACTTCGCCCACGCCGCCCACCAGGAGGTCGCGCCATGAAAGCCCTGATCGCAGCATTGTGGCTCAGCGCAGGCGTCGTCCAGGCGGCGGAGATCGCCATGCCAGACCAGTCGCAGCTCAAGGTGCCCGACAGCCAGGCCACGCCGGTATTCGTGCCGCCCGCAGAAAGCGAGTTGCCGGACAACGCGTTCGGCCAGATGGTCCGCCAGGGGCATGCGTTGTTCGTCGATACCCGCCGCTTGATGCCTGAGGCTGTCGGCAATGGCATGAACTGCAGCAACTGCCACCTCGACCAGGGTCGCATGGCTCACTCCGCGCCGCTGTGGGGCGCTTATCCGATGTATCCCGCCTATCGCAAGAAAAACGACAAGGTCAACACTTACGCCGAACGTATCCAGGGCTGTTTTCAGTTCAGCATGAACGGCAAGCCGCCGGCCGCCGACAGCCCGCAGATGACCGCGCTCAGCGTCTATAGCTACTGGCTGGCGACCGGCACCCGCACCGGTGTGGAGACGCCCGGTCGTGGTTATCCGGAGGTGCCGCAACCCAAGGACGGCTATGACTTCAAGCGCGGCGAACAGGTGTACAGCGAGCAATGTGCGATCTGCCACGGTGGCAAGGGCGAGGGGCAGAAGGTCGCGGGTGAATACGTCATGCCGCCGTTGTGGGGACGTGATGCCTACAACTGGGGGGCCGGGATGCACCGGATCAACACCGCCGCGTCCTTCATCAAGCACAACATGCCGCTGGGCAAGCCGGGCAGCCTGAGTGACCAGCAGGCGTGGGACGTCGCGGCATGGATCAATCGCCATGAGCGCCCGCAGGATCCGCGTCTGGTGGAGGGCTCCATCGAGAAGACCCGGGTGAAGTTTCATGCCAACGACGGCGTCAACCTCTATGGGCAAAAGGTCGAGGGTGTATTGATCGGGCAGGGCACGGGCGGCTGAACACCGCGCACCTGTCATATTCCCGCCGTGCCGCTGTCACTGCCCTGCAATCGCCTGCAGGTTGCAATGTCGCATCTTCCTGAAGGAGTGCGGCCATGGAACTCTGTGTGATCGGGGCGGGGTATGTGGGGCTGGTCACGGCGGCCTGTTTTGCGCAAATGGGCAATCGCGTGGTCTGTCTGGAGCATGATCGCGCGCGCCTGGCCCAGTTGCGTCAGGGGCAGTGCCCGATCTACGAGCCCGGGCTTGCTACGCTCGTGCAGGAGGGCCTGCACAGTGGCCTGTTGAGTTTCACCGAGCACTGGGATCATGCGGTGGCGCGGGTCGATGTGGTGTTCATCGCCGTGGGCACGCCCAGCCATGAAGACGGCTCGGCGGACCTGCAGCACGTGCTGGCGGTGGCCGACAGCCTTGGGCGGCACATGATGCGCCCATGCCTGGTGGTGAACAAGTCGACCGTGCCGGTGGGAACGGCCGAGCGGGTCGCGCGCCAGGTCAACAGTGGCCTGCGCGAGCGAGGGGCCAGTTTCACGGTGTCGGTGGCGAGCAATCCGGAGTTTCTCAAGGAGGGCAGCGCCGTCGAGGACTTCATGCGTCCCCAGCGCATCATCATCGGCACCGACAGTGATGCCGCCACTCAATGCTTGCAGCGCCTGTACGCGCCCTTTGTGCGTAATCGGGAGCGCGTGCTGGTCATGAGCCCGCGTGCCGCCGAATTCAGCAAGTATGCTGCCAACGCCTTCCTGGCCACCAAGATTTCCTTCGTCAACGAACTGGCGGGCCTGTGTGCCGAGCTGGACGTGGATATCGAGCAGGTACGTCGCGGGATCGGCAGCGACCGGCGCATCGGCAGCGATTTCATCTACGCGGGCTGCGGCTATGGCGGTTCATGCTTTCCAAAGGATGTGCGTGCGCTGATCCATACGGCCGAGCAGCACGGCTACCAGCCGGCGATCCTGCGTGCGGTCCAGGCGCGCAACGCGCAGCAGAAGACCTTGTTGTTCCAGGCGCTGCAGCAGTACTTCGGCAGCAGCTTGCGCGGGCGCAGTGTGGCGTTGTGGGGCTTGGCGTTCAAGCCTGGCACCGATGACCTGCGCGAAGCACCCAGCCTGGTGCTGCTCGACGCCCTGCTGGCAGCCGGGGCACGGGTCCGGGCCTGTGACCCGGCCGCGCTGGCAGGGGCGGCGGCGGCTTATCCGCAGGCGCTGGCCAGTGGTCAATTGCAGTTGGGCGATGATCCCTATGCTTGCGTGGAGGGCGCGGATGCACTGGTTCTGGTGACCGAATGGAAGCAGTTCCGCCAGCCAGATTTTCGTCGGATCAGGGGCCTGATGCGTATGCCGGTACTGTTCGACGGGCGTAATATTTACGATCCGTCGGAACTATCTACACTGGGTTATCTCTATCATGGCATCGGTCGGCCGCAGGTGGGGCATTGTAAGGTGACTGCCGCCTGATTAGACTGCGCCGAATACCACAGGCCCAGCCCTTGTTTAAGGATGTATATGATCAAAAAATGCTTGTTCCCGGCAGCCGGTTACGGCACCCGCTTCCTGCCCGCTACCAAAGCCATGCCCAAGGAAATGCTGCCGGTGGTGAACAAGCCACTGATCCAGTATGGCGTTGAAGAGGCCTTGGACGCCGGTCTGAACGAGATCTCCATCGTCACCGGGCGCGGCAAGCGCGCGCTGGAAGACCATTTCGACATCAGCTATGAGCTGGAAAATCAGATCAAGGGCACCGACAAGGAAAAATACCTGGTCGGTATCCGTCGTCTGCTCGACGAGTGCTCGTTCTCCTACACCCGCCAGACCGAAATGAAGGGCCTGGGCCACGCCATCCTCACCGGTCGTCCTCTGATCGGCGATGAGCCGTTCGCCGTGGTCCTGGCGGACGACCTGTGCGTCAACCCTGAAGGTGACGGTGTACTGACGCAGATGGTCAAGCTGTACAACCAGTTCCGCTGCTCGATCGTCGCCATCCAGGAAGTCGATCCGCAGGAAACCAACAAGTACGGCGTGATTGCTGGCGACATGATCCGCGACGACATCTTCCGCGTGACCAACATGGTCGAGAAGCCCAAGCCTGAAGATGCGCCATCGAACCTGGCGATCATTGGCCGCTACATCCTGACCCCGGATATCTTCGATATCATCGCCAACACCGAGCCGGGCAAGGGTGGGGAGATCCAGATCACCGACGCGCTGATGCAGCAGGCACAGAACGGCTGTGTCATCGCGTACAAGTTCAAGGGCAAGCGTTTCGACTGCGGCGGCGCCGAAGGCTATATCGACGCCACCAACTTCTGCTTCGAGAACTACTACAAGACTGGCAAGGCCTACTGAGTCCGAGCCTGCGCTGCAGCGCCATTTTCTTGTTGTCTGGCGCTTGCAGCGCGTCACGAAAAGAGCCACCCTCGGGTGGCTTTTTTTGTGGAGTCTGGAAAGTGGCCTACGATTTTGATCTGTTCGTGATTGGTGCCGGTTCCGGCGGTGTGCGTGCGGCGCGCTTCGCAGCGGGTTTCGGCGCGAAGGTGGCGGTAGCCGAGAGTCGCTACCTGGGGGGCACCTGTGTCAACGTCGGCTGTGTGCCGAAGAAGTTGCTGGTGTACGGTGCACATGTCAGCGATGAGCTGGAGCAGGCGGCCGGTTACGGCTGGACTCTCGAAGAAGGTCATTTCGACTGGGGCACCCTGATCGCCAACAAGAACCGTGAGATCGAGCGCCTCAACGGCATCTACCGCAACCTGCTGGTCAACAGCGGCGTTACCTTGCTGCAAGGCCATGCACGCATGACCGGTGCCCATGAGGTGGAGGTCGAAGGTCAGCGCTACAGCGCGGCGAACATCCTCATCGCCACAGGCGGCTGGCCACAGGTGCCTGACATCCCGGGCAAGGAATTGGCGATCACCTCGAACGAGGCGTTCTACCTCAAGCAGCTGCCACGTCGGGTGCTGGTGGTGGGTGGAGGCTACATCGCCGTCGAGTTCGCCGGCATCTTCCAGGGCCTGGGCGCCGACACCACCTTGCTTTACCGCGGTGACCTGTTTCTGCGCGGCTTCGATGGGTCAGTGCGCAAGCACCTGAAGGAAGAGCTGGAAAAACGCGGCCTGGACCTGCAGTTCAATGCTGATATCCAGCGCATCGACCAACAGGCCGATGGCAGTCTGAAGGCTACCCTTAAGGATGGTCGGGAGCTTGTGGCCGACTGTGTGTTCTACGCCACCGGTCGCCGTCCGATGCTCGACAATCTGGGGCTGGAAAATACCGCTGTGGAGCTTGATGAGCGCGGTTATATCCGGGTCGACGACCTGTACCGTACCACCGAACCTTCGGTGTTCGCCCTGGGGGATGTGATCGGTCGGGTGCAGCTTACTCCGGTCGCCCTTGCCGAAGGCATGGCGGTGGCCCGTCATCTGTTCAAGCCTGACCAGTATCGTGCGGTGGACTACCAGAACATTCCAACGGCGGTGTTCAGCCAGCCACCGATCGGGACCGTGGGCCTGACCGAGGAGCAAGCGCTGGCAGCCGGGCACAAGGTGCAGGTTTTCGAGAGCCGCTTCCGCGCCATGAAGCTGACGCTGACCGACCTGCAGGAAAAGACCCTGATGAAGCTGGTGGTCGACGCCGAGACCGACAAGGTCCTGGGTTGCCATATGGTCGGGCCGGACGCGGGCGAGATCATCCAGGGGCTGGGCATTGCGCTCAAGGCTGGCGCCACCAAGCAGCAATTCGACGAAACCATTGGTGTACACCCCACAGCGGCCGAAGAGTTCGTCACGATGCGCACCGCAACGCGCTGACACTCAGGCAGCACCGGCATCTGCTGGGTTTGGCATTGCCTAGCCCAGCGATGTTTCATTCAAACTTAGGAATCAAATCCTACGCTTGTGATACCTGAATCCGGTATTTGATCCTTTATTTCCGACAGTGTCGCAGTACCCCCCCGTGACAATACTGTGGCCGTGCCGTTCTACGGCACCGGTCAGGCATGTGCCTGACCGCTGGTTTGAAGGAAGAAGAATATGAGCAAAACTTCTAAGGTTGTGTTCGGGCTCTGTGGCTCGTTGCTGATGGCGGGTGTCGCCCACGCCGACCACGGTGAAATCACGTTCCAGGGACGTGTACTGGCGCCGACCTGCGTCGTCAATGGTGGTGATGGCAATCTGCCCGTCACTCTGCCGGATGTCAATGCTTCGAGATTGGTTCGCCCTGGTGACGTAGCGGGTGAAACTCCGTTCCAGCTGCACCTGAGCAACTGCACCCATGTAGGCAGCGTTTCGACCTTCTTCGAGCCAGGTCCAAGCATCGGTGATGCCGGGCGCCTGATCGTCGATGAGGGTGGCAGCCGCAATGTCGAGCTGGAACTGCTCAACAGTGCCAAGAGGCCCATCAACCTGGCGGCAGCCAAGGGTTCCCAGAACTCCCAGACCGTAACCATCGTCGACGGTAACGCCACGCTGCGCTACTACGCTCAGTACTACTCGACTGGGAACACCACCCCAGGCCTCGTCAGCTCCAAAGTCCGCTACTCGCTGGACTACCTCTAAGCCGTTATGAAAAGCCGCCCTGTACGGGGCGGTTCCTTTTCCTTTCGAGTAAATCGTCATGAAGCTTTCACTGAGCACCTTGGGGTGCGCAGCGCTGCTGGCTGCGTGTTTCGTGTGCGCGCCGGCAAGTGCCAGCGTGGTGATTGCCACCACGCGAGTTATCTATCCCGCCGAGAGTCCCGAAGTCACTGTCAGGTTGAGCAACGAGGGGCGTCATCCGTCGTTGGTACAGGTCTGGGTCGACGAGGGAGGCCCAGAGGACCCAGAGGGCGAGCTGCAAGGGCCGTTCAGCCTGACACCACCACTGTTTCGACTCGATCCGGGCAAGCGTCAGAGCCTGAGGTTGTTCCACGACGGACGCCGCATGCCTGAGGATCGGGAGAGCCTCTACTGGTTGAATGTGCTGGACGTTCCCCCAAAGGGTGGTGGCGGTAACAGCCTGCAGATCTCCCTGCGCACCCGAATCAAACTGTTCTATCGGCCACAAGGGTTGGCAGGCAAGGCTGAACAAGCCCATGCACAGGTGACCTGGCGACTGGTCAAGGACGCGCAAGGCTGGGCTTTGCAGGCTGACAATCCTACCCAGTACCACGTCAACCTGGCCGTGCTCGAAGTTGCCCGCCCGGACTCGACCTTGGCGGCGGAGGTTGGGCACATTCCACCTCGTGATAGCGCGCGTTTCGCTTTGCAAGTGGCACCATCGGGGTTGGGGCCGGTTTCCGAAGTGCGCTATCAATATCTGGACGACTATGGCGCCTTGCAGAAGGCCACTTCCGTCGTGCAACCCTTCAATGGTCCGTTAGTCCCATGATCGCTGTTCGATGGTGGTGGGTTGCATTGGGGATGGCCGGTGCACACGCCGAACTCGTCAGTGCCGTGGAGTTCGACCCAGGGTTGCTGCGTCAAGGAAGCACGGTCGATCTGGGGCGTTATCAAGTCATCGACGCTGTCCCTGAAGGCAACTATACCCTGGACGTCGTTCTCAACCAGCAATGGGTAGGACGCCGTGCGGTTTCCTTGCGCACCTTTGGCACGTCCGGCCAGGCTGTACCCTGTTACGACTCGTCGTTACTCGAAGGGTTGGGGTTGAACATGGAGGGGCTGGCGAAGGACGTGCGTGAGCGACTGGCCGAGCCCGGCAGTTGCCTGAGCTTGGCGCAGTTGCAGATGACTGCCAGCGAAAACCTGGATTTCGGCGCTTTGCAACTGCACCTGGAGATTGCCCAGTCTGCCTTGCGTCGCCAGCCTCAGGATCATTTGCCGCCGCAAACCTGGGATTCGGGTGTCACCGCGGGTTTTGTCGATTACCGACTGAATGCCTATGAATACCAAGACCTCCGGCGAGGCGGCCAGCGTCGGCAAGGGTTTCTGGGCGTGCGCGCCGGTTTGAACACCGGGCAATGGTATTGGCGCCACGAAGGCAGCGCGCAGATAAGTGATGAGCGGGCGGTTCGCTATCAGGCCGGCGCGACGTCGGTGCGGCGGGACCTGCCTTCATGGGCGGCCCAGCTTACCCTGGGTGATGGGCATGCAACTGGCGATGTCTTCGACAGCAGCGCTTTTCGCGGGGTACAGCTGTCCACCGATGAGCGCATGTTGCCCAGGTCCCAGCGCGGTTTCGCACCGGTGGTCAGAGGTGTCGCCAACAGCACTGCGTTGTTGAGCATTCGCCAGCGAGGGGCGCTGCTGCATGAGTCGACGGTGCCGCCGGGGCCGTTCGAGATCGACGACCTGTATGCCAGCGGGCTCAATGACGATCTGGAGGTCACCCTGGAGGAGGCCGACGGCAGCGTGCGTCGCTTTACCTTGCCCTATCAAGCCGCACCACTGGCCTTACGAGAAGGGGCGAGTCGCTTTGACCTCAGTGCAGGGGTGTGGCGCGACGACCTTGGTCGTCCTGGCCCAGGCCATGTGCAAGGCAGCTGGCAACAAGGGTTGGACAACACCTTCAGCGTGCATGGAGGCGTCTGGCTGGCAGAGGACTATCTGGCCAGCGCCATGGGTGGCGCGATCAACAGCCGCTTCGGCGCCTTTGGAGTGACCGGATATCATGCCCAGGCATCGCTTGGCCAGGGCCGCTCCGCGCAGGGGCAGGCGCTGCGCTTCAGTTGGCGCCAGCGGGTGGAAACGACGGGCACCGACCTGAGTGCCAGCCTTACCCATCGTAACGACGCTGACTACTACAGCTTTGACGAGTTCGCCCGCATCAGTCAGCAAACTCAGCGCATCAATCCGCGTTCGCCTCAGCGCTGGCGGGCGGCGATGGCACTTCAGCAGCGGCTGCCCGGGACCGGTCGTCTTAGCCTTAGGGCCAGCGCTGGCGAGCAGTGGGGATCTGCGGTGGGCAACCGTGAGTACAACGTGGGGTACTACAACAATCTGCGCTCGCTTTCCTACGGCGTAACACTTGGGCGCGAGTATCGTGGCAACGGACAGGCAGTGAGCACTTTGACACTGACGGCCAGCCTGCCGTTGGGGGTACAGCGTCGCGGTTCGCTGAGCACCAGCATGAACCGCGACTCCGAAGGCAGGGCAACGACGAATGTGCGCTGGAGCGCAACGGCCGGCGAGGATGGGCAGTGGGGTTATGGCCTGTCCAGTGTGTACCAGGAGGGAGTGCAAGGTGGCGCAGGGTTTGACGCGAACCTGGTGCATCGCAGCTCGAGTGGGGAGCTGAGCGGGGCTGTGGCCCAACGCCAGGAGTCCCGTCAGCTTGCAATCGGCGCGCGCGGCTCGGTGGTCGGTCATCCGGGGGGCGTGCTGTTGGCGCAACCGTTGGGCGAGAGTTTCGCCATCGTTCATGCCCCCTTCGCCGAAGCGGCGCGTATTCAGCAGCACCCGAGTGTACGGTTGAATGCCCAGGGCTTTGCGGTCGTCCCCTCGTTGAGCCCCTACAGCGTGAATACCGTCGACATCGACCCCAAGGGCATGTCGCAGGATGTGGAGCTGCAGATCAGCGGTCAGTCGGTGGTGCCCCGGGCCGGTGCGGCGACGCTGTTGCATTATCCGACGCGCAGCGGAAAGCTGCTGTTAATCGAGGCTCGAGGCGGTCAAGGGCAGACGCTGCCCTTCGGTGCCCAGATATTCGATGTTCAGGGAGAGGAAGTGGGCATGGTCGGGCAGGGCAGCCGCCTGCATCTTCGCTCAGCCGCTGGCCAGGGGCGGGTGAAGGTCTCCTGGGGCACGCGTGCCGATACATCGTGCTGGCTGGATTATGCAGATGGAGCCGCATCAGCTTGTGTCGCCTCGCAGGACGAAGAAGCATAGGAATGAAAAAATCTATCGGCTGCGCAGCTTATAGCCAAAACCAATCACCAACATGAGGTTTACCAATGAGCCATTGTCGAGGTCATTGGATAGGATTACTCCATCGAAAGTTACCCACCCCAAGTTAACTAACCCTCGAAGGAGCGTTTCTGATGCCAATCATCAACAGCCAGGTCAAACCGTTCAACGCCACTGCCTACCACAAAGGCGAGTTCGTTCAGGTAAGCGAAGCCGACCTGAAAGGCAAATGGTCCGTCGTGTTCTTCTACCCGGCCGACTTCACTTTCGTCTGCCCGACCGAACTGGGTGACCTCGCTGACAACTACGCCGAGTTCCAGAAGCTGGGCGTCGAAATCTACGGCGTGTCCACCGACACCCACTTCACCCACAAAGCCTGGCACGACACTTCGGACACCATCGGCAAGATCCAATACCCGCTGATCGGTGACCCGACCCACGTCATCTCGCGCAACTTCGACGTGCTGATCGAGGAAGCCGGTCTGGCTGATCGCGGCACCTTCGTGATCAACCCGGAAGGTCAGATCAAGATCGTCGAACTGAACGACGGTGGCGTAGGCCGCGATGCCGCCGAGCTGCTGCGCAAGGTCAAGGCTGCCCAGTACGTTGCCGCTCACCCAGGCGAAGTTTGCCCGGCCAAGTGGAAAGAAGGCGAGGCCACTCTGGCGCCATCGCTGGACCTGGTCGGCAAGATCTAAGGGCATGCATCAATCGCGGGCGGTGAGCAGCCGCCAAAGCTGAAGTACTCACTGCCCCGTCAAACGCCCGGGCGACCTCGCCTGGGCGTTTTTGTATCCGAGTTTTAAAAAAGGAATCGCCCCGTATGTTGGACGCCACGCTTAAATCGCAACTGAAAACCTACCTGGAGCGGGTCACCCAGCCGATCGAGATCGTTGCTTCTCTCGACGACGGCGCGAAGTCCCGTGAAATGCACGACCTGCTGGTTGAAATCGCCGCCCTGTCGAGCCTCATTACCCTGCGCGAGGACGGCAGCGATGCCCGTCGCCCCTCGTTCTCGCTCAACCGTCCCGGGGGCGATATCAGCCTGCGTTTCGCCGGCATCCCCATGGGCCATGAATTTACCTCCCTGGTACTGGCGTTGCTGCAGGTCGGTGGCCACCCCTCCAAGGCCAGCGCCGAAGTGATCGAGCAGATCCAGGCCCTGGAAGGCGAGTTCAGCTTCGAGACTTACTTCTCGCTGTCTTGCCAGAACTGTCCCGACGTGGTCCAGGCCCTGAACCTGATGGCGGTGCTCAACCCCAATATTCGTCACGTCGCCATCGATGGTGCGCTGTTCCAGGATGAAGTCGAATCGCGCAAGATCATGGCGGTACCGAGCATCTACCTGAACGGTGAAGTGTTCGGCCAGGGCCGCATGGGCCTGGAGGAGATTCTCGGCAAGATCGACACCAGTGCCGGCAGCCGCCAGGCGGAAAAGATCAATGCCAAGGACGCTTTCGACGTGCTGGTGGTCGGCGGTGGTCCTGCTGGCGCTGCGGCGGCCATCTACGCTGCGCGCAAAGGCATTCGTACCGGTGTTGCCGCTGAGCGTTTTGGCGGCCAGGTGCTTGATACCCTGGCGATCGAGAACTTCATCTCCGTGCAGGAGACCGAAGGGCCGAAGCTGGCCAGTGCGCTTGAAGAGCACGTCAAGCAGTACGACGTCGACATCATGAATCTGCAGCGCGGTGAAGCGTTGGTCCCGGCCACCGAGGGCGGCTTGCATGAAGTACGCCTGGCCAGCGGTGCATCGCTCAAGGCCAAGACCGTGATCCTCGCCACCGGTGCCCGCTGGCGCGAGATGAATGTCCCCGGTGAGCAGGAATACCGCGCCCGTGGTGTGGCCTACTGCCCGCACTGTGATGGCCCACTGTTCAAGGGCAAGCGCGTGGCGGTGATCGGTGGTGGCAACTCTGGCGTGGAAGCGGCCATCGACCTGGCCGGTATCGTCGCTCAGGTGACGCTGATCGAGTTCGACAGCCAGTTGCGTGCCGATGCGGTGCTGCAGCGCAAGCTGCACAGCCTGCCGAACGTCAAGGTGATCACCAGCGCCCTGACCAAGGAAGTGCTGGGTAATGGCGAGAAGGTTACCGGTCTGCGCTACGAGGACCGGACCAGCAACGAGATCCATGAGCTGGCGCTCGAAGGTATCTTCGTGCAGATCGGCCTGCTGCCGAACACTGATTGGCTCAAGGGCACGGTCGAGCTGTCGCCGCGTGGCGAGATCATCGTCGACGCCAAGGGCCAGACCAGCATCGCTGGTGTGTTCGCGGCCGGTGACGTGACCACGGTGCCATACAAGCAGATCGTCATCGCCGTGGGCGAGGGCGCCAAAGCTTCGCTGGCGGCCTTTGATCACCTGATCCGGACTTCGGCGCCGGCGTAAGTCAGCGCGGGCCTCATCGCGGGACAAGTCGGGGCGCCGAACCGCCGCTCCCACCGGTGTAGCGCACAGCTCTTGAAGCTGTTACCGGAGGGAGCGGGCTTGTCCCGCGATGAGGCCCGCAGAAACAAAGCATTCTCTGAGGGTGTCTATGCTTGAAGAAGACGCTCTCAGGAATCGCGCCATGACCCCGATCAGTCGAGAACCCTGGTGGTTGGTGCCACCCAAGCCTGGCCAACAGGAGCAGGATCTGCACTGGGGCTACCTGGAAATCTACCCCGACGGTCGTACCGTGTTCGTCGACCAGCGCCCCAGCGACCAGGAACTGGCCGAGCGCAAGAGCTGCCGTAACTTCCCCGAGCCCGACCAGACCTGACTCAGCCCTCGAGCTGAGCCAGCCGCGCCTCCAGTGCCGAGATCCGCGCTTCCAGCGCTTCGATTCGATCCTCCGAAACGCTGCCTGCACCACTGCGTGGCCCGCTGTCCTGCTGACGCGCGGCAAGAATCGCTTCGATCTCGGCCGGATCGCCCAAGGCATGGGTGTAGCGGTCCTCGCGCTGGCCTGCCTGACGCGGTAGATGCAAGGCCAGCCCGCGCGAAACCAGGCGCTCCAGCTGATGCTGGACCTGATCGACGTCTTCGAATTCGTGCAGACGGTTGCTGCGTGTCAGCAGTTCGTTGAGGGTCTGTGGGCCCCGCAGGAACATCAGCCCCATCAGTACCAACTGCGCCGGTACCAGTTCCAGCGCCTTGTCTACCCGATGTTCCCAGCGGTCGGCGCGGCTACCCATCTGCAGGCGGGCCATGTCCTGGCCTTCGAGCGCACGCAGGGCCTGGCCGACCTGACCGGGGGAGAGGTTCATCACCGGCTCCCGGCTGGTCTTCTGGTTGCAGGCCAGGACCAGCGCATTGAGTGTCAGTGGGTAGCTTTCCGGGCTGGTGGCCTGCTTTTCGATCAGCGCGCCGAGGATACGGACCTCGATACTGTTGAAGCGGCCTTCGCCTGCGGTTTCGTGTTCTGACATGGCCCTGTCTCGTTACTAGGAAAAGGCCATTAGCCTAGGCCTTGCGTCTGGCTTAAGCAATTGCGGCTCAGGCAGTACGCCGCTCCATGGCCTCGCACGCAGCCGCAGTGAACAGTACGTCGGTCGATGAATTGAGCGCGGTTTCCGCCGAGTCCTGCAACACACCGATGATGAAGCCGACGGCAACCACCTGCATGGCAATCTCGCTAGGAATGCCGAACAGGCTGCAAGCCAGAGGAATCAACAGTAGCGACCCGCCGGCCACGCCCGAGGCGCCGCAGGCACAGACCGCAGCCACCACGCTGAGCAGCACTGCGGTCGGCAGGTCGATGGCGATCCCCAGGGTATGCACCGCCGCCAGGGTCAGCACGGTAATGGTGATCGCGGCCCCGGCCATGTTGATGGTCGCACCCAGCGGGATCGACACTGAGTAGGTGTCTTCATGCAGGCCCAGTCGCTCCGACAATGCCAGGTTTACCGGAATGTTCGCTGCCGAGCTGCGGGTGAAGAATGCGGTGATACCGCTTTCACGCAGGCACAGGAGGGTCAGGGGGTAAGGGTTGCGGCGAATCTTCCAGAACACGATCAACGGGTTCATCACCAATGCTACGAACAGCATGCAACCGATCAGCACCCCCAGCAGATGCAGGTAGCCGAGCAGGGCATCCAGGCCCGCCTCGGCCAGGGTCGAGCTGACCAGGCCGAAGATCCCCAGTGGAGCGAAGCGAATCACCACGCGAACCAGCTGCGTGATGCCTTTGGACAGGTCGTCGATCACTCCGCGGGTTGCCTTGCCGGCCTTGCGCAGCACTATGCCCAGGCCGATGGCCCAGGTCAGGATGCCGATGAAGTTGGCATTGACCAGGGCACTCACTGGATTGTCCACCGCGCTCAGGAGCAGGCCCTGCAGCACTTCGGTGATGCCGCCGGGGGCGCTCAGCGTTGCTTCGTGTGGGTTCAGTATCAGAGTCGAAGGGAAGGCCATGCTCGCTACCACGGCGACCACGGCGGCACCGAAAGTGCTCAGCAGGTAGAGCCAGAGGATAGGGCGGATATGGATCTGCTGACCTTGTTGATGGTTGGCGATGGAGGCAATCACCAACACGAACACCAGGATCGGTGCCACGGCCTTGAGGGCCGAGACGAACACCTTGCCGAGGAATGCAAGATCCAGGGCCAGGCTCGGGGCGACCAGCGCCAGGGCGATACCGGCAGCCAGGCCAATGATGATCTGGGTCACCAGGCTGGTGCGGCTGAGAAGGCGAAAAACAGGGGTCATGTGCAGCGGGGTCTCGGGTTTGAACGAACCGCGGACTGTAGCACAGGAGCTGTAATACATGGCTGACGGTATTGTTTCCCGCATTTACGCTAGGGATGGCAGTGCTATTGGCCCGATAAGGGCCAGTATGGACTCACCAGTTGAACAGCTCCCTGCGCGCGCCTTCGGTAATCGCCACGATCCCCGGATGCTTCACCTTGCGCTCCACAGAGATCGCATAGAACGACTCATGCACCGCCTCGGTCTGTCCGATCAGTTCCACGCCGTACTGCCGACACACCTCATCGGCGATCACGCTGGGCGCCACGAAGATGCCGCTCCCCGATTGTCCGAATGCCTGCATCAAGGCGCTGTCGTCGAATTCACCGACGATGCGCGGTTGCACCTGCTGCTCGGCCAGCCAGCGCAACAGGCGGCTGCGCACTACCGTTTCCTGTCCGGGGATCAGTAGCGGTGCGTCGTCGAGGCAGCCGGGGAAGGGCTGCTTCAGCCGAGTGGCAAGGGCTGCGGTGGCGAAAAAGCTCAGGCCGCACTCACCCAGTTTCTGGCTGTACCCCTTGATGTCCAGATGGCTGGGCATGGGGCTGTCGGAGATCACCAGGTCAAGGCGCTGGATCGCCAGGTCCGCGAGCAGGCGCTCCAGCTTGTCTTCACGGCAGTTGATGCGCAGTACTTCATCAAGCTCCATGGTCGGTGCCAGCAAACGATAGACGATGGACTTGGGCACCACGTCCGCGACCCCTACGCGGAACAGGATCTGTTCCTGGGGGCCGGCCCGCAACAGGGTCTCGAGTTCGCTGCCGATCTGGAACATCTGCTCGGCATAGGCGAGGGTCTGGCGGCCGGTTTCGGTCAGTTCCAACTGTCGACCGACGCGTTGGAACAGCTCCAGGTTGTAGGTCTGTTCCAGCAGGCTGATCTGCCCGCTGATGGTCTGAGGCGTGAGGTTCAATTGCTCGCTGGCGCGGGTGATGCTGCCAGTGCGGGCCACTACCCAGAAATAGTGAAGCTGACGGTAGTTGAGCATGGAGAGATGACTCGATTCGTAAAAACCGAAGTATAACCGCTGAAAATACGAATTTTCCTGAACTATCGGTCTCTCTAGAATTCGACTCCATCAGGCGCGCTGCGTGCGCCAGCCGAATATCGATAAGCGAGGACCTTATGCTACAACTGAAATCCATCGGCACCCCGTTGGTACTGGTGCTGGCGCTCTTGGCCACGGCGGGTTGCGACCAGGCCGAGAAGTCGGCCCAGCAGGTGCTGAACCAGGCCGCCGAGTCGGCCAAGCAGGCGATCGACAAGACCAACGAAGCCGCCCAGCAAGCCTTGAACGAAACCCTCGGTGGCAGCGAGCCAAAAACCGAGAGCAAGCAAGACAAGAACGACACCCAGGACATCTGAGCGAAGGAACACTAAATGGAATACTTGCTGGAACTTGCTGCGAGCCCCACCGCCTGGGTCGCCCTGGCCACACTGGTGGCAATGGAAATCGTGTTGGGTATCGACAACCTGATCTTCATCTCGATTCTCACCAACAAGCTGCCTGAGGCCTACCGCTCCAAGGCTCGACGGATCGGTATCAGCATGGCGTTGATCATGCGCCTGGCACTGCTCTCGACGGTGGCCTGGATCGTCCAGTTGACGGAGCCGGTGATCGAGGTATTCGGCCACGCCTTCTCCTGGAAGGACATGATCCTGATCGCCGGTGGCCTGTTCCTGTTGTGGAAGGCAACCAAGGAGATTCACGAAAGCGTCGATCCGCATGGTGCGAAGGAAGAATCCAAGGCCGGCACCACCGTGACCCTCGGCTTTGCTGCGGCGATCGGCCAGATCCTGTTGCTCGACATCGTCTTCTCGGTAGACAGCATCATCACCGCCGTGGGCATGACCGAGCACCTGCCGATCATGATCATCGCTGTGATCAGTGCAGTGATCGTGATGTTGGTGGCCGCCGACCCGCTGGCCAAGTTCATCAACGACAACCCTACCGTGGTGATGCTGGCGCTGGGCTTCCTGATCATGATCGGCATGACGCTGATCGCCGAAGGTTTCGGCGCCCATGTACCGAAAGGCTACGTGTACGCAGCGATGGCCTTCTCCACGGTGATCGAGATCCTCAACATCATGGTTCGCCGGGCACGCCTGAAGCGCGAGGCGGCTGAAGGCTGACACCGGGCTGACGCATAAGAGAAGGGGCTGCCAGGCAGCCCCTTGTTCTTTCGCGGATCAGGTCAATGTGCCCCGGCGTGCCGGCGGGTGCGATGCAGCGGCTGAGGCTTGGGCGCGGTGGCGGCTTGGGTGTGATGCGGTCGGGCATGGCGTCGAGCGATGCGCAGTACCCCCCAGAGCATGGCGGCGGCGACGCTCAACCACATCGCGACCAGCATGAAGATTGCCATTGTCAGGCTCATGTGCGTGCCTCCTTCTCTCGGGACAACTGTGGGCTGTTCCCTCCAGACACTTTCTTAGTCTAGCCGCACGCGTGTGACGTTCCATTGACCGAAGGTCTATTGCTTGGGCCATTTCGTTCCAAGCCCGAAGCGGGCTATACCTGGGCCGCGCAGGCGCCTATGATCGGAGCCCAGTGCCGGGCGCTGTCTGCCGGGCGTCGAAACAAGCGAGTGTCCATGTCGCAGCATTTCTTCACCTCCCTGAGCCCGCGCCGCCTGCTGGCGGCCTGCCTGGTGGTCGCCAGCCTTGCCGGTTGCGCCGGTTCTCCACCGGCGGCGCTCGACAAACTGCCGCAGCGGGTCGAGATCAGCAGCGTGCCGTTCTATCGCGGTAATGCCAATCTGAGTGGTTCGATGGCTCTGGCGGCCGTGCTTTCGCAGCAGGGCGCGCCGATCACGCCTGGCCTGCTGGACAAATCGCTGAATCTGCCGCAGGGCGCGGCGTCGCTGGAAACCGGCATTCCCCGGGTGGCCCGCGAGTACGGCATGGTGGTCTATCCGCTGGACAAGCGCCTGGATGCCTTGCTCACCCAAGTGGCGGCCGGTCATCCGGTGTTGTTGCGCTATCACGATGGTTCGGCGCTGTGGGGCGAGCCACGCTATGCGGTGCTGATCGGCTACGACCGTTACAAGCAGCGTGTATTGCTGCGTTCAGGGATGGCGCGGCGGCATCTGCTGGATTTCGATACCTTCGAGAGCGCCTGGGCCAAGGAGGGGAGTTGGGCGGTGCTGGTGCAACCGCCGCAGCGCCTGCCGGCCCAGGTCGACCGCCAGCGCTGGATGAAGGCTGCCGACGAGCTGGCGCGCGATGGCCAGGAGATTGCCGCTAAGCAGGCGCTGCGTAGCCTCGGGCAGTAGCTGCGGCGGTACTGATTACATTTCGCGGGTTAACCCGCTCCCACAGATGCACGCTTGTGGAAGCGGGCTTGCCCGCGAAATGAACAATCCGGTGCTACATCAGAACCCCAGGCGATCCCGCAGGCTGTAGTACCACGCACCAATGGCGCTGAACGGCACACGCAGCAACTGACCACCCGGGAACGGATAGTGCGGCAGGCCGGCGAAGGCGTCGAAACGCTCGGCCTGGCCACGCAGTGCTTCGGCCAGAACCTTGCCCGCCAGGTGGGTGTAGGTCACGCCATGACCCGAGCAACCCTGGGAGTAGTAGATGTTGTCGCCGATACGACCGACCTGCGGCAGACGCGATAGGGTCAGCAGGAAGTTGCCGGTCCAGGCGTAGTCGATCTTCACGTCCTTGAGCTGTGGGAAGGCCTTGAGCATCTTCGGACGAATGATCGCCTCGATGTTCGCCGGGTCACGTGCGCCGTAGACCACGCCGCCGCCGAAGATCAGGCGCTTGTCGCTGGTCAGGCGGTAGTAGTCGAGCAGGTAATTGCAGTCCTCGACGCAGTAGTCCTGCGGCAGCAGGGTGCGGGCCAGTTCCTCGCCCAGTGGCTCGGTGGTGATCACCTGGGTGCCGCAAGGCATGGACTTGGCGGCCAGTTCCGGCACCAGGTTGCCCAGGTAGGCGTTGCCCGCGACGATGATGAACTTGGCGCGCACTTTGCCCTGTGGGGTATGCACCACAGGGTTGGCGCCACGCTCGATGCGCACGGCAGGGGTCTGCTCATAGATGACGCCGCCCAGCGACTCGACCGCAGCGGCCTCGCCCAGGGCAAGGTTCAGCGGGTGGATGTGGCCGCCGCTCATGTCGAGCATGCCGCCGATATAGCTGTCGCAGGCGACCACTTCACGGATGCGCTTCTGGTCCATGAGTTCCAGCTGGGTGTGGCCGAAGCGCTCCCACAGGCGCTTCTGCGACTCCAGGTGGCCCATCTGCTTGCTGGTCAGGGCCGCGAATACGCCGCCGTCCTTCAGGTCGCACTGGATGTTGTACTTGGCCACGCGCTCACGGATGATACGGCCGCCTTCGAAAGCCATCTCGCCCAGCAGTTGTGCCTGCTTGGGGCCGACGGTGCGTTCGATGACGTCAATGTCGCGGCTGTAGCTGTTGACGATCTGCCCACCATTGCGGCCCGATGCGCCGAAGCCGACCTTGGCGGCTTCGACGACGGTTACCTTGAAGCCGTTCTCCAGCAGGAACAGTGCGCTGGAAAGGCCGGTGTAGCCGGCACCGATGATGCATACATCGGTCTCCACCTCACCCTGCAGCGCCGGACGTGGCGGCACCGGGTTGGCCGAGGCGGCGTAGTAGGACTGGGGGTAGGGGGTGTTAGCCATGCTCGGAAAACCTCGTGTTTTATATTTTTAACGAATGTACCGATGCTATCAATAATAATAAACACCCGCTAGTCGTATGGTGAAAATCCTTTACAGGGGTGTTGTCTGCTAGTCATGGGCGCAAATATTTTTAGAATCAGTAGGTTAGCTCGAAAAAAACTGTTGACAGGGATTTTCTAGCGCGTAGAATGCGCCCTCATCGACAGGCACATAGCTCAGTTGGTTAGAGCACCACCTTGACATGGTGGGGGTCGTTGGTTCGAGTCCAATTGTGCCT
>NZ_JABWRM010000023.1:0-69977 GCF_014268955.1 Pseudomonas sp. RW3S2 | reverse complement strand
CCCCCCCCCCCCCCCCCCCCCCCCCCCCCCCCGGAGATCCTATGCACGCCAATACGCGTTATGAAAACTTCATCGTCTTCCTCGCCCCGCTGGTCAACAGTCTGGGGGGCATCGCCATCGATCTGTATGCACCGAGCCTTCCGTCCATCGGACGCGAACTGGGCGCGGGGCCTGCGCTGATGCAGAACACCATCACCATCACGCTGCTGTTCTATGCCCTGGGGCAGCTGTTCTTCGGCGTGATGGCCGACGCGCGCGGGCGCCGGCCTGCCGTACTGCTGGGCCTGGGCGTGTTCGTGGTCGGCAGCCTGCTGGCCACTGCTGCGACGTCCATCGAGATGCTGCTGCTGGCGCGTGCGCTGCAGGGCTTTGCCATTGGCGCCTGCCAGGTCGTTGCCCGTGCTGTGTTGGTCGACATCGTCAAAGGCCCGCGCTTCTATGTCGCGATCATCTACCTCAGCCTGGCGTTCGGCCTGGGGCCAGTCATCGCGCCCTATATCGGCGGGCTGATCGAGGTGCATTTCGGCTGGCGCTACAACTTCGTGCTGTATGCCGCCTATGCCCTGATGGTCCTGGCTTTCGTCGTTGCCGGGCTCAAGGAGTCACTGCCGACCGGTGCCCGTCGCAGTGCCTTGCAGACGGTGGTCGGCTATCGGTTCATCCTGGCCGACAAGCGCTTCCGTGCCTCGGTGGTGGTGCTCGGCGCGAGCTTTTCCGCATTCCTGCTGTGGAACGTGTTTGGGCCGCATATCGTCCAGGATGTGCTCGGCCATGACGCTCATTACTTCGGCACCACGGCGCTGGGTGTGGGCTGCTGCTATCTGGTCGGCACACTGACCAACCGTGCGCTGGTCCGTGTAGTTTCACCCGATACCTTGATGTGGAGCGGGCTGGCGCTGTTTCTGGTGGGGGTACTGTGCATCGCGGCGGCTGCCGACACCTTGAGCCTGGCGAACATTCTCGCGGGTATCATGCTGATCGCCTTCGGCCAGGGCTTTATCTTCTCCAATGCCATGGCCCGTTCGATGGCACTGTTTCCTGATCGCGCTGGGGTGGCTGCGAGTCTGCAGGGCTGCTTGATGCTGGTGTTCGGTTCGATTGCCTCGGCGACGGTCAGTGGCTTCGGGTTGGAGTCGAACCTGCCGATCGCCGGGGTCTTCGCAGTACTGATGCTGGTATCTTTTTCCGGGATGCTGGGTGCACGGATGGCGCGCCAGGCGTCCTTGGCCTAGGTGCTTGTGCGAATCGTAGAGCGCCCAGCGCCCGATCAATCCAGTGGCTGGGACAGCAGACGGTCCAGCTACTGGGCATAGGCAGCAAGCGCTGCCAGCCTCGCGCAACCGTCACCCCAGTGCTTCGTGCTCTTGCTTGTACAGTTGCAGGCCACGGGCCTGATAGTTGGCCAGGGCGGCGGGATGGTCGAGGCTGCAGGTGTGCACCCAGACCCGCCGCGTGCCAGGCCACTCCCACGCGCTGCGGATGGCCTGGCTGAGCAGCGGGCCGCCGAAGCCCTTGTCAAGGAACTGCGGGGCGAGGCCGAAGTAGCGGATCTCGGTGTTCTCGCCGTCGGGGCGGTGCAGTTCGTAGTAGCCGGCGATGGCGCCACGGTGGTAGGCCACCCAGGTGCGGTGGCAGTCCTGGCCGACAACCGCCAGCCACTGTTCGTCGCTCCAGCTGTTCAGGTCGGTCCAGCCCCAGGCCTTGCCCACCAGTTGGTACAGGAAGCGGTTGAGCTCCGGCTGGACGACTTCGCATTCGACGATCGTCAAGCCATCGGGGGCAGGCTTGCTGCGCAGGGCATCCGGGGAGGTCATTTCCAGGTAGAAGGTGGTCAGCGTGGCGGTCACCGGTGCGGCTCCAGGTCGGGGGCAAGACCGCTAGCGTACCTGCCAGGACGTGCGGATCAAAGCCTGGTGGCCATTCCTCAGCTCGATGTGGGCGGGATATCGGCGGGTGTGTCGATGTCACGCAGGATGCCAGGGTCGTCGAGATCCAGCACAAGGCAGGCGTGGGGGTTGGCCTCGATGACCGGTCGCCCACCCTGGTCACCTTGCAGGCGGGTGAGGGCTGCCCAGAAATGGCGCCCGAAGATGACCGGATGGCCACGTCGGCCTTGGTAGCACGCCAGGACGATACGTTCGGCAGCGAGGTGACCGAGCAGGTGCTCGAAGGTGCGTGGTGCGATCCACGGCATATCGCCAAGCAGCACGGCCACGGCCGGGGCATCGATGCTGGCCAGGGCCGTGATGCCGGCCGCGAGGCTCGCTCCCATGCCATCAGCTGCCTGTGAGGCGCGTACGATGTGGACTTGCGCATCGATGCCCAGGGTTTGCGGATCATCGTCGCAGCGCAGTACCACATACACCGGGTCGAAACAGGCTTGTACCTGTTTCAAGGTGCTGGCCAGTAGGCCCTGTCCGTCCGCGAGCACGGCCTTGCGCTTGTCGCTGCCAAAGCGCGTGCCGCGTCCGGCGGCGAGCACCAGGGCGGCGCAGCGAGCTCTGGCTTGGGGTTCGGTCATGGTGGGTTGTCCGAGTGTGGCGGCATGGGGTGCAGGCAAGCATACCGCAGGGTCAGGCGGCAGGCAGCGCCTGTTGTTCGCGTGCCTGCTTGGCCTTGGTGACGTTCACCGCGCCGGGCAGTTCGACGCCGTTCTTGGCGGCAAGGATCTCGGCCATCACACTCACGGCAATCTCGGCCGGAGTCTTGCTGCCGATGTAGATGCCGATGGGGCCGTGCAGGCGCGCAAGGCTGGCGTCGGTTTCACCGAAGTGCTCGATCAGCCGCGCGCGACGCTGCTGGCTGTTGCGCCGCGAGCCGATGGCACCGATATAGAAAGCCGGGCCACGCAGCGCTTCGAGCAGGGCCAGGTCGTCGAGCTTGGGGTCGTGGCTGACCGCAACGATGCAGGTACGCAAGTCCGGGGCGTAGTCGCGCACGACATCGTCGGGCATGCCGACCAGGCACTCGACGCCGGCCACGTTCCAGCCGTCGATGTACTCGGGCCGCGGGTCGCAGACCGAGACACGAAAACCGTTGAACAGGGCCATGGTCGCCAGGTATTCGGCCAGGGCGCCGGCCCCGATCAGCAGCAGTCGATAGCCCGGGCCCAGGGTGCTGGCCATGTGCTCGCCATCAACGCTGAACTGCTCCGGGGCAGCGCTGGCGAGAAGGGTGGCCGCGCCGCTGTGCAGGTCGAGCTGACGGCGCACCAGTTGGCCGCTGTCGAGCTGCTCAAGCAGTTGGGCCAGCGACTGCCACGACGGTGAAAACTCCAGAATCAGCTCCAGCGTGCCGCCACAGGGCAGCCCGAAGCGATGGGCCTCGTCGGCGGTAACGCCGTAGCGCACCCGCTGCGGGGTGCTTTCAGGCAGGCCGGGGCCACCGTAGGCGGTGGTGTAGCGGTGGATCAGGTCGTCTTCGATACAGCCGCCGGAGACGCTGCCGACCACCCGCCCGTCGCTGCGCAAGGCCATCATCGAGCCGACCGGGCGTGGCGATGAGCCCCAGGTACGGGCGACGGTGGCCAGTAGCACGCGGTGGCCGGCTTGCAGCCAGTCCCGAGCGGTACGCAGGACCAGCAGGTCGATACTTTCCATGGGCGCTCCTTCAACGCATATGCAGCACGATCGGGCTGCTGCTGGCAGGGTCGGTATGCTCGCGAAGCTTGGCCACTGCCTTTGCATCGACCGCACCACCGGTATTACCCCAGGTCGTACGGACGAAGCTCAGCACCTCGGCGATCTCCTGGTCCGACATCTGCTCACGCAGCGCGGGCATCCGGTAGGCATCCGGCACCCCGGCGGCGACGACACGCTGCGAGCCGTTGAGGGTGATATTGATCGCCGAAGCGTTTTCCTTGGCCAGCATCGAGGTCGCGCCGGCCAGTGGCGGTATCCACTCGGCCTGGCCCTGGCCGTCCAGGCCATGGCACGACGCGCAACGGGTTACGTAGCTGTGCGCGCCCGGTGCATCCAGACGGGTAGCCGCCGACATGGCCTGATACTGCCAGGGGGCGCCGTCGCGCTGGGGATCACCCGGCAGGGACTTCAGGTAGCGGGCAATCGCGCCCAGGTCGTCGTCGCTCATGAACTGCGTGGAGTTGTTGAACGCCTCGGTCATCGAACCGTACACCACCGCATGCTTGTTGCGACCGGTCTTGAGGAACTGCACGATCTCGGGTTCGCTCCAGCGCCCGAGCCCGGTGTTGTGGTCCTGGCGCAAGCTCGGCGCATACCAGCCGTCGAGCAGGGCTCCGGCGAGAAACGCCTTGCCGGAGTCGTCCAGCGCTTTTTCGTTGAAGGCAAGGCCACGTGGCGTATGGCAACTGCCGCAGTGGCCCGGGCCCTGGACGATGTACGCGCCGCGGTTCCACAGCAGGTCTTCGGTGGGCTTTTCAGCGTAGGGCTTGTCGGCGGCGAACAGGCCGTTCCACAAGGCGATCGGCCAGCGCAGGTTCAGCGGCCAGGGAATATCGCTGGGGATATTGGCCTGGTCGGACGGTTGCACGCCCTTCATGAAGAAGGCATACAGCGCCCTCATGTCGTCATCGCTGAGCTTGGCGTAGGAAGGGTAGGGCATGGCCGGGTACAGCCGGCGCCCGCCCGGCGCAACGCCATGGCGCACGGCGCGGTCGAAGTCAGCGAGGCTGTAGCTGCCGATACCGTTTTTGCGGTCCGGGGTGATATTGGTGGCATGGATCGCGCCCAGGGGCGTTGCCATTTCCAGGCCGCCGGCGAACGGCGCCTTGCCGGGCAGGCTGTGGCACGCCACGCAATCGCTCAGGCGCGCGACATATTCGCCGCGGGCGATCAGCGCCTGGTCGGGGCTTGGTGTTTCCTGCTCGAAGGGCGAGGTGACCTCGCGGGTGACATACCAGGCCAGCAGGCCTGCCGCGACAAGGCAGGGCAGCGCAAGCCAGCGAGTGGTGGTGACCAGTCGGCTGTTTTTCATGAGGGCTTCCGTGTCAGGCAAAGGTATGGCGGCTGAGGGGCAGGCTGCGTGCGCGTTGGCCGGTCAGCCGCGCCACGGCGTTGGCCACCGCTGGTGCCACTGCCGGCAGCGGCGGCTCGCCGATGCCACCCATCTTCGCCCCGCTCTCGACGATGCGCACATGCACCCGGGCCATGCGCGATGGCGGCAGGATCGGGTACAGGTCGTAGTTACGCGCACGCGGCATGCCGTTGACCCACACCGCTTCCTCCACCAGTGTCTGCGACAGGCCGAGCGCCACGGCGCCGTTGACCTGATGCTCGACGATCGCCGGGTTGACGATGCTGCCCGGGTCGATCGCCTGCCAGATGTCGTGCACCTTGACCTGGCCGTTCTCGATCGATACTTCGGCAATCACCGCCGCCTCCGAACCGAACGGCGAGGCCATGGCCACGCCGCGGGCCCGCTTGGTTCCATCTTCGGCGGTGAAGGGGCCACGCTTCCAGCCACCGGACAATTCGCCGACAGCCTGCAGCAGGGTGGTCAGGCGTGGGTTGTCGCGCAACAGATGCAGGCGCAGCTCGAACGGGTCGTGCCCGCCTTTGTCGGCCAGTTCATCGAGGAACGACTCATAGAAGAAGTCGTTCAGCGAATTACCGACCGAACGCCAGTAGCCCAGCATGGCAGGGCCCTTCACATAAATTTGCCCGATGCGTTTGTTGGCAATGGCATAGGACTTGCCCGCCAGGCCTTCCAGGGCAGTGGGGTCGATCTTCTCGCCCTGTTTGCCGGCGATTGCCTCGGTCGGGCCCTCGGTCGCGCTGACCGCTTCGATGGCAACCGGCAGGCCCTTCTCGTCGAGCCCGGCGCGGAACTTGACCACTGCCACGGGCCGCAGCACGTCACGTACGAACTCTTCCTCGCGGGTCCAGATCAGCTTGACCGGGCGCCCGACCGCCTTGGCCAGGGCAATGGCCTGTGGGTAGGGGTTGGCCGAGTCGTACAGGAAGTGGCGCCCGAAGAAACCGCCCAGAAGCGGCGAATGCAGGATGATCTGTTCCTTGGCAAGGCCGGTGCGCTTGGCGATGTCGTCGCGGAACATGTCCGGCGCCTGGTTGGGCAGCCAGACTTCGAGCGACCCATCGGAATTGAAGCGCGCGAGCGCCGACGGCGGTTCGAGCTGGCCGTGGTTGAGGTACTGGTTGTGGTAGGTGGCTTCCACCTGGGTCTTGGCCCCCTTGAGCGCAGCCGCTACATCGCCTTCGTTCTCGTCATCGCGCGCCGGGCCGGTTTGTGCGGCCAGGTGATCGCGATAGGCATCGCTGGAAAAGTCAGCCGGCATCGTGCGTACCTTCGAATCGGCCCCCGGCTCCTGCCAGTCGACCTGTACCGCCTCCACTGCACGCTTGGCATGCCACCAGCGTTCGGCGACCACCGCCACTGCACCCGGCAGGACATGCACCGAATGCACGCCCTTCATCGCCTTGACCTGCGCTTCGTTGCGCAGGCCGCCCACCGTCATGCCCAGTCGTGGCGCGTGCTGCACCGCCGCGTGGAGCATGTCGTCGACCTTGAGGTCGATACTGTACTGAGCCTTGCCGGTGGACTTGTCGTAGGCATCGAGACGGCGTACCGGCTTGCCGATCCAGCGGAACTGGCTGGGATCGCGCAGCTTGACGCTGGCCGGGTCCGGCACAGGCAGGTCCATGGCGCGCTCGGCCAGGTCGCCATAAGCGACCGAGCGGCCGGAGGCTGCATGCACCACCTTGCCCGGTTCGGTGCTCAGCTCGCCGACCGGGACTTTCAGGGTGTCGGCACCGGCCTGCAGCAGCATGGCCCTGGCCAGCGCGCCAAGGCGGCGCATGGTTGGGTAGCTCATGCGTACCGACATGCTGCCGCCGGTGATGCGTAGGCCATTCTCCATCACCACATAGGCTTCGCCAGGTGGTGCGGCATCGATCAGGAAGTTGGCCGGTTCCACATCCAATTCTTCGCCGACGATCTGCGCCATGGCGGTGAATGTGCCCTGGCCACCTTCCATGAAGGGGCAGAGCAGGCGCACGGTGCCGTCAGGGCGGATTTCCAGGAATGCCGGCACCTGCGTGCCGCGCTCTGCGGTCACCGCGGTGGCGGCCTGGACCCGGGCCGAGCCGAGCGGCAAGCCAAAGCCGATCACCAGGGCGCCGATGGCGCTCCCCGCAAGAAAGCGCCGACGCGACAGGTTGACCGGCTGATCCAGTTTCAGGTCGCGCAGTTCGGACGGGATGTCGATGGGCGAGTTCATCAGACGCTCTCCTTGGCGGCGGGCTGGGCGGCGAGCTCGTGCACCGCGGCGTGGATCGCGTTGTAGGTGCCGCAGCGGCACAGGTTGACCATCGCGGCGCTGATCTGCTCGTCGCTCGGTGCTGGCGTGTGCTTGAGCAGGGCGGTCGCGGCCATCACCTGGCCAGACTGGCAGTAGCCGCACTGGGCGACTTGATGTTCGACCCAGGCCGCAACCACGCGCTTGCCCACCGGGTCGGCCTCGATCGCTTCGATGGTGGTCACTTCACGGCCAACCACACCGGCCACCGGCGTGACACAGGCACGCACCACGTTGCCGTCCACCAGCACCGAGCAGGCGCCACACTGGGCCAGGCCGCAGCCGTATTTGGTGCCGGTCATGCCCAGGTCATCGCGGATCACCCACAGCAGGGGGGTATCGGCGTCGGCGTCGACCTGATAGGTCTTCTGGTTGATGCGTAGTTCCATGGCGTTCACCCGCTGATCATCGGTTGGTGTTTCGTCGTTATAGGCAGGGCAGTGCATCGAGGCAGGGCCCTGGTAGGAATGCCGCGCGCGCAGGAGGCGGGTTCCCGATCTGAAAACTCTAGACCCTGGTGGACAGGTTTCCTATCCGTCGGGCAGCAGGTTCAGAGAATCAGGCAAGAAATCAGGTGGATTGCGCTAGTGACAGGACTGGGCGGCTGCATCGCGCGGCGAGCCGTCGGTAAAAGCGCCGACATCGATCACGGATGTCGGCATCAGGCCAGTTGAACCAGGGGCCCGCGTTCGTTATCGGCGCGCGACGGCGTGATGGACGCACTGTTCGTAGTAGGTCTGCTTGATGGCGTTCGGCGGCAGGCGTGAGCTGCTGCTGTAGGTTTGCTCGGTGATGCCGAACGCCGTCATGCGCATCCAGGGTTTGGCGAAGCGCCGCACTTGCAGTTTCTTGCGCTGCGCATAGAGCGTCACCCCGGAGAGCTTGGCATGCTGCGCGTCGGCGGCGATCTGCGCGCCCCAGCCACACACGCTGCGATCGTTCTGGCTCAGCGGCCTGGCCTGGGCGCCGAATGCGGTGACCACCAGTACGCAGCTGGCCAGGGTTGCTAGAAATACCCGCATGTTGCTGTCCTAAGCGTCTGAAGAAAAAGGGAGTTTGCCTTCGCTTTGAACGCCTGGGGGCCAGCAATTTGCCGTCAGACGACAGTGGGTAGGCGCAGGGAGAACCAAGCCAGCCCAGCAACCCAGAGCACCGCCACGCCGTAGTTGATTCGTTGATAGAGACCGAAGAGCTGGCCTGTTTCGGCTGCCCGTGCCATCAACGCCACCGTGCCGATGGAGAACACCACACAAAGCAGGGAGCCAATGGCGAGCAGCCGTGAATCACCCATGCGCAGTGCCAGCCAGACCCACAGCAGGCTGGCCAGGGTCAACGACAGGAACATCAGCAGGCCGCTGAGGTTATGCATGTGCTGGGAGAACGAAGGCTCTGTGGGGGTGCAACCTGGGTCGCAGGCGAATACCCCAGTCCCCAGGCTTGCAACACCGTGCAACAGCACCAACAGCGCGCTCGCCAGGGCGACGTTCGAGTGACGCCAGCGACGGGCCAGCCCCCAGGCGAACAAGGCAAACAGCAGTGCCAATGGGAAGTTGTTGACCCAGGGCGAGAATGCCGCGGTCGGTGCGCCTGTCGCCCCGAGCTGGCTCATGGCCTGCTGCAGGTGCTGGTAACCGGGGTAAGCCTGAGCGGTGAGCCAAACCCCCAGCAGCAACCAGAGTGGGATGAACAGGCCGGTGGTGAGCAGGGCTCGGTCGAGTTTCGTCATAAGATGCCTTCCTTGGGCCATGCCGCGACATCTGGCGGCACGTGAACCCGCACACTACAGGCCTCGGCGGGCGGTTCGCCAGCCGTTTCGCTCAGCGGCCGGTCCCCAGCATCACCACCAGCACGCAGGCCAGCAGTGCCAGGTAGGCCCGCGCATGCAGGGTATCGCTCAGGCGCCCCAGCAGCGGCGCCGCCAGGTGCATGCCGAGCCAGGCGCCTGCGGCCATTGCCAGTGCCGCACGCAGGTCGATGTAGCCCAGCAGGCCCGTGCCCAGGTCCGTTCCCGGAGTCGGCACCAGGGCATACACCAGGGTCGCGGCCAGCGCCATGGGCAGTGACAGCGGGTTGGCCATGGCGGTGGCGGTGCTCATGCTGGCGCCGCGCCTGCGCATCAGCGGCACGGTCATCACACTGCCGCCGACTCCCAGCAGCGCTGCCAGTGCGCCGATCGGCAGGCCGGCGAGGGTGGCCGCTGCCTTGCCCAGCGGCGCCGGGCGGTGGTTGTCAACGCGCATGAAGCCTGGACGCAGCCATGCATCGAGCAGGCTCAGCAACAGGTAGCCGATGAATAGCCAACGCAGCCAGGTGCTGTCCAGGTACAGGGCGGCCCAGGCGCCAGCCAGTGCCCCCAGCGCGATGGCCGGCGCCAGAGGGCGTACCAGGTCCCAGCGCAGCGTGCCGGCGCGCTGGTGCCGCCAGGTGGCCAAGGCGCTGCTGAAGATCATCACCATGGCAGAGGTGGCCACGGCGATCTGCATGGCGTGCAGTGCCACCGGGGAGCCCGCCGCGTGGCTGGTGAGCAGCAATGCGTAGAGCAAGGGCACAGCGAAGAAACCGCCGCCGAAGCCGAACAACAGCGTGGTGACGCCAGCGCACACGCCGAAGACACCGAGCAGGGGGTACAGCATGATCGTCAGCCTTTATTGAGAGAGTGGAGGTGCAGGGTAGGAGGACGAGGGCTGGCCAGCATTCGAACATTGGCCAATAATCCGTGTGTTTCAGCCATGGAGGCTCCAATGCGCAATGTGCCGCTGTTCCAGGTCGATGCCACGCCGCGCCCGGTGTTGGCGATCGCCACCGATTACCCGCCCGACACGCTATTGCCACGGCATGTGCACCGGCGTGCTCAGTTCCTCTATGGCATGAGCGGGTTGATGGAAGTCCTGACCGACGATGGCGCCTGGGTCATCCCGCCCTACAGCGGTGTGTGGATTCCGCCCGGCAAGCCCCATCAGGTACTGATGCGCGGCGTGAGCACGCGCAGCCTGTACATCGAGGCCGTTGCGGCGCCGAGGCTGGGGCAGGCCTGCGAAGCGCTGCTGGTCACGCCGCTGCTGCATCAGTTGCTGCTGGCCAGTGCCGAACTGCCTGCGCTGTACGACCCTCAAGGGCGCGATGGCCAACTGGTCGGCTTGATCCTGCATGAGTTGCGCAGCGCCGAGCGCCTGCCGCTGTTCGCGCCGATGCCAGGGGAGCCGCGTCTGGCGCAATTGTGCCTGGCGTTTCTCGCGGCGCCGTCGATCAGCACTACGGCCGAGGCCTGGGCGATACACCTGAACTGGAGCCCTCGGACGTTCAGCCGACGCTTTCGCGAGCAGACCGGGCTGTCGTTCGGTCAATGGCGCCAGCAAGCCTGCCTGATGGCAGCGGTCACGCGACTGGCAGCGGGTGAGGCGGTCACCCGGGTTGCCCTCGACCTCGGGTATGACAGCCCCAGTGCGTTTTCCAGCATGTACCGCAGGGTCATGGGCGAGGCGCCGTCGGCGGTTCGGCAAAAGGCATTGGCGGCGAGATGAAAACCCTGGCGGATGTATGTGATCGTACAACTGCATGAGCTATGATGACGGCTGTCTTTTCACGATGAAACGTACAGGGCATGACAGAGCAGCAACTACAGGCACGTACCCGACGCAAACCGCGCAGTCTGGCGCAGGAACTGGTCACGGTGCTGACCGAACGTATTCGCAGCGGCCAACTCAAGCGTGGCGACAAACTGCCGACCGAATCGCAGATCATGGTCGAGGAGGGCGTCAGCCGCACGGTGGTGCGTGAGGCGATCTCGCGGCTGCAGGCGGCCGGCCAGGTGGAGACCCGCCACGGCATTGGCACCTTTGTGCTCGACGCGCCGAGCACCGGCGGTTTCCGTATCGACCCGGCGACCATCGTGACCCTGCGCGAGGTGCTGGCGGTACTGGAGTTGCGCATCGCCCTGGAGATCGAGTCGGCCGGGCTTGCCGCCCAGCGTCGCAGCGATGAACAACTGACCGGCATGCGTGCTGCGCTCGACGAGCTCAACGAAGGTGCCGCGCATGCCTCCGATGCGGTCTCGGCGGATTTCCAGTTCCACCTGCGCATCGCCCAGGCCAGTGGCAATCATTATTTCGCTGACATCATCAATCACCTGGGTACCAGCATCATTCCCCGCACCCGGCTCAATTCGGCGCGCCTGGCCCACGATGACCAGGCCCATTACCTGAGCCGCCTGAGCCATGAGCACGAGGCTATCTATGAAGCCATTGCCCGACGCGACAGCGAAGGAGCGAAAATGGCCATGCGCCTGCACCTGAGCAACAGCCGCGAGCGGCTGCGCCAGGCGCATGAGGCGGCTGAGGCACAGGGGGGCTGATCGAACCATTGGCTTGAATGCGGGCCCATGACTATTTCTTGAAGAGAAATAATCAATTGCCACCTGCACTGATTCTAAGGGTCGGGCGAATGAGTAAGGATTGATACACCCTCACTCAACCGCCCAGGTGCCACCATGAACAAGCCTACGTCGGACCTCAAGCCCTCGCCATGGCACGACGGCGAGCTTGCGCTGCAACGCAGCGTCGGCGCGGTCGAACGCATGGTGGGGACCGGCAAGGTGCAGATGTCGCGCGACTTCATGCCCGACCAGCACCGCGAGTTCTATGCCCAACTGCCTTTCGTGGTGCTCGGCAGCGTCGATCCGCACGGCAATCCGTGGGCAACGCTGCGCACCGGCCAGCCCGGCTTCATGCAATCCCCCGATCCGCGTCGGCTGCTGCTGGACCTGCCCCGTGAGCCCGCCGATCCCGCCGATGTCGGGCTGGAGGACGGTGACGGCGTGGGCATGCTCGGTATCGAGTTGCACACCCGCCGACGCAATCGCCTGAACGGCTTCGTGCGCCGGGCAGACGACAGCGGTTTTACCATCGAGCCGACCCAGTCCTATGGCAACTGCCCGCGCTATATCAATCTGCGCCGCTATGTCTTCGATGACAGCACACCCGGTGAGCCCTGCGAGTCTACCGAGCTGAGCGCAGCGGACCGTGCCGTGGTGGCCGCCGCCGATTCCTTCTATGTTGCCTCGTATGTGGTGCGCGATGGCGTGCGCCAGGTGGATGTCTCGCACCGCGGCGGCAAGCCAGGCTTTGTCCACATCGACGCCGACGGCACGCTGAGCGTGCCCGATTTCAATGGCAACCTGTTCTTCAACACTCTGGGCAACATGCTGCTCAACCCCCGTGCCGGGCTGGTGTTCGTCGACATGCGCAGCGGCGACCTGCTGCAGATGACCGGGCGTACCGAGGTGATCGTCGACGATCCACAGACACTGGCCTTCATCGGCGCCGAGCGCATGTGGCGGTTTTACCCCGAGCGGGTCGTGCGCCGACCGGGAGGGTTGGCGCTGCGCTGGGTCGACATGGATGACGGCATCTCGCCCAATGTGTTGATGACCGGTAGTTGGGAGGACATGCAGGCGCGCCTGAAAGCCGCGGCATTGCAGCAAAGCTGGCGTCCGTACCGGGTAACGCAGATCGTCGACGAGAGCGAGCACATCCGTTCGTTCCACCTGGCGCCCGACGATGGTTTGGGCTTGCCGGTGCGCCAGGCGGGGCAGCACCTGCCGATCCGAGTACGGTTGCCTGGAGAGGAGGCGCCATTGGTGCGCACCTACACCTTGTCTGGCGCGCCGGCGGACGATGCGCTGCGCATCAGCGTCAAGCGTGAGGGTGTGGTCTCTCGGCACCTGCATGAGCAGGTCAGGGTCGGTGACCTGATCGAGGCGCGTGCGCCGGCTGGAGCCTTCACCCTCGATGCTGCGGTACGCCGGCCCGTGGTGCTGCTGGCTGCGGGCGTGGGGGTGACCCCGGCATTGGCCATGGCCAGGCACCTGGTCAATGAGGGACGGCGTACACGCTACGCCCGGCCTGCCTGGGTGTTCCAATCGGCGTCGAACCGGGCGCAACTGGCCTTTGCCAGCGAGTTTGCCGCGTTGGTGGCAGCCTCCGAAGGCAAACTCAGGCATATGCGCCTGCTCAGCGATGCCCGCGGTGCGGTCGCAGGTGAGGACTATGAGCGCGAGGGGCGCCTGGGCGTCGATCTGCTGCGCGAGGTGCTGCCTTTCGATGACTACGACTTCTACCTGTGCGGGCCGCAGGGTTTCATGCAACAGATGTACGACGGCCTGCGCGCACTGGATATCAACGATGCACGGATCCACGCCGAAGCCTTCGGCCCATCGAGCCTGCGCCGCACGCGCAACGAGCAGCAGGCCGCGCCGGCCTTGCCGGCGGTGGCCGCTGAGTCGGTTGCGGTGATGTTCATGGACTCGGCGAAAGAGGCGCGCTGGAACCCGGGAGATGGCTCGCTGCTGGAGCTGGCCGAGCAGCGTGGCCTTGAGCCGCCTTTTGGCTGCCGTGGCGGGTCGTGCGGAAGCTGTCGGACCCGCGTGCTCAAAGGGGCGGTTACCTATGCCGAGGCACCGGAGTTCGCCGTGGCGCAGTACGAGGCGTTGATCTGCTGCGCCATGCCGGCCGACGGATCCGGCCCCTTGCATCTGGCGTTGTGATAGCAAACTGTCTCTTCGATTGGACTGCCCCCAACAAGTTGGACACAAATCCAACCCTTGGGGGCAGTCCACCCTGTGGGAGCAGGCTTGCCCGCGAACACGGGCGTAGCCCGTGCCAGGCAGCGCGGTATCTTTTTCGCGGGCAAGTCGCAGCGGCGAACCGCCGCTCCTACAAGCGCGCGTCAGAGCGCCCCGTCGCTCCACTGACCATTGACCAGGCGCCGCAACCCCAGTGGGTTGCCGTCCTGCAGGGCCTTTGGCAACAAGGCTTGCGGGTAGTTCTGGTAGCACACCGGACGTAGGAAGCGATCGATGGCCAGGGTGCCGACCGAGGTGCCGCGGGCGTCGGAGGTGGCCGGGTAGGGGCCGCCGTGCACCATGGCATCGCATACCTCAACACCGGTCGGATAGCCGTTGACCAGAATCCGTCCGACCTTTTCTTCCAGCAGCGGCACCAGCCAGGCATAGGCGTCGAAGTCTTCGGGCTCGCTGATCAGGGTGGCCGTGAGCTGGCCGCGCAGGCCCAGCAGCGCGGCGCGCAACTGCTCATCGTCACAGACTTCGACCGCCACGGTGGTGGGGCCGAACACTTCTTCCTGCAGCAGCGGATCGGCATCCACCAGCAGGCGTGCGTCGGCCTTGAACAGTTGGGCGCGGGCCTGGCTGCCTTCCTGCGCCTGGCCGGCCAGGTGCTCGATGCCGGCGTGCGCGTGCAGGTGTTCCAACCCGCCCACATAGCTGCGCAAGCCGCCGGCATTAAGCAGGGTCTGCCCCGCCTGCTGCGCCAGGTGTTGGCCGAGGTCTGTGAGCAACTGGCTGAACTGTGCCGACTGCAAGCCGATCACCAGCCCTGGGTTGGTACAGAACTGACCGGCCCCCAGGCACACGGAGCCTGCCAGTTCACGGGCGATGGCGTCGCCGCGTTTGGCCAATGCGCCAGGCAGCACGATTACCGGGTTGATGCTCGACATCTCGGCGAATACCGGGATCGGCTGCGGACGTTCGGCGGCCATGCGGCACAAGGCATCGCCGCCCTTGAGCGAGCCGGTGAAGCCGACCGCCTGGATGGCCGGGTGCTTGACCAGCCACTCCCCCACGCCACCGCCGAAGACCATGTTGAACACGCCCTTGGGCATGCCGGTGCGTTCAGCGGCACGGACGATGGCGCAGCCCACCAGGTCGGCGGTGGCCATGTGGCCGCTGTGCGCCTTGAACACTACCGGGCAGCCGGCAGCCAGCGCAGCCGCGGTATCGCCGCCTGCGGTGGAAAACGCCAGTGGGAAGTTGCTGGCGCCGAACACCGCCACCGGGCCTACGCCGATGCGCATCTGGCGCAAGTCCACTCGCGGCAGGGGTTGACGGTCCGGCAGCGCCAGGTCGATACGGGCACCGAGGAAATCGCCCCGGCGCAGCACTTGGGCGAACAGGCGCATTTGCCCGCTGGTACGGCCGCGCTCGCCCTGAATGCGGGCGGCGGGCAGGGCGGTTTCGCGGCAAACGATAGCGACGAAGCTGTCGTCCAGCTCATCCAGTTCGGCGGCAATGGCGTCGAGGAACTCGGCGCGACGGGTTGGCGGCAACTGGCGGAATTCGGCGAAGGCGGTGGCAGCGGCTTTGGCAGCTTGATCGACTTCGTCTTCGGTGGCTTGCATGAAGCTGTAGGGCAAGGCCTCGCCAGTGGTGGCGTCCAGGCTCTGCAGGCGCTGCTGGCCGGCGGCACTGCGCTGGCCGGCGATGAAGTTATGGCCGAGGATCTCAGGCATGAGGTGCTCCTGTAGGTAAAGTGCAAGGTCCATCCATCCCCCATGGAGGGAAGGCTGTCAGGTAATCGGTGCCGGGTTGAACAGGGTGATGTCGTTATGCAACTTGTGCCGCTCGGCCCAGGTCTGCTTGCGGCCGCTGGCAACGTCCAGGTAGTAGTGGAAGAGCTCCCAGCCCAGCTCCTCGATGCTTGCGCGGCCGCTGGCGATACGCCCGGCATCGATGTCGATCAGGTCGGGCCAGCGCTGGGCCAGTTCGCTGCGGGTGCAGACCTTGACCACGGGGGCCATGGCCAGCCCGTATGGTGTGCCGCGACCCGTGGTGAACACGTGCAGGTTCATGCCCGCAGCCAGTTGCAGGGTGCCGCAGACGAAGTCGCTGGCCGGCGTCGCGCAGAAGATCAGGCCTTTGCGTGCGACGCGCTCGCCCGGGCCGACCACGCCCTGGATCGCAGCGCTGCCGGACTTGACGATCGAGCCCAGGGACTTTTCGACGATGTTCGACAGCCCGCCTTTCTTGTTGCCCGGCGTGGTGTTGGCGCTGCGGTCGGCTGCACCCTGTTGCAGGTAGCGGTCGTACCAGTCCATTTCGCGCACCAGCGCTTCGGCCACTTCCGGGGTTTCGGCACGGGAGGTGAGCATGTAGATGGCATCGCGGACCTCGGTGACCTCCGAGAACATCACCGTGGCACCGGCGCGCACCAGCAGGTCGGCGGCATAGCCCAGCGCCGGGTTGGCGGTGATGCCGGAGAAAGCATCGCTGCCGCCGCACTGCATGCCCAGGATCAGCTCACTGGCCGGCACCGTTTCGCGACGGCGCTGGTCGAGCTTCTTCAGGCGGGTTTCAGCCAGTTGCATGATCTGTTCGATCATCTCGACGAAACCCAGCGAAGCGTCCTGCAGGCGATACAGCCAGGGCTCGCTGAGGTCCACGGACGGGTCGTCTTCGTGCATCACCTGGCCGGCCTGCAGCTTTTCGCAACCCAGGCTGATGACCAGGGCTTCGCCGCCCAGGTTGGGGTTGCGCGCCAGGTTGCGCACGGTGCGAATGGGGATATAGGCGTCACGCGCGTTGATCGCCACGCCACAGCCGTAGCTGTGGGTGAGGGCGACCACGTCGTCGACGTTGGGATACTTGGGCAGCAGCTCGTCGCGGATGCGTTTGACCGCGTGGTCGAGCACGCCGGTCACGCATTGCACGGTGGTGGTGATGCCGAGGATGTTGCGGGTACCGACGGTGCCGTCGGCGTTGCGATAGCCTTCGAAAGTAAAGCCTTCAAGAGGTGGCAGGGCCGCGGGAACCGCGTCGCAGCGCGGCAGGCTGTCGAGTTCGGGGGCAGCGGGCATCGATAGCTGGGTTTCCTGAACCCAACTGCCCTGACGCAGGTCTTGCAGGGCATAACCGATGATCTGTCCATAGCGGCGTACAGGCTCGCCCTGGTGGATATCGACGGTGGCGACCTTGTGGCTTTGCGGCACGCCCTCGACCAGGGTCAGGCCATCGGCGAAGCGCGCACCTTCGCCCAGGCCACCGTCATTGACCACCACCACGACATTGTCGTCATCGTGCAGGCGGACGTACCGGGGCGACTCGGAATGTTCGATCAACTGCATGGTCAGGCCCTTCTTGTGATTTCTTTCAGGCTTTTATACGGCCACCGACGCCCATCCCGGGGCGCCGGCGTACTTCAGGTTACTGGCGCGAGCCGGCCAGTTCGGCGTTGGGCGCCGCTTGCGGTGTGGCTTCGTCCTTGAGCTCGATGCGCTTGATCGGGCCGACGATCACCAGGTAGCTGAATACCGCTACCAGCGCATTGGCACCCACGTACACCAGTGCCCATTTGAACGAGCCGGTGGCACTGATGATGTAGCCGATGACGATCGGCGTGGTGATCGAAGCGATGTTGCCGAAGGTATTGAACAGGCCGCCCGAGAGCCCTGCGATCTGTTTGGGCGAGGTGTCGGCGACCACTGCCCAGCCCAGGGCGCCGATGCCTTTGCCAAAGAAGGCCAGAGTCATGAAGCCGACCACCATCCATTCGGCGTCCACGTAGTTGCAGAACACCATGGTGGTGGACAGCAACAGGCCACAGACGATGGGCAGCTTGCGCGAGAAGGTCAGCGAGTTGCCGCGGCGCAGCAGCCAGTCCGACAGCACACCGCCCAGCACCCCACCGATGAAGCCGCAGATGGCCGGCAAGGAGGCGATGAAGCCGGCCTTGAGGATGGTCATGCCGCGCTCCTGCACCAGGTACACCGGAAACCAGGTCAGGAAGAAGTAGGTGATGGCGTTGATGCAGTACTGGCCCAGGTACACGCCCAGCAGCATGCGGCTGGTCAGCAGTTGCTTGATGTAGCCCCACTTCGGGCCGTCGTTTCCGCGTTTCTGGTCCATGTCCACCAGGCCGCCGTTCTGCTCGATGTGCTCGAATTCGGCCTGGCTGATGCGTGGGTGCTGGCGAGGGTTGTAGATGGTCTTCATCCACACCATCGAGAACAGGATGCCCAGGCCACCCATGACCACGAACACGTGTTCCCAGCCGAAGCTGAACACGATCCAGCCCATCAGCGGTGCGAACAGCGCGGTGGCGAAGTACTGCGCCGAGTTGAAGATCGCCGAGGCCGTGCCGCGTTCGGCGGTGGGGAACCAGGCCGCAACGATCCGGGCGTTGCCCGGGAACGACGGGGCTTCGGCGAACCCGACCAGAAAGCGCAGGGTGAACAGGGTGACGACTGCCCAGGCCACCGGCAGGCCGCCGACGAAACCTTGCAGCAGGGTGAACAGCGACCAGGTGAAGATGCTGAATGCGTAGACGTTCTTCGAACCGAAGCGGTCCAGCAACCAGCCGCCGGGAATCTGCCCGGCCACGTAGGCCCAGCCGAAGGCGGAGAAGATATAACCGAGGGTGACCGCGTCGATGCCCAGATCCTTCTGCAGGCTTGAACCGGCGATGGCGATGGTGGCGCGGTCGGCGTAGTTGATCGTGGTCACCAGGAACAGCATGAACAGGATCAGGTAGCGTACATGCGTCTTTTTCGTCGCTTGCATGCTGGTGTTCTCCCACTATTTATTGTTGTGCGGGGCATTCGGATTGTGGGCCGGAGCGCGGCTGGCGCTCCGGCAGCGGCATTGGCAGGCCGCGGGGGTCGCTTATTGCGGGCCCATCTTGTCCATCAGGGCGGCGAGCATTTCGTACTCTTCGCCGGTCAGGTCGGTCAGCGGGGTGCGTACCGGGCCTGCGTCGTAGCCCGCGAGTTTGGCGCCGGCCTTGACGATGCTCACCGCGTAACCGGCCTTGCGGTTGCGGATGTCCAGGTACGGCAGGAAGAAGTCATCGATCAACTTGCCGACCGTGGCGTGGTCGTCGCGGGCGATGGCGTTGTAGAAGTCCATTGCGGTCTTGGGTACGAAGTTGAACACGGCCGAGGAGTAGACCGGCACGCCCAGTGCCTTGTAAGCCGCAGCATACACCTCGGCGGTCGGCAGGCCACCCAGGTAGCTGAAGCGATCGCCCAGGCGGCGACGAATCGACACCATCAGCTCGATATCACCCAGGCCATCCTTGTAGCCGATCAGGTTCGGGCAGCGCTCTGCCAGTTTTTCGAGCTGTGCAGCGTTCAGGCGGCAGACGTTGCGGTTGTACACCACCACACCGATCTTCACCGACTTGCACACGGCTTCCACGTGGGCGGCTACGCCGTCCTGGCTGGCTTCGGTGAGGTAGTGCGGCAGCAGCAGCAAGCCCTTGGCACCCAGACGCTCGGCTTCCTGGGCGTACTCGATGGCCTGGCGGGTGGCACCGCCTACACCAGCCAGGATCGGTACGGAGGTGGCGCAGGTGTCAACGGCAGTCTTGATCACCTGGCTATATTCGCTGGCAGCGAGGGAGAAGAACTCACCGGTGCCTCCGGCGGCGAACAGCGCGCTGGCGCCGTAGGGGGCCAGCCATTCCAGACGCTTGATGTAGCCGGCGGGATTGAAGTCGCCCTGGGCGTTGAAGTCGGTGACGGGGAACGACAACAGGCCGTGGGAGAGGATGGATTTCAGTTCTTGTGGATTCATTGTTGTAGGCATCCTGGGGGCGCTTGGGTAAGAAGGTGTACCAAGGTGAGAGGTAAGTTATCGTACAACCTGCACGATGACTAGCCCTGCCTGAGAAAATTTTTTAAGCCACTTCTATCCGCAGGGCCATGCTGCGGTGCGCGTCAGCTCGAAGCGGATCAGCCAGAACTGTGCTTTTGTGGGAGCGGGCTCGTCCCGCGATAGAGCTGTAACAGCCAGCCGAAACGGCTGATCCTGCACTACGGCCGATCAGTCATCGTATGTCTTGAGGGAAAAAAGATCGCGGAGACAGGCACAAGCCCGCCGCCCGCTTCCACGGGAAGTGTTCTGGGACCAGCAGAGGGTGACCGGGGAAGCAGGGGCGACCTTGCGCCGCCCCGCGATCAAAGCTAACGAAGAGGGGTCAGGCCGCCTGGTGGCGCTTGCTGGCCTGGGACTTGCGGACCTGGGCGCGGCAGGCGTCGCCGAAGGCTTGGAACATCTTGATCGAATCAGGGTTCTTCGCCGCTTGCCACTCGGGGTGCCACTGCACCGCGAACAGGAAGGGCGAAATGCTCGGTGCATGAATTGCCTCGACCAGGCCGTCTTCGGCGTGGGCGATCGGCTCGATGCCTTCACCCAGGTTGCGCAGGCCCTGACCGTGCAGCGAGTTCACGCGGATCTCGTCGGTGCCAAGGGTGTCGCGCAGCCAGCTACCGGGCTTGATCTTCACGCCGTGGGAGGCGGCGTATTGCACATCGACCGGGTCTTCAGGGTTTTCGCGGTGGTCGTTGAAGCCAGGTTCGGCGTAGACCTTCTGGTAGATGTCACCACCCAGGGCCACGTTGATTTCCTGCATGCCACGGCAGATGCCGAAGATCGGCAGGCCGCGGGCGATGGCCAGTTGTACCAGGGGGATGTCGAACAGGTCGCGATCCTTGTCCTGGGCCTTGCCGGGGGTTTCGTTCTCCTGGCCATAGAGGGCCGGATCGATATTGCTGCCGGCGCCGGTCAGGTAGACGCCGTCGGCCATGTCCAGGTACGCCTCGAGGGCGTCGGTGCCGCAGCAGGTAGGGACCAGAACCGGTACGCAGTCGGCGAAATCGACCAGGGGAGTGATGTATTTATGGGTCATGACTTGATAGTCGTGACCTTTGCGCTCTTGGGTACCCATGGTCATCAGGACGACGGGTTTGCGCAGGGCGGGTTGCTTGTTGCCAATGTTGCTGTTGGACATATGTCACCTTGGGACAGGTTTTACCTGTCGTTGTTGTGCAGGTCCGCGGCCTTTGGCCCTTGATGCGTGACCTGTGGTCCCGAGCACTGCCGGCGCGGCCTGAAGGCTGCGGACCGGTCGGGACATGCTTCATAGCTTGCCAGAGCCGTTTAATATGTCAAACGACTGGCGCGTCGGTTTCAGGGGGCGATCTGCCTGTTTTTGGGGGCTTCGCCTGCTGGAAGCCCGAGCCGACAAGGCTTTGGTAGGGCAGTCGGTCAATAATATTTAACGACGCAGTCGGGTCATTGCAGCGCTGCAATAAACCTGGCGTTTGCGCGCTTGCCGGATTTGACAGCACACCCTTGCCGAGGGAAGAGTGGCAGACATTGCCCTGGGCTATCGCCATTCCAAATCCAATAAAGGGAGTTTCAGATGTCTGCACCATCCACCGATCCCGTCGTACGTGTGCCTCTTGCGCAGTTGCAGGAGCGGTTGCAGCAGATCTTCCAGCGTCATGGATGCAGCGAGTCAGTGGCCGCAGTGCTGGCCGCCAACTGCGCCAGCGCCCAGCGCGATGGTGCTCACAGCCATGGTGTGTTCCGCATGCCGGGTTATGTCTCGACGCTGACCAGCGGCTGGGTCGATGGCGCTGCGGTGCCCGAGGTCACGGATGTCGCCCCGGCCTTCGTGCGGGTCGATGCCAAGGGCGGTTTCGCCCAGCCAGCCCTGGCTGCGGCACGCACGTTGTTGGTGGAGAAGGTGCGGCAGGCGGGTATTGCCGTGCTGGCTATTCATAACTCCCACCATTTCGCGGCGCTTTGGCCGGATGTGGAACCCTTTGCCGAAGAGGGCCTGGTTGCATTGAGCGTGGTCAACAGCATGACCTGCGTGGTGCCCCATGGCGCCTGCAAACCGTTGTTCGGCACCAACCCCATCGCGTTCGCCGCACCTTGTCAGGGACTCGCCCCGATCGTCTTCGACATGGCCACCAGTGCCATGGCCCATGGTGATGTACAGATCGCCGCGCGCGAGGGTGAGCAGTTGCCGCCCGGTGTTGGCGTCGATGCCGAGGGTAAACCGACCACCGATCCCAAGGCCATCCTCGAAGGCGGCGCCTTGCTGCCGTTCGGTGGGCACAAGGGCTCTGCGCTGTCGATGATGGTCGAGCTGCTCGCGGCGGCGCTGACGGGCGGGCATTTTTCCTGGGAGTTCGACTGGTCGCAGCATCCAGGCGCCAAGACACCCTGGACCGGACAGTTGATCATCGTCATCGACCCGAGCAAGGCTGAAGGTGAACGCTTTGCCGAGCGCAGTCGGGCGTTGGTGGAGCAGATGCAGGCGGCAGGGTTGTCGCGCCTGCCTGGGGAGCGGCGTTTCAGGGAGCGGGCGGTTTCGGAGCGGGAAGGGGTGGCGGTTGATGGGCATGACTGGCGAGAACTTCAGGCGATGTTGGAATGAACAGGGCCTGATTTGCAGGTTGCTTTCAATCTCAGCTTTCGTCATGACGCGATAGATGAACGAGTTGGTAAAGCATGCTGATCCCGGTAACCCATAGCAAGGAGCCCCATGTCACTCCATCCACTTGCAGGAATTCATGACGTCCAATGGTGGTGCATGAGGTCATCCCGAGGATCATGAATACAAGGCACAGGCCCAGTCGGACGGACGTGCGTTTGCACAAATAATTGAGAGTTATGAAAAGGACCAAACAGCCAATCGTGGCGTAGAGCAGGGGCATACGTACTACTCCCGTGCTATCAAGAGGGAATTGATGAAGTTTGCGGGCCAATACCGCCATTGACCTGGGCGCTGATGGAAATAATCACGTCTCCAGCGTGAGTTGTAGATAATCTGCCTTTGAGCGTTCCCCTGACGCCCGGGGGCTGTCAGGGCTCACGGTCGAACCAGCGACTGCGCTCGAAGAGCAGAGGAAAGCCTGCCAATATAAGAAAGACGCTCCATTCTCCGCCGCTCCAATAGAGGACTTCGCGACTGCCTATATGAGTGCAGGTCGCAATGCCTGTTGTCAGGAAAAATAAATACAGGAGTCTGCGTAGCGCCACAGGCTTGCATAGTCAGTCGAGCAACAGGCTGGTGACGATAATGCACGCTATCTGGATTATTTCAGGCATCGTGCGCTTATAGAATTATCATGATGTTAGTCACCTGTATGTCCAGTGCCTTGAAATGGCATCGACTCTTGCCAGGGCGGCCCCGATCAGTTCTTTTGACGATCAAAGAACGAGGAGCGTTTCCACAGGAGAAAATACCCGAGGCTGGAAAAGAACCATCCCCACCACCCACCGTCCAATGCCAGTACTTGCTCTGTTCCCAGTTGGGAGCAAGTCGTGATACCCAGTGTGATGAGTGATAGCCCCAAAACGCGGCGGATGGTTGCGGATTTGCACAGCCACTCAAGTAGGACAGTGATCGTTAGCAGGGCGATGGTGAGATAAATTTCCGGCATCGCAAGCGTCTCAGAGAATAAGCGTCAAAGCTGAGACTTGAGGGCCAATTCCGCCTTTGACCTGAGCCTCAAGTGAAACCAGTACATCCGAGGAATGGAAGGTGGGGAGCTGGTTCCTGATCGCGATTGTCGCCGCAGCCCCGGTTGTTCCTCCAGCAATCTTGCCTGCAAGTTTCCCGAAGGCTCCCGCAACTCCCGCTCCTGTAGCAGCGGAGATCGCCGCGCTAACCAACGCCGCCACTGTTATCCGGTTTTCGTTGAGCTGGTCGGCCTGCTCCCTCGTAAGTGGTCTAGATACGAGGATCTTGATATGACAGGGCAGTTTCCCCGGGAGCATCCGGTCGTACAGTTCCCGTGCCTTGATAGTCACCTTGTAGTGCGCTCCATGAACGGATGGCAGGCTCAGCTTGGGGAGGTCACAGCATTGACCCGGTTGGATGATGAATTCGCTGATGTCGAATGCGATCCCGTAGCGTCCGACATAGTGATGAGTCTTTTCAGCTCGCATGCGCGCTCTTCAGCTGATGGGCTGGCCCGACGAGCTGCGAACGATGCCGTGATGGAGATGCAGGAGTCTGCCGGCTTGATCTGGCTTTTCTGTGGGATATCTCCCGCGATCTTGCAAACGGCTCGCTCCCACGGGAGCCGCGCCAGTTTTCGGATTTTCAGCAAGACAGTGGCTGCTGCAAAAATCAACAGATGTGCACTATCGGCAATGCTATGCAAACCTGCATTCACACCTTGCACATTCAGTGATGTTCCTTGCGCGTCACTGCAGGTATGCTCGGGGAAGCCTTTCCGAACTGTCCTGATCCAAGGAGCTGCACGCTGTGTTCAAACATGTCGATGCCTATGCCGGCGACCCGATTCTCTCGTTGATGGAAGCCTTCAAGGTCGATCCCCGCGCCGACAAGGTCAACCTGAGTATCGGTCTGTACTACGACGAAGCTGGCGTGGTGCCGCAGCTGCCGTCGGTGGGCAAGGTCGAGGAGCGTCTGGCCGGCCAGCCGCATGAGGCTTCGCTTTACCTGCCCATGGAAGGCCTGGCCAGCTACCGCCAGGCGATCCAGGCGCTGCTGTTCGGTGCCGACCATCCGGCAGTGACCGGCGGACGTGTCGCCACCGTGCAGACCGTGGGCGGCTCGGGTGCACTGAAAGTCGGTGCCGACTTCCTCAAGCGCTACTTCCCGCAGTCCGAGGTGTGGGTGAGCAATCCGACCTGGGACAACCATCGCGCGATCTTCGAAGGCGCGGGCTTCAAGGTGCACACCTACCCGTACTTCGACCAGGCCACCCGCGGCCTGGACTTCGACGGCATGCTGGCGAGCCTGCAGACCCTGGCCAAGCACAGCATCGTCCTGCTGCACCCGTGCTGCCACAACCCTACCGGCGTCGACCTGAGCCAGAGCCAGTGGCAGCAAGTGGTTGAGGTGGTCAAGGCTCGCGAGCTGATTCCGTTCCTCGACATCGCCTACCAGGGCTTCGGCGAAGGTCTGGCCGAAGACGCCTACGCTATCCGTGAAATGGCCCGTGCCGGTGTGCCGTGCCTGGTCAGCAACTCGTTCTCCAAGATCTTCTCGCTGTATGGCGAGCGGGTAGGGGGCCTGTCGGTGGTCAGCGATGATGCCCAGAGCGCCCAGAGCGTGCTGGGTCAGCTCAAGGCCACGGTGCGCCGCAACTACTCCAGCCCACCCAGCCATGGTGCGCTGCTGGTCGCCGGCGTGCTCGGCGATGCCGGCCTGAACGCCCAGTGGCAGGCGGAAGTCGAGACCATGCGCAAGCGTATCCTCGACATGCGCCAGGGGCTGGTCGATGCACTGGCCAAGCAGTTGCCAGGCCAGGACTTCCAGTTCTTCCTGCGCCAGCGTGGCATGTTCAGCTACACCGGCTTCAGTGCCGAGCAGGCGCGCCGCCTGCGTGACGAATTCGGTGTCTACATCATCGACAGCGGCCGGGTGTGCATGGCTGGCTTGCGTCCGGACAACCTGCAGCGTGTCGCCGAGGCGTTTGCGGCGGTGCAGCAGGGCTGATCCGCCGGGCCAGGCATGCCTGGCCTGTGGGAGCGGGCTTGCCCGCGAAACAAAGAGGTGAGATTACCGACGCCTTCGCGGGCAAGTCGCAGCGGCGAACCGCCGCTCCCACAATGTTCCGCTTCCTTTTCCCAAAACAGGTGCCGTCCCTCGGACGGGGCTTCGCAATCGCACCTATTCAGTGCACAATCGCGCCCCTCTTTTTCGGTTGAGGTGGCGTGAGGCTTCTATTTCGCCACTCTCAGCCTGTTGCAGTCTTGCGAGTGGAGTTGCACCCGGAATGAATGAGCAGGCCCAAAGCGTCGAACAACGCTTCGAATCGACCCAACAAGCCACCCTCGGTAGCTGGTCGCGTCAAGACACCACCTGGATGCTGGGCCTGTTCGGCACGGCCATCGGCGCAGGCACGCTGTTCCTGCCGATCAACGCCGGCCTCGGCGGCTTCTGGCCGCTGCTGATCCTGGCCGTGCTGGCCTTCCCCATGACCTACTACGCCCACCGTGCGCTGACCCGTTTCGTGCTGTCCGGCAGCAAGGGCGGCGATATCACCGAGGTGGTCGAGGAGCATTTCGGCATCACCGCCGGTGCGCTGATCACCGTGCTGTACTTCTTCGCCATCTTCCCGATCCTGCTGATCTACAGCGTGGCGCTGACCAACACGGTCGCAAGCTTCATGGAGCATCAGTTGCACATGACGCCACCCCCCCGCGCGATCCTCTCGTTCGTGCTGATCCTCGGCCTGCTGGCCATTGTGCGCTGCGGTGAGCAGGCCACGGTCAAGGTCATGAGCCTGCTGGTGTATCCCTTTATCGTCGCCCTGGCGCTGCTGGCCCTGTACCTGGTGCCGCACTGGAATGGTGGCATTCTCGATACTGCTGGCCAGTTGCCGTCTGGTTCGGCCTTCCTCCACACCCTGTGGCTGGCGATCCCGGTAATGGTGTTCTCGTTCAACCACTCGCCGATCATCTCGGCCTTCGCGGTTGATCAGAAGCGCCGTTATGGCGAGCATGCCGACGCGCGCAGTGGGCAGATCCTGGCCCGTGCCCATCTGCTGATGGTGGTGATGGTGCTGTTCTTCGTGTTCAGCTGCGTGCTGACCCTGAGCAGCGCGCAACTGGCCGAGGCCAAGGCGCAGAACCTGTCGATCCTGTCGTACCTGGCCAACCACTTCAGCAATCCGGCCATTGCCTTCGCCGCGCCGCTGATCGCGTTCGTCGCCATCGCCAAGTCGTTCCTGGGCCACTACATCGGTGCCAGCGAAGGCCTCAAGGGGATCATCGTCAAGACCGGCCTGCGCCCGGGTGCCAAGGCCCTGGATCGTGTGGTCGCGGCGCTGATGCTGGTGGTGTGCTGGATCGTCGCCACGCTCAATCCGAGCATTCTGGGCATGATCGAGTCGCTGGGCGGCCCGATCCTCGCGGTGCTGCTGTTCCTGATGCCGATGTACGCCATCCGTCGTGTGCCGTCGATGCGCAAGTACAGCGGTGCGATGTCCAACCTCTTCGTCGTGGCGATCGGCCTGGTGGCCCTGAGTTCGGTGGTCTACGGCCTGCTGAACTGAGGCCGTCGCACAGAGCAGGCGGGCGCGCGGTAATCCGCGCCTGCCTGTTGCTCGAAGCTTGCAGCCCGACGCTAAAAGCGATTAACTCGGAATCCTTTTCAAACCCCTATAAGGATTTCTGCCATGGCTCAAGTGACTCTCAAAGGCAACCCGGTTCAGGTCAAGGGCGAGCTGCCCAAGGTCGGTGCCCAGGCGCCTGCCTTTTCCCTGGTCGGCGAAGGCCTGGCCGACAAGTCGCTGAAGGACTATGCCGGCAAACGCAAGGTGCTGAACATCTTCCCGAGCGTCGACACTCCGACCTGCGCTACCTCGGTGCGCAAGTTCAATGCCCAGGCCAATGACCTGGCCAACACTGTGGTGCTGTGCATCTCCGCCGACCTGCCGTTCGCCCAGGCGCGCTTCTGCGGCGCCGAAGGCCTGGAGAATGTAAAGAACCTGTCGACCCTGCGTGGTCGTGAGTTCATCGAGAACTACGGCGTTGCCATCGCCGACGGCCCGCTGGCCGGCCTGACCGCCCGCGCCGTTGTGGTACTGGACGAGAACGACAAGGTGCTGCACGCCGAACTGGTCGGGGAAATCGCCGACGAGCCGAACTACGACGCCGCTCTGGCTGTTCTGAAGTAAACGCGGGCAGAGGGCCGCAGTGCGGCCCCAGCGGTTTACACACTGTTACGCCGGCCCGGAAGCCATTCCGGGCCGTTTTCATTTAAAGTTCATCGTTTTAGCAACGTCAGCCAATGGTAAATGCCTGGTAAAGGCCCTTTGCTAAAGCGATGCCAGTGCTTATCGTTCAATCTCCCCGGTCGCCACTCTCTGAACAAGGTTCGTTCAACCCATGCAAGCTTCTGCCTCCCGTTCTCCCCGTCGCTGGCTGTTCGGCCTGCTGATCATGCTGCTGGTGGCCTTGCTGGCCTGGTGGCTGTGGCCTGCCGCTGCCCCGACGCACAAGGAGCAGGGCGTGCGCATGGGCAAAGGCGGGCGCCCAGGCTTCGGGGCCTCCAGCGACCCGGTGCCGGTGCGCGTCGAACCTGTGCGGGTCGGCGACTTCCCGCTCTACTACAAGGCACTGGGTACGGTCACGGCGGCTAATACGGTCAATGTTCGCAGCCGGGTGGCGGGTGAGCTGGTCAAGATCCACTTCAAGGAAGGGCAGCAGGTCAAGGCTGGCGACCTGCTGGCCGAGATCGACCCGCGCTCGTACCGGATTGCCCTGCAGCAGGCAGAGGGCACCCTGGCGCAGAACCAGGCGCAGCTGAAGAACGCCCAGGTCGATCTGGCCCGCTATAAAGGCCTGTACGCCGAAGACAGCATCGCCAAGCAGACACTGGACACCGCCGAAGCCCAGGTCGGGCAGTTCCAGGGGCTGGTCAAGACCAACCAGGCTGCGGTGAACGACGCACGCCTGAACCTGGAGTTCACCCAGATTCGTGCCCCCATCAGCGGTCGCCTGGGCCTGCGCCAGCTCGATCTGGGCAACCTGGTGGCGGCCAACGACACCACCGCGCTGGTGGTGATCACCCAGACCGAACCGATCAACGTCGCCTTCACCCTCCCGGAAACCGAACTGGCCACCGTGCTCGAGCGCTACCGCAGTGGCGCGCGCCTGCCGGTCGAGGCCTGGGACCGCGGTGACCGCAAGCTGCAGTCCACCGGTGTGCTGGGCAGTTTCGACAACCAGATCGACACCACCACTGGCACCCTGAAGTTCAAGGGTTTCTTCGAGAACAAGGACCTCGCCCTGTTCCCCAACCAGTTCGTCAACGTGCGCCTGCTGGCCGATACCCTCAAGCAGGTGGTGCTGGCCCCGGCGGCGGCGATCCAGTTCGGCAACGACGGCACCTTCGCCTATGTGGTCAACGCCGAGAACAAGGTCAATGTCCGCAAGCTCAAGGTTGGTGCCAGCGACGGCGAGAACAGCGTGATCCTGGAGGGCCTGAAGGCCGGCGAGCGCCTGGTGCTCGAAGGCACCGACCGCCTGCGCGAGGGCACCCAGGTCGAGGTGGTCGACGACAGCTCGCAAGTGCCGACCACCCCTGGCCAGCACCTGCAAGGCCAGGAAGCCAAGGGCTCGGCCCAGACCGGTGAGTCGAGCAAGGCGGGCGCATGAACATCTCGCGGCTGTTCATCCTGCGCCCGGTCGCCACCACGCTGAGCATGCTGGCCATCGTCCTGGCCGGCCTGATCGCCTACAAGATGCTGCCGGTGGCAGCCTTGCCCCAGGTCGATTACCCGACCATCCGTGTCATGACCCTCTACCCGGGCGCCAGCCCCCAGGTGATGACCAGCGCGGTCACTGCGCCGCTGGAACGCCAGTTCGGCCAGATGCCGGGCCTTAGCCAGATGGCCTCGACCAGTTCGGGCGGCGCCTCGGTGCTGACCCTGCGCTTCAACCTGGACATGAACATGGACGTTGCCGAGCAGCAGGTCCAGGCTGCGATCAACGCCGCCAGCAACCTGCTGCCCAGCGACCTGCCGGCCCCGCCGGTGTACAACAAGGTCAACCCGGCCGATACCCCGGTGCTGACCCTGGCCATCAGTTCCGGCACCATGCCGCTGCCCAAGCTCAACGACCTGGTCGACACCCGTGTAGCGCAGAAAATCGCCCAGATCGGCGGCGTCGGCATGGTCAGCATCGCCGGCGGCCAGCGCCAGGCGGTGCGGATCAAGGTCAACGTCGATGCCCTGGCCGCCAACGGCCTGAACCTGGACGATGTGCGCACCTTGATCGGCGCCTCCAACGTCAACCAGCCCAAGGGCAACTTCGATGGCCCGACCCGGGTGTCGATGCTCGATGCCAACGACCAGCTGCGTTCGCCCGACGAATACGCCAACCTCATCCTCAAGTACAACAACGGCGCGCCGCTGCGCCTGAAGGACGTCGCCGAGATCGTCGACGGTGCCGAAAACGAGCGCCTGGCGGCCTGGGCCAATGAAAACCACGCGGTGCTGCTGAACATCCAGCGCCAGCCCGGGGCCAATGTCATCGAAGTGGTCGACCGCATCAAGGAGATGCTGCCGTCGATCACCGACAACCTGCCCGCCGGCCTCGACGTCAGCGTGCTCACCGACCGAACCCAGACCATCCGCGCCGCGGTGCGCGATGTGCAGCACGAGCTGCTGTTCGCCATCGCCCTGGTGGTCATGGTCACCTTCGTCTTCCTGCGGCGGGTCAGCGCCACGATCATTCCGTCGATCGCCGTACCGCTGTCGCTGATCGGCACCTTCGGTGTGATGTACCTGGCCGGCTTTTCGATCAACAACCTGACCTTGATGGCCCTGACCATCGCCACGGGTTTCGTGGTGGACGATGCCATCGTCATGCTGGAGAACATCTCCCGGCACATCGAAGAAGGCGAAACGCCGATGCAGGCAGCGCTCAAAGGCGCCCGGCAGATCGGCTTCACCCTGATTTCGCTGACCTTCTCGCTGATCGCGGTGCTGATCCCGCTGCTGTTCATGGCCGATGTCGTCGGCCGGCTGTTCCGTGAGTTCGCCATCACCCTGGCGGTGGCGATCCTGATCTCGCTGGTGGTATCGCTCACGCTCACGCCGATGATGTGCGCGCGTTTGCTCAAGCGCGAACCCAAGGAAGAAGAGCAGAGCCGCTTCTACCGCGCCAGTGGTGCCTGGATCGACTGGCTGATCGAACGCTACAGCCACGCCCTGACGTGGGTGCTCAAGCACCAGCCGCTGACCTTGCTGGTGGCGGTGGGCTCGCTGGCGCTGACGGTGTTCCTCTACATCATCGTGCCCAAGGGCTTCTTCCCGGTGCAGGACACCGGGGTGATCCAGGGCATTTCCGAAGCCCCCCAGTCCATCTCGTTCAGCGCCATGAGCGAGCGCCAGCAGGCGCTGAGCAAGGTGATCCTGCAGGACCCGGCGGTACAGAGCCTGTCTTCGTACATTGGTGTGGACGGGGACAACGCTACGCTCAACAGCGGGCGCCTGCTGATCAACCTCAAGCCCCATGCCGAGCGCGATGTCACGGCCAGCCAGGTGATCAGCCGCCTGCAGCCGCAGCTCGACCGGCTGGTGGGTATTCGCCTGTTCATGCAGCCGGTACAGGACCTGAGCATCGAGGACCGGGTCAGCCGCACCCAGTACCAGTTCAGCCTGTCCTCGCCTGACCCGGACATGCTCGCCGAGTGGAGCGGCAAGCTGGTCCATGCCCTGCAACAGCGCCCTGAGCTCACCGACGTTGCCAGCGACCTGCAGGACAAAGGCCTGCAGGTGTATCTGGTGATCGACCGCGACATGGCCAGCCGCCTGGGCATCACCGTCGCGCAGATCACCAACGCCTTGTACGACGCCTTCGGGCAGCGGCAGATCTCGACCATCTACACCCAGGCCAGCCAGTACCGCGTGGTGCTGCAGTCGCAGGCGGCGGCCAGCATTGGCCCGCAGGCGCTGGAGTCGATTCATGTCAAGGCCACCGATGGCGGCCAGGTTCGCCTCTCGGCGCTGGCGCGCATCGAACAGCGCCAGGCGCAGTTGGCCATTTCGCACATCGGCCAGTTCCCCGCCGTGATGATGTCCTTCAACCTCGGGTCGGGCGTGTCGTTGGGCGAAGCGGTGCAGGTGATCGAGCAGGTGCAGCAGGACATCGGCATGCCGCTGGGCGTGCAGACCCGCTTCCAGGGCGCCGCCGAAGCCTTCCAGGCCTCGCTGTCGAGCACCTTGCTGTTGATCCTCGCCGCCGTGGTGACCATGTACATCGTGCTCGGCGTGCTCTACGAGAGCTACATCCACCCGGTGACCATCCTCTCGACCCTGCCGTCGGCGGCCGTGGGTGCCTTGCTGGCGCTGCTGCTCAGTGGCAACGACCTTGGGATGATCGCCATCATCGGTATCATCCTGCTGATCGGTATCGTCAAGAAGAACGCGATCATGATGATCGACTTCGCCCTGGAGGCGGAGCGTCACCAGGGCATGAGCCCGCGCGAGGCGATCTACCAGGCCGCGCTGCTGCGCTTCCGGCCGATCCTGATGACCACCCTGGCGGCGCTGTTCGGTGCCTTGCCGTTGATGCTCGCCACCGGCTCCGGCGCCGAACTGCGCCAACCGCTGGGCCTGGTGATGGTCGGCGGGCTGCTGGTCAGCCAGGTGCTGACGCTGTTCACCACGCCTGTCATCTACCTCTACTTCGACCGCCTGGCGCGCCGCTGGCGCCCGGCCGCTGATACCGCGCAGGCCGAGGCATGAACCTGTCCGGACCGTTCATTCGCCGGCCCGTGGCGACCATGCTGCTGAGCCTGGCGATCATGCTGCTCGGTGGCGTCAGTTTCGGCCTGCTGCCGGTCTCGCCGCTGCCGCAGATGGACTTCCCGGTCATCGTGGTGCAGGCCAGCCTGCCAGGCGCAAGCCCGGAGGTGATGGCCTCGACCGTGGCAACGCCGCTGGAGCGCAAGCTGGGCAGCATCGCCGGGGTCAGCACCCTGACCAGCAGCTCAAGCCAAGGCTCGACACGGGTGATCATCGGCTTCGACCTGGGGCGCGACATCGACGGCGCGGCGCGCGAGGTGCAGGCTGCAATCAACGCCACCCGCAACCTGCTGCCCAGCGGCATGCGCAGCATGCCCACCTACAAGAAGGTCAACCCGTCGCAGGCGCCGATCATGGTGCTGTCGCTGACCTCGGACGTGCTGTCCAAAGGGCAGTTGTACGACCTGGCCGACACCATCCTCTCGCAGAGCCTGTCGCAGGTCAGTGGGGTAGGGGAAGTGCAGATCGGCGGCAGTTCGCTGCCGGCGGTGCGCATCGAGCTTGAGCCCCAGTTGCTCAACCAGTATGGCCTGGCGCTGGACGATGTACGCACCGCCGTGGCCAACGCCAACCAGCGCCGCCCCATGGGTTTCGTCGAGGATGCCGAGCGCAACTGGCAGGTACGCGCCAACGACCAGCTGGAAAAGGCCGATGACTACAAGCCGCTGGTGATCCGCCAGCAGAACGGTGCCATCCTGCGCCTGGCCGATGTGGCCAAGGTCAGCGACGGTGTCGAGAACCGCTACAACAGCGGTTTCTTCAACGACGATGCGGCGGTGCTGCTGGTGGTCAACCGCCAGACCAACGCCAACATCATCCAGACCGTGCAACAGATCAAGGACCAGCTTCCGGCCCTGCAGTCGCTGCTGCCGGCCAGCGTCAAGCTCAACGTCGCCATGGACCGCTCGCCGGTGATCAAGGCCACGCTCAAGGAAGCCGAGCACACGCTTCTGATTGCCGTGGTGCTGGTGATCCTGGTGGTCTACCTGTTCCTGGGTAATCTGCGTGCCTCGTTGATTCCGAGCCTTGCCGTGCCGGTGTCGCTGGTGGGCACTTTTGCGGTCATGTACCTGTGTGGCTTTTCGCTGAACAACCTGTCGCTGATGGCATTGATCCTGGCCACAGGGCTGGTGGTGGACGATGCCATCGTGGTGCTGGAGAACATTTCCCGGCACATCGAGAATGGCGCCAAGCCCATGCGCGCTGCGTTTCTGGGTGCCAAGGAAGTGGGGTTCACCCTGCTGTCGATGAACGTTTCGCTGGTGGCGGTGTTCGTCTCGATCCTGTTCATGGGCGGTATCGTGCGCGGGCTGTTCCAGGAATTTTCGATCACCCTGGCCGCAGCAATCCTGGTGTCGCTGCTGGTGTCGCTGACCCTCACGCCGATGCTCTGCTCGCGCTGGCTCAAACCCCATGCCCCACAACACCAGACGCGTTTGCAGCGCTGGAGCGACCGGGTGCACCAACGCATGGTCGAGGGGTACGACAAGAGCCTGGGCTGGGCCGTGCGTCATCGCCGGCTGACGCTGATCAGCCTGTTGGCGACCATCGTGCTCAACGTCGCCCTGTACGTGATTGTGCCCAAGACCCTGATGCCGCAGCAGGATACCGGTCAGTTGCAGGGCTTCGTGCGGGGCGATGACGGGCTGTCGTTCACCGTGATGCAGCCTAAGATGGAAATCTACCGCCGGGCGCTGCTCAAGGACCCGGCCGTGCAGAGCGTCGCTGGTTTCATTGGCGGTAACAGCGGCACCAACAACGCCTTCGTCCTGGTACGGCTGAAACCGATCGCCGAGCGCAAGGAGAATGCGCAGAAGGTCATCGAGCGTCTGCGCAAGGAGTTGCCGAAGGTGCCGGGCGGGCGCCTGTACCTGATGGCCGACCAGGACCTGCAACTGGGCGGTGGCGGGCGTGATCAAAGCACCTCGCAATACCTCTACACCCTGCAAAGCGGGGATCTGGCAGCCCTGCGCGAGTGGTTCCCCAAGGTGGCCGCGGCCTTGCGCAAATTGCCCGAGCTGACGGCCATCGACGCCCGCGATGGTGCCGGCACCCAGCAAGTGACCCTGGTGGTCGATCGCGACCAGGCCAAGCGCCTGGGCATTGACATGGACATGGTCACTGCCGTGCTGAACAACGCCTACAGCCAGCGGCAGATTTCGACCATCTACGACAGCCTCAACCAATACCAGGTGGTAATGGAGATCAACCCCAAATACGCCTGGGACCCGAGCACCCTGGAGCAGGTGCAGGTGATCACGGCCGAGGGTGCGCGGGTGCCGCTGTCGACCATCGCCCGTTACGAGAACAGCCTGGCCAATGATCGGGTCAGCCATGAGGGGCAGTTCGCCTCCGAAGACATCTCCTTCGACGTTGCCGAGGGCTACAGCGTCGACCAGGCCCTGGCGGCGCTGGAGCGCGAGGTGGCCAAGCTGGGCCTGCCGGAGTCGGTGATCGCCAAGCTCGGTGGCAGTGCCGACGCCTTCACCAAGACCGCCCAGGGTCAGCCGTTGATGATCCTCGGTGCGCTGGTTCTGGTGTACCTGGTGCTGGGCATCCTCTACGAGAGCTACATCCACCCGCTGACCATCCTCTCGACCCTGCCGTCGGCGGGGGTTGGTGCATTGCTCACGCTTTACGTGACCGGCGGGGAGTTCAGCCTGATCTCGTTGCTGGGGCTGTTCCTGCTGATCGGGGTGGTTAAGAAGAACGCCATCCTGATGATCGACCTGGCCCTGCAACTGGAGCGCAATGAAGGCCTGTCGCCGGAAGAGTCGATCCGTCGCGCCTGCCTGCTGCGCCTGCGACCGATCCTGATGACCACCATCGCCGCCATCCTCGGCGCATTGCCGTTGCTGCTCAGCCAGGCCGAAGGCGCGGAAATGCGCCAGCCGCTGGGCCTGACGATCATCGGTGGCCTGGTCTTCAGCCAGATCCTCACCCTTTACACCACGCCCGTGGTCTACCTGTACCTGGACCGCGCGCGCCACCGTTTCAACCGTTGGCGCGGCGTGCGCACCGACGCCGCCCTGGAAACCCCGCTATGAACTTTGCCCAGACCCCGCTGCACCGCGCCCTGCAATTGCTGACCCGTGGCCGTGGATCGCGCCTGCTTGGCGCCGGCCTGTGCGTGGCGATGCTCAGTGCCTGCACCCTGAGCCCCGATTATCACCGCCCCGAGGTCAGCACCCCGACGCAGTTCAAGCAGGCCGAGGGCTGGACCCAGGCCAACCCCTCGGATGCCATCGCCCGCGGTGCCTGGTGGGAGCTGTATGGCGACAAGGGCCTGAACGCCCTGGTCGAGGAACTCAACCTCAGCAACCAGACGGTCGCCCAGTATGAAGCGCAGTACCGTCAGGCCCAGGCCCTGGTACGCAGCAGCCGGGCGTCGCTGTTCCCGTCGCTGAACCTCACCACCAGCAAGAACCGTTCAGCCCAGGGCACTGGCAGTTCCAGCTCGAGCCTGTCGAACAACAGCAGCGGCATTCGCGACACCTACAACGCGCAGTTGGGCGTGAGCTGGGAAATCGACCTCTGGGGCAAACTGCGCGAGACCATGAATGCCAACGAGTCCAGCGCCCAGGCCAGCCTCGCCGACATGGCGGCGATTCGCCTGAGCCAGCAGTCGGAACTGGTACAGAACTACCTGCAGCTGCGGGTCATCGACGAACAGAAACGCTTGCTCGAAGCCACTGTGGCCGCTTACGAGCGCTCGCTGCGGATGAACGAGAACCAGTACCGCGCCGGCGTCGCCGGCCCGGACGCCGTCGCCCAGGCACGTACCCAGCTCAAGAGCACCCAGGCCGACCTGATCGACCTGGCCTGGCAGCGCGCCCAGTATGAAAATGCCATCGCCGTGCTCATGGGCAAGGCGCCGGCGGAGTTCTCGCTGGCCGCCAGCAACGATATCCCTGCGCTGCCGCCGATCCCGGTGAGCTTGCCGTCGCAGTTGCTGGAGCGTCGTCCGGATATCGCCTCGGCCGAACGCAAGGTCATGGCCGCCAACTCGAACATCGGCGTCTCGCGCGCGGCCTATTTCCCCGATCTGTCGTTGAGCATGAATGGCGGCTATTCGAGCAGCAGCTTCAACAACTGGATCGAGCTGCCGAATCGCTACTGGTCGGTGGGGCCACAACTGGCATTGACCCTGTTCGACGCTGGCAAGCGTAGCGCCGAGGTGGACCGCACCGTGGCGGTCTACGACCAGACCGTAGCGCAGTATCGCCAGACGGTGCTCGATGGCTTCAAGGAGGTCGAGAACTACCTGGTGCAGTTGAAGGTGTATGCCGACGAAGCGGTGGTACGCCAGGAAGCGCTGGATGCTGCCCGTGAATCGTTGCGCCTGACCGAGAACCAGTACCGTGCCGGATTGATCGGCTATCTGGATGTGGTGAACGTGCAGACCACGGCGCTGAGCAACGAACGCAGTGTGCTGAATCTGCTGCAGGGGCGCCTGGTGGCCAGCGTGCAGTTGATCGCGGCATTGGGCGGCGGCTGGGAAGCGGGGCCGGCGTTCGCAGAGGCTGACAAACAGTAAGGTTGCAGTGCCGGCGTTATCGCGGGGCAAGCCCGCGATAACGCCGGCACCGTGCGTAACCGACCGCGGGATCTTCCACCCTGTAGTCCCCGCAAAATCCCGTGCCTTTCCTCCCTGTTCGCGTAAAATCCTCCGCCTTTTCCGGGCCCTTCCTCGCCCTCTGCCGGAACTTGAAATGCTGACAGGTAGCTACTCCTCTTCGCTGGTGTTGATCTCGCTGTGTGTGGCCATCCTGGCGTCCTACACCGCACTCGACCTCGCAGGCCGCATCGCCACCGCCAAGGGACGCGCGGTGTATCTGTGGATGGGCGGCGGGGCGCTGGCGATGGGAATCGGCATCTGGTCGATGCATTTCATCGGCATGTTGGCCTTCGAGTTGCCCATCGAGCTGGGCTACGACCTGGGCTTGACCGCGTTGTCACTGCTGATCGCCGTGTTATCTGCAGGCTTTGCCTTGTGGTTGGTCAGCCAGCCGCGGTTGAGTTGCCCGCAGGTGGGCTTGGGTGCGCTGTTCATGGGCACCGGGATTGCCTGCATGCACTACACCGGCATGGCTGCCTTGCAGATGCTGCCCGGGATCGACTACGACCCGGCGCTGTTCGGTGCTTCGCTGGCCATCGCCGTGGGCGCCTCGGCGGCAGCCTTATGGATTGCCTTCCGCCTGCGCAGGCAGACGCCGTACGTTCGGCAGATCCGCGGTGCCGCAGCGGTGCTGATGGGGGTTGCCATCGTCGGCATGCACTACACCGGCATGGCGGCGGCCAACTTCCCCGAGGGTAGTTACTGCGGTGCGCTGGTCGGCGGGTTGTCTGGTGACTGGCTGGACTATGCAGTACTGATCACCACCCTGGCGGTGCTGGCGGTGGCCTTGCTGACGTCGGTGCTGGACGCGCGCCTCGAATCCCGCACCGCGGAACTTGCGCGCTCATTGACCCAGGCCAACCAGGAGCTGACGCAACTGGCCCTGCACGACACCCTGACCGGGCTGCCGAACCGCACCTTGCTGGCCGACCGTATCGAGCAGGCCATGGCCAAGGTGGCAGAGCAAGGTGGTTGCTTTGCGCTGATGTTCATCGACCTGGACGGGTTCAAGCCGGTCAACGATGCCTTTGGTCACCATGTTGGCGACCAGTTGCTCAAGGCGGTGGCTGCGCGGCTGCGTGGACATCTGCATAGCCAGGACACCTTGGCGCGGATTGGTGGTGACGAGTTCGTCCTGCTGGTCGAGTTGCAGGAACCGGACGATGCTGTGGGCGTGGCGGACAAACAGGTCAACCTGGTAGCCAGGCCATTTCGTGTTGCAGAGCACGACCTGCAATTGTCGGCAAGCCTGGGTATCGTGCTCTACCCGGGTAATGGCCAGGACCAGCACGAACTGCTGCGCAATGCCGATGCGGCCATGTATCACGCCAAGAGCGCGGGCAAGAACGGCTACAGTTTTTTCGACACCTCGATGAACAGTAACGCCCGCCAGCAGCTGCAATTGCTGCAGGACCTGCGCGCGGCGCTCGAGCATGACCAGTTCCGGCTGTATTACCAACCCAAGTTCGAAGCGCACCAATGTACGCCGATCGGTGCCGAGGCCTTGTTGCGTTGGGAGCACCCGCAGCAAGGGCTGTTGCTGCCGGACCGTTTCATCGGCCTGGCGGAGAAGACCGGCCTGATCATCCCCATCGGCGAATGGGTGCTGGGCGAAGCCTGCCGGCAGATGCGCCTGTGGCTGGATCAGGGCCATGGACACTGGCGCATCGCGGTGAACCTGTCGGCCATCCAGTTCTGCCATTCAGGGTTGGTTGACAGTGTCTCGCGAGCCTTGGCCGACAACGGCCTGCCTGCCAACCGCCTGACCCTGGAAATCACCGAAACCACCGCCATGCGCGATGCCGATGCCAGCCTGACGGTGTTGCAGCGCTTGTCGGACATGGGCGTCGATCTGTCCATCGACGACTTCGGGACGGGCTATTCCAGCCTGATGTACCTCAAGCGCCTGCCGGCGAACGAGCTGAAGATCGACCGCGGTTTTGTCCGCGACCTCGAACATGACAGCGACGATGCCGCGATCGTTTCGGCGATCGTTGCGTTGGGGCAGGCATTGGGTTTGCGGATCGTTGCCGAGGGCGTTGAAACCGATCGTCAGCAGGACTTCCTGACCCGCCTGGGCTGCGATTCGCTGCAGGGCTACTTGCTGGGTCAGCCGGTACCGGCCGAGCAGTTCATGCAACGGCTGACGCAGGGCGAGAACGGCTAACCCGCGTCGCGCAGGGTAGGGAAGGGGTTGAAGGCGTCCATCTCGGCTTCGACTGCCTCGATGATGCGCTCCACATCTGCCGCGGCCATGATCGCGGCGCAGGGAATGCCGGCGATGGCCAGCAGGGTTTCGCCAGTGGCCCGGTCGAACAAGCGCGCGACCATGCTGCGTGGTGCATCCATGCTGGCCTCGAAGCCCAGCGGGTGGAAATGCCAGCGCATCACCTGGCAGGCGTTGGGGAACGTCATCTTGTTCATGCCAGCCTCCATTTCCGGGTGTTCGGGCGCCTGGTCGCTGAACCCTGTGCCTGGCCTTGTCGTGAAGGGCAGAGGGGACAGCGAAATTTAAACATAGCAGCTACGGCGCCAGTATCGCGCAGCGAAGATGACAAATCGGCGAATGCATGACACAGGTCACATCCACGTGGCTCCGGCAAATCACGGGCGTCCATGGGGGCAAACGTTTTCCGCGTGGCTTGGCGAGCAACGGGCGCGAACCTGACCGACCTGCGCTTTCGGACCAGCGGTCAACTGAGCAGGCCGGCGGCGATATTGATGGTGAAACCCAGGATCGCGGTGTTGAACACGAAACTGACCAGGGAGTGGGCCAGCACCACCCGGCGCATGGCTCGGCTGGCCACGCCTATGTCCGAGGTCTGGACCGCGACACTGAGGGTGAAGGAGAAATAGTGGAAGTCCCAGTAATCGGGGTTGCGTTCGCCATCGGCGAAGCGCAGAGGGGGCTCCTTGTGGCTGTCGGTGTAGAACAGCCGCGCGTAGTGCAGGCTGAAGATACAGCCGATCAACAGCCAGGATCCGGCCACGGTCAGGCCGGTATACAGGTAGTGCAGGGCCTGCGCGCTGCCGTGCAGGCCGCGACTGGACGCCAGTTGCAGGGTCACGGCGACCAGGCTGGCAATGGCTGCAATGCAGACGGTGAACAGGACCAGGCCTGCGTTTTCGTCCTCGACATTGGCGACCTTGCGCACGGTTTGGGATGTAGCGCGCCAGGTCAGCCACAGCACCAGCGTTAGGTACAGCCAGACACCTAGGTTCCAGCCTGCGAGAAAACGCTGCGTCCAGTCGTCTGCGGGGATCAGCCAGCCGCCGAGCAGGCCAACAAGCGTGGCAAGGGTCAGGCGTGGGTGGGTTCGGGTCAGGCGGTGGAAAGCCATGGGCGCTCGGCGGTAGTCTGGGTTGTCTTCCACTTTAGCCTGCACCAGGTGGTGTTGTGTCGCCGCGCGTTCGATCCGTGGTCGATCATCAGGTACCATCCGCGTTCGCCATCGATAAAAGCCTTGTGTATCAAGGTGATGACTCGTTTCACGCTACAGGATCCACGTTTTGACCGATTCCCTGCACAATCCCTTGCTGCAGTACCTGGCACGCCTGGCGCCCTCCAGCCAGTTGACCATGCGCTATATCCTCCAGGATGCCGCCGACCGGCTGGGGTTCGCCGATTGCGACATCGCCGCGGTGCCCTGGCACCTGATCGAACCTGGCCACGTCATTGCCCTGGTGGCAGCCTTGCGTGCCGATGGTTTTGCACCCAATACCTCTTCGCTGTACGTCAACGCGGTGCGCGGGGTGATGAATGAGGCCTGGCGCCAGGGGCTGATCGACCACGAGCATCTACTCAGGATTCGCGAGGTCAAGCCTGCGAGCGGCACGCGCCTGCCACCCGGGCGCAACCTGCGACGCAGCCTGATCCGTGAGCTGATGGAAGTCTGCGCTGCCGATCCGCGGCCGCAAGGTGTGCGCGATGCGGCGATCATCGCCTTGCTGTACGGCACCGGGATGCGCAAGTCCGAGTCGGTGGACATCGACTTGTGCGATGTCGACTTCCACGAACACAGCCTGCAGGTGCTGGGCAAGGGCAATCGGCAACTGGTCAAGTACGCCCCGGCCTGGGCCTTCGACAAGCTGCAGGCCTGGCTCGACCTGCGCCGCGCGCAGTTGCCGGAGGGCGCGGCGGACGATCCCTTCCTCTTCAACCGGATTCGCCGGGGCAGCCATATCACCCGTGCGCGCATCACCAAGCATGCGATCTACTACATCGCCCGCCAGCGTGGCGCGCAGGTGGGGGCGAAGATCATGCCGCACGATTTTCGCAGGGCGTTCATTACCCGGGTGATCGAGGAGCACGACCTGTCGATTGCCCAGAAGCTTGCCCACCATGTGAACATCCAGACCACCGCAGGGTACGACCGACGTGACGACAACGAGCGGCGGCGGGCGGTGGAGCGCTTCGACTATTGAGATCGGCGTTGTGCCCCGCTCAATGAATGCTCGAGGCCAACTCGAAGATCGGCATGTACATCAGGATCACGATCAGCCCGATCAGCAGCCCGATGAAGGTCATCAGCAGTGGTTCGAACAAGCGCACGAACCACTCGACCCAACGACCGATCTCCTGGTCATGGAAATCGGCGCAACGTTCGAGCATCTGCCCCAGGTTCCCTGATTGCTCCCCCGCCCGCAGCAGACGCAGCGACACCGGCGTGACCAGCCCGCCAGCCTCCAGCGCCGCCGACAAGGCTAGCCCTTCGCCCACCTGCCGCGCCGCACGCTCCAGCCCTTCGCCTGCAACGCTGCCGAGCAGTCCGCGCGCCATCCCCATTGCGGTCAGGATCGGAATGCCACCCTGCAGCAGGATCCCCAGCGAACGATAGAACCTCGCCAGCTCGTACATCAGCAAGCGCTGGTGCAAGGCCGGCAGGCGCTGCAGTTGGCGGTTGGCAACGCGGCGCACACGCGGGTGGCGGCGCAGCAGCACCAGGGTGAGGATGCCTGTCAGTGTGCCGAGCCCCAAGGGCAGTTGCTGGGCATGCAGAAACAGGCCGACCTTCATCAGCACCCGCGACAGCCACGGAAGTTCGCTGCCCATGCCCTCGAACACCAGGCTGAAGCGCGGCACCACATAGCCGAGCAGAAACAATACGACCCCCCCGCCGACCAACAACAGCAACAAGGGATAGACCGACGCGCCCACAAGCTTCTGGCGCACCAGGTCCAGGCGCTGGCGATAACTGATATAGCGGCCGAGGGCATCACCCAGGGCTCCGGTGCGCTCGCTGGATTGCACCAGCGCCACATAGAGCCCGGGGAAGATCCGGGGCTGCTGGGCCAGCGCCTGGGACAGCGAACGGCCTTCGTACAGCTGGCTCACCAGTTGGCCAAGCACCTTGCGCGCCGGGGCGTTCGGCGCCTTTTGCGCCAGGCTTTCCAGGGCGTCGATCAGGGGCAGGCCGGCGTCGAGCAGAGTCCCCAGCTCCTGGCTGAACAGCACCAGGTCGAAGGGCTGAGCGCGCCGCCAGTTGCCATGCGACCAGGACAACCCCTGGCGTTGCAGGCTCACTACCCGCAGCCCCTGGTCCTGAACCTGGCGCCGGGCATGCTCGGCATCCTCAGCTTCGACCTGCATTTGCACGATACCCTGCCTGCCGAGGGCCTTGAGGCTGTAGCGCATGGCGAATGCCCTCACTGCCAACTGGTGACTTCGGCGTTTTCGCCGTCACCACCGGGCTGGCCGTCCTTGCCCATCGACAGCAGATCGTACTCGCCACCGTTCTCACCCGGCTGACGATAGATGTAAGGGCGGCCCCAAGGGTCCTGGGGCACGGCCTTCTGCAGATAAGGGCCGGACCAGCGCGCCTCGCCACCGGGGGCGGTGACCAGCGCCTGCAAACCCTGCTCGCTGCTGGGGTAGTGGCCCACCTCGAGGCGGTACAGGTCCAGTGCCTTGCCCAGCCCTTCGATCTGCGCTCGGGCAACCTTGGCTTCGGAGCGGCCGAGCTGGCTGAAGTACTTGGGCGCGACGATGCCGGCCAGCAGGCCGAGCACCACCAGCACCACCAGAAGTTCGAGCAGGGTGAAACCACGTTGTGTGCGAATGCGGCGCTGCATGGCGATGCCCTCCGATGCGTGTACAGGCCCCCATGCAACAGCCGTGCACGTCTGCCTTGCGGCCTTGTGGCATGCGGCTCAGGCAAGCGGCACGCTGCTTGCGTGAGAGCTGCAGGGCCCAGGTTTTTCGGGGCATTTCCCCCACATCGGGGGGCACGGCGGGGAGACGAGCGACATGCGTGGACTCATCCTTGGCTTGATCGGGCTGCTGGCAGGTGCGGCCCAGGCTGACGTGTACATCTCCATCGGCGCGGGTGGCACCTACGTGCTGTCCAACGTGCATCGACCGGGGCGCCAGTATGAGCGGGTCATCAGCGAGACCCGCCCCCAGGCCGGCCCTCTGGAGGCGCAACTGTTGACGGGGCGCCCCTACGCTGACCTGGTAGCGGATGCGGCCCGCCTGCATGAAGTGCCCCAAGCGTTGCTGCATGCCGTGATCAAGGCCGAGTCCGGCTACAACCCCAAGGCCCGCTCGGCCAAGGGGGCTGCCGGATTGATGCAGTTGATGCCCGATACTGCCCGGGAGATGGGGGTCAAGGACGTCCTCGACCCCAAAGACAATGTGCAGGGCGGGGCGCGCTACCTGAAGCGCATGCTCAGGCTGTTCGACAACGACATCACCCTGGCCGTGGCAGCCTACAACGCCGGGCCTGACGCGGTGATCAGCCGTGGTCGCGTGGTGCCGCCCTTTGCCGAAACCCGGCGCTATGTGCCCAACGTGCTGCGCGACTACCGGCGCCTGCAGGGGCTCGCCGAGGGTGGGGCGTGGTGAGCGGTGGATCAGTGCGGGATGACGGAGGGCACTTCGCCGCCCAGCGAAAAGCGATAGCCAATGTCGATATCGGGGGCTGGCCGGTGGCAGTGGGTGCGACTGAGCAGGAACTCGAACGCCGGCTCGTACAGCCCGTCACGTACTACTGCGCCGGCAAGGACCTCGACCTGGTACCAGCCGTTGTCGAGTTCGATCATCGGTCGGCCCGGCACCTGGTAGCGGGCCATGAAGTCGCCAAGGGTTTTGTTGGTGAAGTGCTGCAGCATGCGCCAGGTGAACAGCATCAGCGCGCGGTTCTCCACGTGCAGCACGTAGCCTGCGCGGCGGTGTGCCACGCGACTGCCGGCTTCGAGCAGGGCCGGGGTTCGTTCGTCGAGGCTGAAGATGATGCGGTAGGGCAGGTTATCGATGCCTGCCAGGGGCAGTACCACGCCTTCGAGCACGGCGCGGTCGCCGCTGTCGGTGTCGGTGCGGGGGTGGGTGAATTCGTGGGCAAGGTCGTCGGGTAGCGCGTTGTCATCCTTGAAACGCGCCAGGCGCTGTATGTCGCCGACGAGGAAATAGTCGACCAGGTCGTTCAGGACTTCGCTGAATTCGTAGCGCATCGGATTTTCCTTGTTCTATGTGCGCTGGCGGGTAAACAGAATGTAGCGGATGCCGTGAGGGCTGTCGCCTCTGCCGGCAGTCCGCTGTGATCAATGGCGTTGGGCGATCTGGATCAGGTTGCCACAGGTATCGTCGAACACCGCCACGGTGACAGGCCCCATTGGCGTAGGCGGCTGGGTGAACTGCACGCCGCCGGCGCACAGGCGCGTGTACTCGGCCTGGATGTCACGCACGGCGAAGGAGGTGGCCGGGATGCCGTCGGCCTTGAGCGCGGCCTTGTAGGTTTTGGCAGCCGGATGAGCGTCGCGCTCGAGCAGCAGCTCGACACCATTGGGGTCGTTGGGGGAGGTGAGGGTGAGCCAGCGGTACTGGCCCATCGGGATGTCGTGTTTGGGCTGGAAGCCCAGAACGTGATGATAGAAAGCCAGAGCCTTGGCCTGGTCGTCGACGAGGATGCTGGTGACTACGATCTTCATAGGCTGCACCGTTCCTGAGGGTCGTAGCGTTAAGTAAAGACGCTGCGCGCCATTTGACCAGTCTGATGGCGGGACGAGGCACCCTTGATCTTATCTGCAGGAGCGGCGGTTCGGCGCTCCGACTTGACCCGCGATGGGGCGCGCAGCGGCCCCATGCATCCGCCTTACTGCGGCGACCCGAACAATGCCGTCCAGTAGATCCCCGCATCGCTCTTGGGATCTACGGCATAGGCTGCGCCCAATTCGCGGTAATCCGGGTTCATCAGCGTTGCGCAGTGGCCAGGGCTGGCCAGCCAGCCATCGACCACCTTGCGTGGCGTATCGCGGCCGGCAGCGATGTTTTCGCCGATCTGCTGATACAGATAGCCGGCAAGCTCGGCCCGATCACCCGGCGTGCGGCCGTCGCGGTCGATGTGGTCGAAGAAGTTCTGGTTGGCCATCGCCCGGGTGTGGTTGGCGGCGACACCGGCCAGCGTGGTATTCCAACTCAGGGCCGCTGCTGCTGCGAAAGGCTGCCCACCGCATTGGCGCGGTATCTTGCGCGCGGCGTTGACCTCCTGCAGCAGTTTCTGGCCTTCGGCTTGCCAGTCGCCGAGGCGCCCGCTGAGCAGCGGGCGTGCCAGCACGATGCGCCAGTCGCGGCCTTCCTGGCTGACACCGATATCCACGAACTGCGGGTCGAGCACCACCTGGCAGAAGCTTTCTTCGATGGCGCTCATCGCCGCCTTGGCATCCCGTGGCCCGGACAAGCTGATGGCCTGGACATTGACCATGGGGTAGGCGGCACGGGTCATGGCCTGCTGCAGGTCGCGGGTGCCTTCCGGCGACAGCGCCAGGCGGGTGTCGCTATTGAGCGGCGGCAACTCCAGCGAACCTGCGTCGCCGCAGCGCTGGGCCTGGCTGCGGTAGGCATTGATCGACTCGATCAGTTGCGCTTCGTCGCCGCTGATCGCCAGGGCACTGGTGGAAATGACCAGGCCGAGTGTCAGGGCGCCAAGGCAGGCAACAGATGACAGGACGCGCATCAAGAATCTCCCTATGACTGGCAGCGACCTCGTGTTGGCGCTGCCCATCCTACACAAGCTGCAGGCTTTTGGCCTCGTCTTGTGCGTTGCAGTAAACCACCGACAACCGATTGTTGCGGCAAAAGAGGCAGTAGACCGGCGAAGGGCGAAAAAGTGCAATTGGTTGGAAATAATTCGCAATATCTATTATAAACACGACTCAATCGCAATCACGCATGCCAGGAAGGCGCTCCATTCACTTTATCGGGAGCCTTTCATGGCACGTTCCTGTCCTTTTCGTCCGACCCTGCTCGCCCTCTGCTGTTCCCTTGGCGTAGCCGCCCATGCCGCTGATCCGCCGCTGGAGCTCGACGCCACCGCGATCAACGCCGATGCCGTCAAGGCGCCTCGCACCCAGTTGCCGGAGGCCTTCGCAGGTGGGCAGCTGGCCCGTGGCGGGCAGATGGGCGTGCTGGGCAACCAGGACATGATGGACGTGCCGTTCACCATGACCAGCTACACCTCGCAGTTGATCGAGGATCAACAGGCCGAGGATATTGGAGATGTGCTGCTCAATGACCCCTCGGTGCGCCAGTCGTTCGGCTTTGGCAACCAGTCCCAGGTCTTCGTGATCCGCGGCCTGCCGTTGAGCGGCGACGACGTCTCGTTCAATGGCCTGTACGGCGTGCTGCCACGGCAGATGATCTCCACCGACGCGGTAGAGCGGGTCGAGCTGTTCAAGGGCCCCAATGCGTTCCTCAACGGCGCCAGCCCCACTGGCACCGGCCTTGGTGGCAACGTCAACCTGCAGCCCAAGCGCGCCGGCGACACGCCGACTCGTCGTTATACCCAGGACATCAGCAGCGATGGGCGCATCGGCGAGCACCTGGACATCGGCCAGCGTTTCGGTGAAGACAACCGTTTCGGCGCGCGCCTGAACCTGTCCCAGCGTGAAGGCGAAACCGCCGTGGACGACCAGGACCAACGCAGCAAGCTGTTCGTTGCAGGCCTGGACTATCGTGGTGACCAACTGCGCCTGTCGGCCGACATCGGTTACCAGAAGCAGCGCGTCAATCACCTGCGCAACTCGGTGCGCCTGGGCTCGGCGGTGACCAGCATCCCGCGTGCTCCGAGCGCCGATCACAACTACGGCCAGGATTGGTCGTGGACCGAGACCGAGGATACCTTCGGCATGCTGCGCGGCGACTACGACTTCAACGAGAACTGGAGCGGCTACATCAGCGGGGGCGTCAAGCACACCCGCGAGAACGGTTTCTATGGCACGCCGGTCCTCACCAACGCTGCCACGGGCGCCGCGACCATCGGTGGTTCGCAGATCCCGCACAACGAAGACAACACCAGCCTGATGGCCGGGATCAATGGCCGCTTCCAGACGGGCCCGGTGAGCCACCAGTTGAATCTCGGCGCCGCGAGCATCTGGACCCAGCAGGAAAACGCCTACGTCTTCTACAGTTCGCAGAACACGAATATCTACAACACCAGCCCACTGCCCAAACCGACAACGCCTACGCTGGTCGGCGGCATGCTCGACGACCCAGGTGTGACCGGCAAGACCCGCAACCGCAGCCTGGCGCTGTCCGATACCGTGGGGCTGTTCGACGACACGCTGCTGCTCACCGCTGGCGTACGCCGCCAGCAACTGCGTGTCGAAGGCTATGCCTACCGCGGCACGGGTGTGGACGCCGGGCGCACTGCGTTCTACGACGAAGCGGTCACCACACCGGTGTATGGCATCGTCTACAAGCTCAACCCGTCGGTCTCGTTGTACGCCAACAGCATCCAGGGCCTGGCCCAGGGCGCCACGGCGTCGGGCCAGGTGGTCAACGTCGGTGAGGTGTTCCCACCGGCCAAGACCAAGCAGATCGAGGCGGGCATCAAGTTCGACCGCCAGACCTACGGTGCCAACCTGGCGGTGTTCCGTATCGAGCGGCCCACCGATGGCTATGTGCAGGGCAACCTCTATGTGCAGGAAGGCGAGCAGGTCAACAAGGGGATCGAGCTCAGCGTATTTGGCGAGCCGGTGCCGGGCCTGCGCCTGATGGCCGGTGGCACGCGCATGGACACGGAGCTGAAGAACACCCAGAACGGCACCAACGATGGCAACAAAGCGGTGGGGGTCCCGACCTTCCAGCTCAATGCCAGCGTCGATTGGGACGTGCCTGGGCTCGACGGCGTGGCGCTCAATGCACGCATGCTGCGCACCGGCGGGCAGTACGCCAACCCGGCCAACACCCTTAGCCTGCCGACCTGGAACCGCTTCGACGTGGGCGCGCGCTATCGCTTCAAGGTGCAGGAAAAAGACATCACCTTGCGCATGAACGTGGAAAACCTGACCGACAAGAACTATTGGGCCTCGGCCAACGGCGGTTACCTGACCCAGGGCGACCCACGGCTGGTCAAGTTCTCCGGGACCATCGATTTCTGATGGCCCGTCGCCTCGCTATCGCGCCAGTGCCTGGTTGGGCTTGTAGAAGATGAAATGCGTGGTCTGCGCTGTGCGCCGATAGGCCTTGGCCCAATCTGGCCGCACAGAGCGATCATGGAAGTACAGCGCCCCCGCGGTGCTGTCCTCCAGCTGCTGGTTCAATGCCTTGCGCGCGATTTCCTTGGCGACCTCGTAGCGCTCCTTTTCCTCGACCTGGTCAGGGCGCCCGTCACACCACCAGGAGAACTGGCAGCTCTTGCTCTCGACGCCTTGCTTGACCACGCCGCAGATGGTGTCGGGGAAGCCGTCCTTGCCCAGGCGGTTGAGCACTACACTGGCCACTGCGCTCATGTCTTGCTCGTCAGCGCCCTTGGCCTCCCAGTAGAGGGTGCGGGCAAGGCAGGTGATGCTGTCGTCCAGCGGCGCTTGCCCGGCCGGATCCACGGCCTGCACCTCGGTGGGGGTGATCTTCTCCGGCGCCTTGGGTGGCGGGGAGTCGTTTACCACTTTCTGTTCCAGCGCCTGGGCCTTGTCTTCAGCGACTGCGGCCTTGGCGCTGTCGGCGGCATGCAACGGGCCTGCGGGCAGGGCCAGGAACAGGCTGATGACCATCCACGGGTGGCGCATGATCGGGCTTCCGCGTCAGTGAGCTGATTACATTCTAGCCAGTGGTTTCAACTTAGCGTGAGGCTCAGCATCAATGGCAGGGTGACGGCTGCGGCGACGGTCTGCAAGGCGATGATGGTCGCCATCAGCGGCGCATTGCCCCCCATCTGCCGGGCCATGACGTAGGACGATGATGCGGTGGGCAGCGCCTGGAACAGCACGGCCACCACGGCGGCCTGGCCGCTGAGACCGAGCAGGCGACACAGGCCGAAGGTGGTCAGTGGCATGACCAGGAACTTGAACGCCGAGGCGGCCACCAGGGGCTTGACCTGCTGGCCCATCCGCGCGCCGCCCAATGCCGCTCCGACGCACAGCAAGCCGAGGGGCAGGGCGGCCTGGCCAAGGGCCTTGACCGTCGGCTCCAGCCCCGCCGGCAGGCCAAGCCCGGTGACCCGCAGCAGCAGGCCACCCGCGCAACCTACGATCAACGGATTGGCGAAGATCGCCCGCAGCACGGTCAGTGGTGAGCTGTGGCGAGCACTGAAACGGGCGAATACCAGTACGCAAAGCAGATTGACCAGCGGCACGATCGCCGCGTTGGCCACGGCCGCCAGGGCGATGCCGGCGCTGCCGTAGATGCCCGCCGCCAGGGTCGCGCCAATGTAGTTGTTGAAGCGTATGCCACCCTGGAACACCGAGGTGAAATCAGCACCATCGTGGGCTGCCGCGCCCTGGTAGAGCACCAGCAGCAGCGCGCCCGCGAGGGTCGAGAGCATCAGCACCCCAACCATGCCCAACACCGGTACTCCATCCAGGTTGGCGGTGGCCAGGCCATGCAGGAACAGTGAGGGCAGCAGCACGTAGTAGCTCAGGCGCTCGGCGCCGGGCCAGAAACCCTCCGCGAGAAAACCGCGCACCCGCAACAGAGTGCCCAGGGCGATCAGCAGGATGATTGGCACCAGGGTGGTGAGGAGCAGAGGCAGCATGGTCGCGGTTCCGTGGTCGGGTACCGGCACAGGTTAGCGAGGTGAGTCAGCAGAAAAAAACGTTGTTTTCTGCATTCACCGTTGAGAAAAACTGCATGGTCGTAAGCAGTTGCCTGATCAACTGCCCAGGGCGGTCTTGAGTACCGCGCTCAGGTGACGGCGCTGGCTCTTTTCATGTTCCAGCAACACCACGTGGCGGCTCAGTTGCGGCTCGCCAAAAGGCAGCACCGTGGCGGGCGGCAGCCGTTGCAGGTCGTCGTCGCTCATCGGGATGATCGCCACCCCGAGGCCCATTGCAGCCATGCGTGCAAGGGCTTCCTGGCTGTCCAGCTCCATCTGCTCGCTGACCTGCAAATGCTGACGGCGCAGTTCCTGTTCGATCTGCCGACCGGCCCAGGCGCGTTTGTCGAAGCGCAGGAACGGCTGGTTGGCGAGCAGTTGCGCCAGGCTTTGCCCGGCCAGGTCTGGGCTGGCGACGGCCCAGAAACGGTCGGAGAACAGCGGGCTGAACTGCAGGCTCTGCGGGTAGGGGCTGACCGGTTCGGTGGTAATGGCGGCGTCCAGCTCACCGTCCTCGATCCGCCGCGCAAGTTCCGCGGACATGCCCGAGACCACGCTGATGTGCAGTTGCGGATGGTGCGCCTTGATCCACACCAGCGCCTTCGGCAGGCGCCGGGCGAGCACGGTATGGATCGCACCGATACGCAGGCGTCCACGCAGGCTCGGGCCGCTGGCCAGGGTATCGGCCAGCTCGTCGTAGGCGGCGAGAATGCTTTCGGCGCGCGCTACGGCCAGTTGCCCGGCTTCGGTGAGTATCACCTGGCGACGGCTGCGGTCGAACAGCGGCACTTGCAGTTCGTCTTCGAGTGTCTTGATGTGCAGGCTTACCGCCGAAGGGGTCAGGCTCAGCAGGTCGGCGGCGCGGGCGAAGGTGCCGTGGCGGGCGATGGTGACCAGGGTACGCAGGGCTTTGAGGGACACGCGACGGTTCTCCTGCACGGGAATGCCCGGCACGGTACGCGTATCGCGCCTCTCGGGGCAAGCGCCAGGCAGGTCAGTAGACCCACACCTCCACCCGGCGATTGCGCAGGCGCCCCTGTTCCAGGTCGTTGTCGGCTACCGGCAGTTCATCACCCATGCCGGTGACATCCCGGATCTCCACGCCGCTGCGCGCCAGTTCACGGCGCACGGCCATGGCCCGCAGGCGCGAGAGCAGGGCGGCGCGGCCGGGCGTTTCCTTGGGGTCGCTAAAGCCCACCAGTACCGTTTTGTCATGCAGCTTGCCGACCTGGCGCAGATAGTCGCTGACCCGCTGCACATCGCGCAGGGCCTTGTTGTCGAGGCTGGCGCTGCCCTCCTGGAAGCGGAAGTTGACGCTCAGGCGCCGGGCCTCCGCAGCCAGGGCACGGTATTGCGCGGGCATCTCGGCCTGCACCGCGACCGGCAATGCCTTGACCTGCTGCGAGACGAAACCCTGAGCGGCGACAATGGCCTGCCCGGCAGGGCCCTGGGTGAATTCGGCCAGCGCCCTGGCCTGGTCGGTCGCTTGGGCCGGCAGGTAGAAGAACAACCGCCGCGACAGCGGATAGTCTTCGCTGGCCACGCCTGCGGCGGTTGGCAACAGGGCCGGTGCATCGCCTTCGGCGATGGCCAGCAGCTTGGCGCCATGCACTGTGGTCAGGCTGCTGAAACCGATGGCCGCGGGATCGGCCTTGACCCGTTCGGCCAAGGCATCGCCGGATTCGAAGCGTTCGGCCCGTGGCGAGAGCTCCAGTGCCCGTGGTTGCAGTACCAGCGCGCGAAAGGTTTCGAAGGTGCCGGAGCGATCGTCACGGGCGTACAGGTGAATGGGGCCGCCCGCTACACCGAGTTGTTCCCAGCGTTGGATCTGGCCGGAGAAGACCTGGGCCAGTTGCGCGGTACTCAACTGCTGCAGGCGGTTGTCGGGGTGCACCATGACCGCAACGCCGTCCAGGCCGATCACCTGCTCGCTGGCCGCGCTGCGCAGGTCGCCCAGGCGCTGCAGTCGCAGCACTTCCTGGTCGGAAATCGGGCGCGAGGCGGCGGCAAGGTCGGCTTCGCCACTGTCCAGGGCACTGAAGCCGGTGCTGGAACCATGGGCGGCGATCGTGATCAGCAATGGCTGACCCTGGGCGTCGCGGGCACGGATATCAGTCTCGTTGGGCTGTTTCCCGCGCTCGCTGCGGATGTCTTGCGCACCTTGGCTTTGCAGCAGCCCACGCACCAGCGCAGGGCCCAGCGCCGCGCCGATGGTGTTGGAGCCCTGGATACGCAGTGTGGCTGGCTCCGCCTGAGCCAGCAGGGGCAGCAGGCAGAGCAGAAGAGCGAGCGGGCGGGGCATGCCGGGATCCTTGAGGCACAGATATGTCCGGCAGATTACGACAGCGGTGTGAATGAAAAATGACGGTCAGGCGCAGGCCAGCGGTCAGAAGGTGGGCGGCGTGATCACCCAGATGACCACCGTGTCCACCTCGCCAGGGTTGCCATAGCGGTGCGGCTCCTGGCTGGGAAAACTGAAGCTGTCGCCTTCATCGAGCAGGAAGTGGCGCTTTCCCACCCACAGCTCGAAACGCCCTGACAACACATACCCGGCTTCCTCGCCTTCGTGGCTGTAGCTCTCCTGGCTGTAGGCGCCCGGCGGGAAGCGCGAATGCAGCATCTCCAGCTGGCGGTTGGGCTGCGGGGTGAGCAACTGGTCGACCACGCCATCTTCGTAATGCACGCTCAGACGGCTTTGCCTGCGCACCACGAAGCCCTGGTCCTCGGGCGCGGTGCTGGCTTCGCTGGCGAAGAACCACTGGATGGTCACCCCCAGGCTGCGGGCGATGTTGAACAGCGCCGGGATCGAGGGGTACGACAGGTTGCGTTCCAGCTGGCTGATGTAGCCAGCGGTCAACTCGCTGAGGCGGGCCAGTTCCGCCAGGGTCATGCCGCGGCGCTTGCGCAGGCCGCGGATGCGGGTGCCGAGGAACTGCGGCGCGGCGGCACCGCCTTCGGCGAGTTGCGGGACGAGGGGGCGCTGGCTCATCGAGGGTCGGTCCATCGGTAAAAACCGGGAGTATGACCAGCCTCAGAGCGACCAGGCAACCGCCAGGCCGTCATGGATTGCCTCTTCAGCGGTTCGTGGAGCCAGGCAATCGCCGATGCGCCGTACTTCGACCAGCCCGGCCAGTTCCTGGGCCAGGGTGTCGACAGGCTGGTGACCGAGGCACAGCACCAGGGTGTCGATCTGTTCGAAGATCATGGGTTCGCCACTGGCGGTGTGCTGCAAGTACACGGTGTTGTCGTCGGTGCCATAGAGGCGGGCGTAGGGGGTGATGGGGATACCCAGGCGGTGCAGTTCGCCGGCCATCTGGTCACGCACGTAGAGCGGCAGGCTTTCGCCGCAGTGAGTGCCATTGACAGCCAGTTGCACCTGATGACCTTCGCGCACCAGGCGTTCGGCGATGCCTGGGGCGATCCAGTCGCAGCGCCAGTCCAGCACCAGCACCGAGCGCCCCAGGGCGTGCTCGTTGCGCAGCACCTGCCAGGCATCCACCACCTGCAGCTCGCCGCTGCGCTCAAATGCAGGCCAGTAGGGGGTGGCACCGGTGGCCGCGATCACCAGGTCTGGCCGTTCGCGCTCGACCAGCGCGCGGTCTACACGGGTATTGCGTACCACCTGCACCCCTGCCAGTGCCAGTTCGCGCTGCAAGTTGGTGCTGGCGCCGCCGAACTCGCTGCGCCGTGGCAGCAGTTGCGCCAGCAGCACCTGGCCGCCGAGCTGCGGGCCCGCTTCGTACAGCGTCACTTCATTGCCTCGGGCGGCGGCGACGATGGCCGCCTTCATGCCTGCCGGACCACCGCCAGCCACCAGGATACGCTTGCGCCGGGAGGCAGGTGTGACGGTGCCGTACTGCAGTTCACGACCGGTTTCCGGGTGCTGGATACAGGAGATCGGCAGGCCCCGATGGAAGTGGCCGATGCAGGCCTGGTTGCAGGCGATGCAGGCGCGCACGTCTTCGACACGGCCTTGTTCGGTCTTGGTCGGCATCTGCGGGTCGCAGATCAGCGCACGGGTCATGCCGCACACATCGGCCTGGCCACGGGCGAGAATCAGTTCGGCTTCCTGCGGCTGGTTGATACGGCCAGTGACGAACAGCGGGATGTCCAGGCGCGCCTTGAAACTGCCGGCTTCGCGGGCCAGGTAGGCCGGTTCGATGGCCATCGGTGGGACGATATGCACCGCGCCACCCAGGGTCGCCGAGGTGCCGGCGACGATGTGCAGGTAATCGACCTGATTCTGCACCGCGATGGCGGCCGCCAGTGATTCGTCTTCGCTCAAGCCTTCGCTGTCACGCTCGTCGGCACTGATGCGCAGGCCGACGATGAACTGTTCGTCAGTGGCTGCACGCACCGCTGCCAGCACTTCGCGCAGAAAACGCAGGCGTGCTTCGAGGTCGCCGTTGTAGCCATCGGTACGACGGTTGACACGTGGATTGAGAAACTGCGCGGGCAGGTAACCGTGGCTGGCCACCACTTCAACGCCGTCCAGCCCGGCCTGGTGCAGGCGCCGGGCTGCACTGGCGTAGCCCTGGACGATTTCGTCGATCATGGGCTGCTCCAGGGCGCGCGGCATCACGCGAAAGCGCTCGTTGGGCACCGCCGAGGCCGAGTAGGCCACTGCCAGCAGGCCATCGGCCGATTCCATGATCTCCCGGCCGGGATGGAACAGCTGCGACAGCACCACGGTGCCGTGTGCGTGGCAGGCCTGGGCGATACGTCGGTAACCGTCGATGCAGGCATCGTCGGTGGCCATCAGCACATGCGAGGTGTAGCGCGCGCTGTCGTGAACCCCGGCGACCTGCAGCACGATCAGGCCGGCGCCGCCCTCGGCGCGGGCGCGCTGATAGGCGACGAGCTTGTCGTTGACCAGGTTGTCGGTGGGCAGGCAGGTGTCGTGACCACTGGACATGATGCGGTTCTTCAGGCGTTTGCCACGGATCTGCAAGGGTTCGAACAGGTGAGCGAAGGCAGTCGACATGCGTACGAGCTCCAGCGTGCGTTCTTGTTTTTTTTCATGGAAGTGTACCTTAAGTAAAAAATCAACTTGTTTTTTTACTTTGGCAGGACTAGCGTTCGGCTCATCCCCTCGTACTGGGATAAGCTCGTCCCCACAAGAACAACCCTGGATGACACCATGCACCCCAGCGAACGTACCCTGCGTGAGGAACTGGCCGCCTGTTATCGGCTGATTGCGCATTTCCGCATGACGGACCTGATCTTCACCCACATCTCGGTGCGCGTGCCCGGCCCCGAGCATCATTTTCTGATCAACCCCTATGGCCTGCTGTTCGAGGAAATCACCGCGTCCAACCTGGTGAAAATCGACCTGCAAGGGCGTGCCGTGGAGGCGTCGCCGTACCCGGTCAATCCGGCTGGCTTCGTCATCCACAGCGCCATCCACGGCGCACGCGAGGATGCCCAGTGCGTGTTGCACACCCACACCCGTGCCGGGTGCGCGGTGGCGGCGCTCGAGTGCGGGCTGCTGCCGGTCAACCAGATCTCCATGGAGTTCTACGGCAAGGTCGCTTACCACGACTATGAGGGTGTCGCCCTGGACATGGACGAGCAGCAGCGACTGGTCGCCGACCTCGGGGACAAGCCGGTGATGATCCTGCGCAATCATGGGCTGCTGACGGTGGGGCGCACGGCCGGCGAGGCGTTTCTGCGCATGTTCTACCTGGAGAAGGCCTGCGAGATCCAGTTGGCGGCGCAGAGTGCCGGGAAGGTGGTGCTGCCATCGCCCGAGGTCTGCGCGCATACCGAGCAGCAGTTCAATGCTCCGGCGAGGCCGCTCAAGCCCGGTGAGCTGGCGGACCCGGATGCCATGGGGCTGGCCTGGGGTGCGCTGTTGCGCTTGCTGGAGAAAGTGGCGCCGGATTATCGGGACTGACGGCAGAAGCGGCTTTTTGTAGCGAAAGGCCGCTTCTGCAAAAGACCGGTGTCGTCGGTCAATGTGCCTGGGGTTCGATCAACTGCGCCGGCGCTTGCCTGGCCTTGCCCCGGGCAACCCAGTAATACAGCACGCTGGGTACCACCAACCCGATCAGCCACGACACATCGACACCGCCCAGGTGCGCAACCATGGGCCCGGTGTACAGCTTGGTGTCAATGAAGGGCATCTGGATCAGCACGCCGATGCTGTAGACGATGATGCCGGGCCAGTTCCAGCGGCCATAGCGCCCGTCGGGATCGGCCAGGGCAGGGATGTCGTAACGCTCGCGGGTAATGAAGTAGTAGTCCACCAGGTTGACCGCGCTCCAGGGCACGAAGAAGGTCAGCAGGAACAGGATGAACGACTTGAACGCACTCAGGAACGAATGCTGACCGAGCAGGGCCACCAGCGTCGCAGCCCCCACGATGCCGAGCACGAACAACAAGCGCTGCAAGCGACTGATCTGCAGGCTGCCGCGAAAACCGCTGATGATCGTGGCGATGCACATGAAGCTGCCGTAGCTGTTCAGGGTTGAGATGGTCACCTTGCCGAAGGCGATGGCGAAGTACAGCAGCGCCGCGGTGGTGCCGGCGCCACCCAGGCCGACGATGTAGGCCACTTCACGCCCCGAAAACTGACCGCCGGCAATCGCTGCGGCGAACACGCCGAGGATCATCGATGCCTGGGCGCCGATCACCGAGCCCAGGCCGGCGGCGAGGAAGGTCTTGAGCGGCGACGTGTTGCTGGGCAGGTAGCGTGAATAATCGGCGACGTAGGGGCCGAAGGCGATCTGCCACGAGGCGGCCAGCGACACCGCCAACAGGAACGAGGCCCAGCTGAAGTGGCGGTTGTCGAGCAGTTGGCCGATATCGGCGAGCATCAGGATACGGCTGAACAGATAGACGAACGCAATGATCCCCAGCACGCTGGCGACACGGCCGATCCAGTGGATCACGCGGTAGCCGGCGAGGGTGGCCAGCACGATCACGCCAGCGAAGATCAGGATACCGGCACTGTCGCTGACACTGAGCAACTGGCCGATAGCCTGGCCCGACAGCACTGTGCCGGTGGCAGTGAACCCCAGGTACATCAAGCACACCAGCACCATCGGGATGGCCGCGCCATAGACGCCGAACTGCACGCGGCTGGAGATCATCTGCGGCAGCCCCAGTCGCGGCCCCTGGGCGGCGTGCAAGGCCATGACCGCTCCGCCAATCACTTGGCCCAGCAGCAGGCCGATCAGCGACCAGAACACATCACCGCCAAGCACGACGGCGAGGGCGCCGGTCACGATGGCGGTGATCTGCAGATTGGCTCCCAGCCACAGGGTGAACTGGCTGTACACGCGTCCGTGGCGTTCAGCTTCGGGAATGTAGTCGATCGAGCGCCGCTCGATCACGGGCTTGCTGGACATGTGGTGCTCCGCTGGTTTGTTGTTGTAGGGCGGGGAGGGCATCCTGAGGGATGACTCTGCTCTTATATCATCATGTATATACAAGATGGTCAATGCGCTGGCATCGACTTTTGGGATAGCGAAAAGGTCACTGCAAAACCATCCACCACTTGCATAAACAGCTGACTGTTGCGCAACCCTAGGCCGCAACTGTGCTGGTCGCTGGCGAAGGAATACCCTTATGCTGTAACGAAATATGTCGTGAAATGCCTGATAGAAGGAACACCACAATGCCAGTCAAGGACCTGCTGATCGCCCTGTTGGTGATCATTGCCTGGGGCGTCAACTTCGTGGTCATCAAGGTCGGGCTCGACGGCCTTCCGCCCATGCTGCTCGGCGCCTTGCGTTTCATGCTGGTGGCCTTTCCGGCGATCCTCTTCATCAAGCGCCCGAACCTGCCCTGGCGCTGGCTGATCGCCTATGGCGCGACCATCTCCCTCGGGCAGTTCGCCTTCCTGTTCCAGGCCATGTACAGCGGCATGCCTCCGGGGCTGGCTTCGTTGGTACTGCAATCGCAGGCGTTCTTCACCTTGGGTTTCGCTGCGCTGTTTCTGGGGGAGCGGTTGCGCCCGGCCAGTGTGCTCGGGTTGCTGGTGGCGGCCGGCGGCCTTGCGGTGATCGGCAGCGAAGACAGCAGTCATGTGCCATTGGTGGCGCTGCTGTTGACCCTGTGCGCCGGCGCCATGTGGGGCATGGGCAATATCATTACCCGGCGCTTTGGCTCGGTGGACCTGGTGGCCCTGGTGATCTGGGGCGGGTTGATCCCGCCGCTGCCGTTCCTGGCGCTGTCGTGGTGGTTGGAGGGGCCGGAGCGCATCGGTCATGCGCTGGCCAACATCGGCATGAGTTCGGTGCTGGCGTTGCTCTACCTGGCGCTGGTCGCCACCATGCTCGGCTACAGCCTGTGGAGCACATTGCTCTCGCGTCACCCGGCCGGCAAGGTCGCGCCATTTTCGCTGCTGGTGCCGGTGATCGGCCTGAGCTCCTCGGCCTGGCTGCTCGACGAGCGCCTGAGCGCCGCACAGGGTTGGGGGGCGCTGCTGGTGATGCTGGGGCTGCTGATCAATGTCTTCGGGCCCCGCCTGAGCCAACGCCTGCGAGCTGCCAGCGCGCAGTAACCTGTCGAACGCGAGGCTCTGTTAGCATCTGGGGTTTTCCAGAACCACGGAGCCGCGCCCATGATCATTTCCACTACCAGCCAGCTCGAAGGTCGCCCGATCAGCGAGTACCTCGGCGTGGTCAGCGCCGAATCGGTGCAGGGCGTCAACTTCGTGCGCGATTTCTTCGCACGCTGGCGCGACTTCTTCGGCGGTCGCTCGCAAACCCTGGAAAGCGCATTGCGCCAGGCGCGCGAGCAGGCCACCGAGGAACTGCTGGAGCGGGCACGTCGCTTGCAGGCCGATGCAGTGGTGGGCGTGGACTTCGAAATCAGCATGCCGTCCGTGCAGGGTGGGATGGTCGTGGTGTTCGCCACCGGGACGGCTGTGCGTCTTAAATAGCGGCGAGGTGCCACTGGTCGGGCAAAGGTCTTTCGTCCGGGTGGTCTGCAAATGACCGGCTAGTCTCAGTTCAACGAGCCGTGTTTCTCTGGGCAAGCAGGCTGCTTGCCGACGCGGTCGCCTTTGGAGGGGAGACAGGGTATGAGCGAGTCCTATATCGAAGACCTGAACGACGCATTCCCGATCAACAGCCAGGTACGTTGCGGCCAGACGGCCTTTCACCTGGGTTTTGCCAACATGACCCTGGACGAATCCGAGCAGCTTCAGCCGGCCCACTTGCAGCGCAGCAAGAAAGGGCGCTTCACGCCACGGGTGCCCGCCAAAAAGTCATCCTGACGCCTCATTGATGCCCATCGCAGGGGCCTGCTCCGGGCATGAAAAAGCCCGGCCTTGCGGGCCGGGCTCAAGTAGCGGTGTACAACTCAGTTGAGTGGGTCGATCACCTTGACGGTCTGCTGCTCACGGGCGGCAGGCCATTCTTGTTGCAGGGTCATGAGTACGCGTTCGACGAACTGAGTGTCGGCGGCGGCCTTCTTGCCGACGTAGCCCTGGCCACGGCGGTAGACCTTGAAACGGGCGCACATGCTGTCGGGCATATGCAGGTCGGATTCGTCTTCGACGGTGTTGGCCGGCAGGCGGTCGAGGCGGACCTCGCCAGTCTGGCTGACCCACAGCAGGTGGTCGTCGAGGCTGTCCTTGCGTGCGGCGAACAGCTGAGCCAATTGGTCGATCGTAGGATTGTTGTTCAAGTTCATCATAAAGCCCCCATTACCCATTCGTTGGTGATTTTCACAGTTGGCGCCACAGCGGTGTAGCGCTCTACCAAGGCTGCTACAGCAGCATCGCAACAGGGGCTTTCTCACGCTGCCTTTTGGACAGTTTCCCTCTCCACGGACGGCCTGCGTTACCGCGCAGGCCGTCTGGAACACCCTTGCCACCGCTCCCGATCAGGGAGACGGCCTCATCATGCACAAGGCTGGGGAAGGGCGTCAATGGGTTTGTAGTGAAAATTTTTAGTCACTACATCTTGTCGGACAATCCTGCTTTTTCAGGGGAATAGCGCGCACTCAAGGTCATCCCTTTCAAGATGTTCGCGTGCGATTGTGTGAGGGCTGGCAGGGGCTTGCCGAAAGTTTTTTAGTGCCTATGAGATCGAGCGCCGCCCGCGCGGCGCTCGATCTCATAGACGCTGAAAATCTTTCGGCGAACCCCTCTCAGCCTCTACGCAAACACCTTGAAATGCATGGCACTCAAGGCGCTACGGCAGACAGGATCGCGTGGGCTGCACGGACCCGTTCATCGTTGGGGTAATTGCGATTGGCGAGCAGCGCGATGGCGACCCCCTTGGCAGGCACAAAGGCGACGTAGGCACCGAACCCGGTAGTGGCCCCGGTCTTGTTGTACCAGTACGCCGGGCCGGCCGGTTGTGCGGGTTGCAGCCGTGTAGCGATTTGCGGCTCACGGATCATCTGCACACCATTGCCCTTGATCAGGGTGTCGAGTGCGACCGGGTAGGGGTAGCGTTCCCAGCCCAGGCCCTGGGTCATGTCGCCCACCTGGAAGTAGCCGCCGTGGGTGATGGCGATCGCCTTGGCCATATCCGCCGACAATCCCTGTGGATCGAGTTGCGCGCGCAGGTAGGTGAGCATGTCGGTAGCGCTGGTCTTGATGCCATAGGCTTCGTCGGCGAAGGCGCCAGGGCTTACGCGAATCGGGCGCTCATTGGCGTCGTAGCCCTGGGCGTAGTGGCCGCGTTCTGCTGCCGGGACCTGCAGGTAGGTGTGCTTCAGGCCCAGGCTCGGGAGCAGGCCTTGCTGCATCAGTTCGGCGAACGGGCGCTTCTGCGCCTGCGCCGCGAGGTTGCCGAACAGTCCCAGGCTCGGATTGGAATAGCAACGGCGGGTGCCGCGCTCGGTTTTCTGCTGCCATTGCTGGAGGAACACCAACGCCTGCGCGTCGTTGGCCACCGCGTCGGGGAACTGCAAGGGCAGGCAGTCGGCACTGTAGGCGCCCAGCTCCAGCACGCTCGCCGTACCCAGGTCCGACTTCGCCAGCGCTGGCTGGTAGCGGCTGGCCGGGGCATCGAGGTCGAGCTTGCCTTGGGCGCTGGACAGGGCGACGAGGGTGGCGGTGTAGGTCTTGCTCACCGAGCCGACCTCGAAAAGCGTGTCGTGGGTCACAGGCCGGTTGTCGTCCTTGTCGGCCACGCCGTAGCTGAAGTAGTGCGCCTGGCCGTTGGCGTAGACCGCCACGGCCATGCCGGGAATGTGTTGTGCCTGCATCAGTGGCTGGACGATGGCGTCGACCTGGCGTTGCAGGTCGTCGGCCAGCGCAGGGGGGGCGGACACCGCCAGGGCCAGGGTGAGCAGGACGGGGCGTAGGCTGTACATCGATAGGTTTCCTTGCCTGGAAGAGGGCCAATGTCCGTTCAGCGACACTGGCGGGGGTTCCGGCGTTAGCGCCGAGAGAGCGCAGACCTTATCGTCAGGCCTTGCACCATGACAAGACGGACACTTCATGAAGTACCTGCGCATGCTTTTCGATAAATTCACCCTGACCCTGCTCTCGGTGGTCCTGCTTGCCACCTTGCTGCCCTGCTCGGGTGACGGCGCGGTCGCCTTTGGCTGGCTGACCAACCTGGCGATTGCCCTGCTGTTCTTCCTGCACGGCGCCAAGCTGTCCCGCGAGGCGATCATCGCCGGGGCCGGCCACTGGCGCCTGCACATCCTGGTGTTCTCGTGCACCTTCGTCCTGTTCCCGTTGCTGGGCCTGGCGTTCAAGCCCCTGTTCGTGCCGCTGGTGGGCAACGAGCTGTACCTGGGCTTGCTGTACCTTTGTGCCTTGCCGGCGACCGTGCAATCGGCCATCGCCTTCACTTCGTTGGCACGTGGGAATGTCCCGGCAGCGATCTGCAGCGCGGCGGCCTCCAGCCTGCTGGGTATCTTCCTTACGCCGTTGCTGGTGATGCTGTTGCTGGGTGCTGACGGCGATACCGGTTCGGGGCTCGATGCAGTACTGAAGATCACCTTGCAGTTGCTGGTGCCCTTCGTGGCCGGGCAGATCGCCCGTCGCTGGATCGGCGCCTGGGTCAAGAAGAATGCACGCTGGCTGAAGATCGTCGACCAGGGTTCGATCCTGCTGGTGGTCTATACCGCGTTCAGTGAAGCGGTGGTGACGGGCTTGTGGAGTACCGTCTCGCCGCAGCACTTGCTGGGTCTGTTCGTCGCCTGCGGCGTGTTGCTGGCAGTGGTGCTGCTCGGTACCCGCTTGCTGGGGCGCGTGCTGGGCTTCAGCGTCGAAGACCGCATCACCATCCTGTTTGCCGGCTCGAAGAAGAGCCTGGCCACCGGGGTGCCGATGGCTCAGGTATTGTTCGTGGGGAGCGGGATCGGCGCGATGATCCTGCCGCTGATGCTGTTCCACCAGATCCAGCTGATGGTGTGTGCGGTGCTGGCGCAGCGCTACGCAGCGCGTGAAGTGGTGGGCGAGGAAGCTTCGGCGGCGTCCTGACGCAGAGGGTGGTGTGAGCGGGACGCGAAGCGCGTACCGTTCACACCAACGCTCGCTCTATCCCGCCCGCCACCAGGCTCTCCATCAGCCCGACGCCTTGCAGCTCGGGCACGCCACGCGCTTGCAGAACGCCCGGCAGCTGGTTCAGCAAGCTGCCCAGCACATGGCCGGCCGCTGCCAGCACCTCGCCGCCATGCCGCGCCTTGGGCGCGACCAGTTGCAACAGCCCGGTTTCGTAGTCCTGGCGCAGCTCGCCCAGGCGTCTCTGCTGAGCCTCGCTCAGGCAGCAGAAATCCCGCTCTGCCAGACGAAACTGCAAAGGCCGTTCTGCATGCAGTTGCCAGTGTGCGGCAATCAGGCCAGGCAGTGCCGGCTTGCCCCGGGCCAGTGCCCGGCGGCCCTGGTCGAGCGTAGCCAGCAGTTCTTCGTACAGTTCCTCGATCAGGTCGAACAACAAGTCCTGCTTGCTCGGGAAATGGTGGTACAGCGAGCCCGCCGTCAGCCCGACATGCGCGGCCAGCTCGCGCATGCTGACCTGGCCGAAGCCTTTTTCGGCGAACAGCGCCATGGCCCTGTCGCGGCGTTCCTCGAAATTGGCGCAGCGCAGGGCAGCAGTGACTGGCATGGCGCGCGCTCCTCAGTAGGTGAAGAAACCACGGCCGCTCTTGCGCCCGAGGTATCCGGCGGCAACCATCTCCTTGAGCAGCGGTGCAGGGCGGTACTTGCTGTCGTTGAAGCCCTCGTGGAAGGCCTCCATGATCGCCAGCAGGGTGTCCAGGCCGATCAGGTCGGCCAGGGCCAGCGGGCCAATCGGTTGGTTGCAGCCCAGGCGCATGCCCGTGTCGATATCCTCGGCGCTGGCCAGTCCCTCCTGACGCACGAAGATCGCTTCATTGATCATCGGCACCAGGATGCGGTTGACCACGAAGCCCGGGCGATTGCCCGCAGTGATCGGTGTCTTGCCCAGTTTCTCGGTGACCAGCAGCGCCTGGGCGTAGGTCGTGTCGCTGGTCTGCAGGCCACGGATGACCTCGACCAGGGCCATCATCGGCACCGGGTTGAAGAAATGCACGCCGATGAACCGCTCAGGGTGCTCGATGCTGGCGGCCAGCTGAGTGACCGACAGCGAGGAGGTATTGGTGGCGATCAGGCACTGTGCAGCGACACTGGCGGCCACCTGCTGGAGGATGCGCTGCTTGAGCGCCAGGTTTTCGGTGGCGGCCTCGATCACCAGTTGCGCGCTCGACAGCTGTGCGTAGTCGGTACTGGTGCGGATGCGTGTCCTGGCTGCTTCGGCTTTGTCCGCCTCAAGGGTGCCCTTGCTGACCTGGCGCTCCAGGTTCTTGCTCAGTGTGGTGACACCGCGCTCCAGCGCAGCGTCACTGACATCGATGAGCAACACTTGGAAACCGGCTATCGCGCACACCTGGGCGATGCCGTTGCCCATGGTACCGGCGCCGATCACGGCAATCTGCTGAATGGTCATGTCGATGCTCCCGTCACACGCGCTCAAAGACCACGGCGATGCCTTGGCCGCCGCCGATGCACATGGTGGCCAGCGCATAGCGGCCCTGGATACGCTGCAACTCGTGAATGGCCTTGGTGGCGATGATCGCGCCGGTGGCGCCGACCGGGTGGCCCAGCGAGATGCCCGAACCGTTGGGGTTGACCTTTTCCGGATCGAAGCCCAATGCCTGGGCCACGGCGCAGGCCTGGGCGGCGAAGGCTTCGTTGGATTCGATCACGTCCAGGTCGTTGACCGACAGGCCGGCTTTTTCCAGCACCTTGCGCGTGGCCGGGATCGGGCCCAGGCCCATCAGCTCAGGTTCGACCCCGGCATGGGCGTAGGCCACCAGCCGTGCCAGCGGCTTGAGACCCAGGCGGCGCACCGCATCGCCAGTAGCCAGGACCAGGCCAGCGGCGCCGTCGTTGATCCCGCTGGCATTGCCAGCGGTGACGCTGCCGTCTTTCTTGAACGCGGTGCGCATCCCCGCCAACTGTTCGGCACTGACATCCCCGCGCACGTGCTCATCGATGGCGAACTGCACGCTGCCTTTGCGGGTTTTCAGTTCGATCGGCACGATCTGGCTGTCGAAGCGGCCTTCGGCGATGGCGCGGGCGGCGCGACGCTGACTGGTCAACGCCAGTTCGTCCTGCATTTCACGGGTGATGCCGTGCTTGGCGGCGACGTTCTCGGCGGTGATACCCATGTGGAAGCCTTCGAATGGATCCTGCAGGATGCCGACCATGTAGTCGATGCCCTGCAGGTCACCCATGCGCGCACCCCAACGGGCTTGCGGGAGCAGGTAAGGGCCGCGGCTCATGGACTCGGCGCCAGCCGCCAGGGCAATGTCGGTATCGCCCAGCAGCAGGCCCTGGGCGGCGGATACGATAGCCTGCAGGCCCGACCCGCACAGGCGGTTGACGTTGAATGCCGGGGTTTCCTTGGGAATGCCGGCGTTCATCGCCGCCACTCGGCCCAGGTAGGCGTCGCGGGGCTCGGTCGGAATCACGTTGCCCATCACCACATGGCCGATCTGCTCGGCGGCCACGCCCGAGCGCTCGATGGCAGCGCGCGTTACGGCGGTGGCGAGGTCGGCCAGCGGCAGGTCCTTGAGTGAACCACCAAAACCACCGATGGCCGAACGCACTGCACTGACGACGTAGATTTCTGCGCTGCTCATATATAGCTCCGATTGCGAAGGCGTGGCGGGACGGTGCCGGGCTCTGCGAGAATGGCGACCGTTGCGGATGGGCTCCGAGTCTAGGCAAAGGCCGAGAAAGGGCCTATGCCGAAACTGCTCAGTCAACCTGGCATTTTTTGCCACTCAGCATAGACAGCGGATATCCGTCATGCGCGAAAGCGATTCGGTCGCGGTGTACTTTCTCAATGCCATGCTCCACGCCCTGCGCGATCGCCCCGAGGCGCGCGATGCGCAACTGCGTGCGGTCGGCATCGACCCGGCGCTGCTGGCCCAGCCCCAGGCGCGGGTGCCGGCCAAGGCGTTTGCCCGGCTGTGGCTGGCGCTGATCGAAGACCTGGACGACGAGTTTTTCCGTCTCGACAGCCATGGCATGCCGATGGGTAGCTTTGCCCTGATCTGCCGTGGCTTGATCCAGGAGCTGACCCTGGAAAAGGCCCTGCGCCAGTGCCTGGGCAATTTCGCACTGTTCCTGCGCGATTTGCGCGGCAGTTTTGCGGTGCGCGGCGGGCGTGCGGTGATCAGCGTGCAATCGAACATCGGCGATCCTCTGACCCGGGTCTATGCCGAGGAAACCTTTCTGGTGCTGGTCGTCGGCCTGCTGTGCTGGCTGGCTGGAAGACGCATCAGCATCGACCGCACCGAGCTGGCCGTGGCGCGCCCCGCACAGGACGACGACACGCTGCTGTGGGGACCGGACCTGCGCTTGGGCAGCGGGCGGACCGAAGTGGAGTTCGACAGTGTCTGGTTGCGCCTGCCGGTGGTGCAGGACCTGGCCGCGCTCAAGACCTTCCTGCGCAGCGCGCCACAGGGCCTGGTGATCCGTTTTCGCAACCAAGGCGACCTGGTGGCGGAGGTTTATCGCCACCTGCGCAGCCGTGGCTACGGACAGTGGCCGACCCTGACTGCCATGGCCGAGCGCCAGGGCCTGAGCGCCAGTACCTTTCGCCGGCAACTGGAGCGCGAGGGGCGCTCGTACCAGCAGATCAAGGACGAAGTGCGCCGGGCCATGGCGTTCGAGCGATTGCGCGAGGGGCAGTTGAGCATTGCCGAGATCGCCGAGCAGACCGGGTTCCAGGAGCCCAGCGCCTTTCATCGTGCATTCAAGAAGTGGACGGGGCAGAGTCCGGGGAGTTATCGGACCCGGCTGGGCGTGAACCCATAGATGGCCTGGGCCGCATGGCGGCCCCAAAGGCTCCACCTCAAGCCGGCACCATGGCAAAGCCGACACCAAAGCGGTTCCAGGCATTGATGGTAGCGATCGCCAGGGTCAGGTTGGCGACTTCGCCCGCTTCGAAATGCTCCAGCAGCGCTTCGTATTCGGCCTGCGGTGCACCGCGTTCAGGCAAACGGGTGAGGCTTTCCAGCCAGGCCAGCGCGGCGCGCTCACGGGGCGTGAAGAAACGGGTTTCCTGCCAGACGCTCAAGGTCTGCAAGCGTGCCTCGGTTTCGCCCGCCTTGCGCGCATCGTTGGCGTGCAGGTTCACGCAATAGGCGCAGCCGTTGATCTGCGAGGCGCGCAGGCGCACAAGTTCGAGCAGTGAATGCTCCAGGCCGCACTTGGCCAGGACCTGCTCCAGGCCGACCATGGCCTTGTAGGCTTCAGGGGCGTGCCTGGCCCATTCGATTCGATCGTGCATGGTGATTCTCCAGTCAGTTCAAGTCAGGGGTGATTCGTGGTGCCAGCGTAGCGCCGTTGCCTGCAGGGCCCGATAGCCAATCCCGCTATTTGCCGGGAGGCCAATGCCGGCATTCGTGCGGCCACTGACCTGCATCCAATCTCTTCATTTCTGCCGCGCGCCAGCAGCCGGGATAATGGCTGCCTGTTGTTCGAGGAGTATCGATTCATGTCCAACGAAACCTTCATGCGTGAAGCATTGGCGCTGGCCCGCGCCAATATCGAGGCGGGTGGCCGCCCGTTCGGTGCAGTACTGGTGTATCAGGGCCAGGTCGTGGCCCGTGCGGTCAACGAGATTCACAGCACCCAGGACCCGACCGCCCATGCCGAATTGCAGGCGATCCGCAAAGCCGCCCAGGCCTTGGGCCGGTCGCGTCTGGACGGCGCTGAAGTCTATGCCAGCGGCCACCCGTGCCCGATGTGCCTTGCTGCCATGCACCTGTGCGGCATCGAGCGGGCATGGTTTGCCTATGACAACGACGAGGGCGAGCCTTACGGGCTGTCCACGGCGGCGGTCTACGCGCAGATGGCACGTGCGCCGCAGCAGCAGAGCCTGCCACTGCGGGCGCTCAAGCCCGAGGGCGAGGGCGGCCTGTACCAGCAGTGGCGGCAGGCGAACCCGGCATGAGAGGCGCGTTGAACCTGCTGCTGGTGATCCTGCTGGCCCTTAACCTGCGGCCGATCCTGACCAGCATTGGTCCCTTGCTCGAACCCATGCGCAACAGCACCGGGCTTGGCTACCAGCAAGCGGCGTTGCTCACGGCGCTACCGGTGCTGTGCATGGGGCTGGTGCCTTTGCTGCAGCCTTGGCTGCGGCGTTGGATCAGCGAGCACGGCGGGATGCTGGGAGGGCTTTTGGCGATTGCCGTGGCCTGCCTGTGGCGCCTGCAGTTGGACAGCGCTTGGGCTTTGATCGCCAGTGCGGCAGTTGCCGGGGTTGGAGTGGCGGTGGTACAGGGCATGATGCCCGGGCTGGTCAATCGCTGGTTTCCGACCCGTCTGGCGGCGTCGATGGGGTTGTATTCGGCGGCCTTGATGAGCGGCGGCGGCCTGGCTGCGGTGCTCGGCCCGGCCGTCAGCGAGGCAGCGGGGCGCTGGCAGGCGGGGCTGGGCATCTGGGCAGTGCCAGCGCTGCTTGCGCTGTGCGGCTGGGCCTGGCTACGCCCGCGCCACGACACGCCTCACCTGGCCGGTGCCAGCGGCGGTCACTGGTTCGGTAATCGCCGTGCCTGGTTGTTGGCGCTGTATTTCGGCCTGATCAACGGTGGCTACACCAGCATGGTCGCCTGGTTGCCGGCCTATCACCTGGAGCACGGCGGTACAGCTCAGGGGGGTGGTGAGTTGGTGGGGTTGATGACCATCTTCCAGGTCAGTGGCGCGCTGGGGCTACCCTTGCTGCTGAGGCGCCTGCATGACCGGCGGCCTGGTCTGTGGCTGGCGCTGGCAATCCAGTTGGGTGGCTTTCTCGGCTTGCTGTGGGCGCCTACCCAGGCGATGGGGCTTTGGGTGGCGATGATCGGCCTGGGGCTGGGTGCGTGCTTCAGCCTGAGCCTTACCCTGACTCTCGAGCATCTGAAAACACCGGGCGAGGCGGGGAGTCTGGCTGCTTTCGTGCAGGGTGTCGGCTTCATCGTCACCGGCACCGTGCCTTATGTGACCGGCTGGCTGCGCGCGTTCACCGGCGATTTCCAGGCTGCCTGGACGCTGCTGACGCTGACCGTGGTGGCAATGCTGCTGGTGACCGTACGCTTTGCCCCCCAAGGCTACGCCGCTGCCATGGCCCGGCGGGGGCGCTCGCTGCAGGCGACGACGCTCAACTGAGCTGCTGCAGGGCGTCGCGCACGCGGTCCAGCGCCGGGTCGATGTCCAGCCGCTCGATGGCGCCGAAGCCCATCAGCAGCCCCGGACGCACCGGCACGTCGTTGAAGAACGGCGCCAGTGAATAGACGCCGACTTCGACCCGACGTGTCAGCCGGACCAGCAACTCCACATCGACTCCAGGTGCGGCCAGGGCGCTGAGGTGAAAGCCGGCGCTGGCCGGTACGGCGCTCAGCCAGGGCGCCAGGTCGCTGTCCAGGCGTGCGAGGATTCGTTCGCGCCGCGCGGCATAGATGTCGTGGCAGCGGCGAATATGGCGGTTCAGGTGCCCTTCGCCGATGAAACGCGCCAGCGCCCACTGCTGCAGGCTCGGGCTGTGCCAGTCGCTGAGGTGCTTGGCCACGCAGGCGGCGCGCAGGACGTTGGGTGGCAGTACGGCATAGCCCAGGCGCAGCTCCGGCAGCAAGGTCTTGGAAAAGGTGCCGACATAGGCCACCAGCCCATGTCGATCCAGGCGTTGCAACGCATCGCTGGCCGGGCCCTGATAGCGAAACTCGCAGTCGTAGTCGTCCTCGATGATCAGTGCTCCCAACTCGGCTGCGCGGGCGAGCAGGACGTGTCGGCGCCGCTCGCTCATCGGCATGCCCAGCGGGAACTGGTGTGACGGCGTCACGTAGATCAGCCGGGTGCCGTCAGCGATCTGCTCGACGCACAGCCCTTCATCGTCCACCGGCACCGACTGCAAATCGGCGCCCATCGCCAGAAACAGCTGGCGTGCCGGCGGGTAGCCGGGATCCTCCATGGCCACGCGTGTACCGGGTTCGATAAATACCCGGGCGATCAGGTCCAGCGCCTGCTGGGCGCCGTTGCACACCAACACATCGGCGGCGCTGCAATGTACGCCGCGGGCGAAGGCAATGTGATGGGCGATGGCTTCGCGCAGCTCGGGCAGGCCCTGGGCCGGGAACTGGCGCTCGCTGTGGCGCTGGCTGCAGCGCAGGGCGTACTGCAGGCAGGCGCGCCATTGATCGAAGGGAAACTGGCTCTTGGCCGATACGCCGCCGACGAAGTCGTAACGCGAGGGCGCCTCGAGCGCGGAGCGGCCGAGCACGGTGGCGCGTTGCTGCCAGCGTTCCAGGCTGCTGGCGGCGGCCAGGGCAATCGGCTCGACGTCGCTGGCTTGCAGGGCCCGGCGTGGGCTGACGAAGGTGCCACGTCCGACCACGCCGCTGAGCAGGTTGTCGTAGGTCAGCCGCGAGTAGGCTTCGGCCACGGTCTTGCGCGATATCCGCAACTGCTCGGCCAGCAGGCGCGTGGGAGGCAGCTGGGTGCCGACTGCCAGGTGGCCGCTGTCAATGGCGCTGCGCAGCTGCTGGTAGAGCTGCTCGGCCAGGCCCTTGCGGCCCTCCAGGCGAATGTGTAGTTCCATGGGGCTATCCGGATGGGGGACGGCCTAGCTTCCGATTTCGGGTGGCGGCTCGCAAGTTTTGTTGTTCGGCGGGGGTTCTTTTGCGCCTGTGAGATCGAGCGCCGCCCGCGCGGCGCTCCGACTTGCCC